>NZ_JBIAGO010000004.1:0-176911 GCF_042869775.1 Streptomyces sp. NPDC006711
CATCCTCGCCGAAGTAACCCTCCCCGACACCGCACACCACGACGCCACCACCTTCGCCCTCCACCCCGCCCTCCTCGACGCCGCACTCCACGCCAACCTCTTTGATGAGAGGGACAGCCAGGACGGTGCCGCAGGGCCCCGGCTGCCCTTCGCGTGGAGCGGTGTCACCGTGCACGCGACGGGCGCCACATCGCTGCGGGTGAGAGTGATTTCGCACAGTGCGGACGAGGCAACGGTCACGGCCACGGATGCGCGCGGCGCGCCGGTCATCTCGATCCGCTCGCTCGCCGCGCGTGCCGTGAGTGCCGGCCAACTTGCGGCGGCCGGGAGTGACGACGCGCTGTTGCGGCCGACCTGGACCGAGCGGACCGAGTGGTCACCGGCCGAGGCGCCCGTGGGCCACTGGGCGATCGTCGGCGGTGGAGACAGCGGTCGGGTCGCGCAGGCATTCGGTGGCGAAGCAGCCGTCTTCCCCGACCTCGCGGAGCTCAGGGCGGCTTCCGGTCCCGTACCGGACTTCGTGGTTCTCAGCTGCGTGGACGATGACGCGGTCACGGACGCGGACGGGGACGGCGCAGCCGACGGGGACGGTCTCCTGGACCGGATGCGTGAGGCGACGGCCCGGGTGCTCGCCACCGTGCAGGACTGGCTGTCGGACCCGGGGCTCACCGACTCCCGGCTTGTGATCCTCACCAGCGGCGCCGAGGGCCCCGATGCCGGGGCAGGGACCACCGTCGATCTGGCGCGGGCCCCGATGTGGGGGCTGGTGCGCTCGGCGCAGGCCGAGCACCCCGGCGCGAGACTGCTGCTTCTCGACTGGGACGGACGGGCCAGCGCCGATCCCGCCATTTCCACCGGCCGCCTCCTGCGGGCCGCTGCCTCCGCCGAAGGACCTGAACTCGCCCTGCGCGAAGGGCTGTTGTGGGAGCCACGGCTCGTACGGGAACAGCGAGGCGCCGTCGCCGATGGGCCGACGGCGGCCGCCCGGGGCTGGGACCCTGAGGGCACCGTGCTGATCACCGGCGGAACGGGCGGCCTCGGCGCGGCCGTGGCCCGGCACGTGGTCACCCGGCACGGCGCGCGCCGGCTCCTGCTGGTGAGCCGCAGAGGCGAGGGCGCGCCGGGCGCCGCCGAACTCCGACAGGAACTCGTGGAGTTGGGTGCCGAAACGATGATCGTGGCCTGTGACGTGGCGGACCGTACCGCGCTGGAGAAGCTGCTCGCCGACATTCCGGCGGGCCGCCCCCTCACCGCCGTGATCCACACGGCCGGGATCGCCGACAACGGCCTCATCGAGACGCAGAGCGCGCCGCGCCTGGACGGAGTGCTGCGGCCCAAGGCGGATGCTGCCTGGCATCTGCACGAGCTGACGAAGCGTCAACCACTGTCGGCCTTCGTGTTGTTCTCCTCGACGGCCGGTCTCTTCGTCGGGGCCGGGCAGGCCACTTACGCCGCGTCGAACGTCTTCCTGGACGCGCTGGCCCGTCACCGCAGGAGCCAGGGTCTGCCGGGACTCTCGCTCGCTTGGGGGCTGTGGTCGGAGACCCAGGGCATGGCGGGCGAGCTGGCCGACGCCGACCTGGAGCGCCTGCGGCGGATGGGCATGCGCCCGCTGCCCACCGACCGGGCGCTCGCGCTGCTCGACTCGGCCCTTGAGCCGGGCGACGCCCCGGTGCTCGTACCGGTCGGCCTTGAGACGGCGGCGCTGAGCTCGCCGGGCGGCCCGGTGCCCGCGCTGCTGCGTACGCTCGTCCGCACTCCGGTGCGTCGCACGGGCCCGGCGCCCGCTGCCGCCAACGCTCTCCCGCTGCGGCTGTCCGGTCTGTCGGACGCCGATCGTCAGCTCCTCCTGCTCGACCTGGTCCGGGACAACGCGGCCGCCGTACTCGGGCACGGCAGCGGCCAACACATCGACCCGGAGCGGGCGTTCAAGGACATCGGCTTCGACTCGCTGGCCGCCGTCGATCTGCGCAACCTGCTCAACGCGGCCACGGGCCTGCGGCTGCCGGCGACCCTCGTCTTCGACTTCCCGGCGCCCACGGTGCTCGCCGCGCACCTGGCGGCCGAACTCGTGCCGGAGGCGTCGCCGGGAGCATCGCTGCTGTCCGAGATCGACCGTCTGGAATCGGCGCTGCTCGCCTCGCCCCCGGGGGAGGACGAGCACGAAGCCGAGTTCACGGAGGTCGCCGCGCGGCTGGAGACGCTGGCGCGGACCTGGCGGGCGCGGCGTGGCGCGGCGCCGGACGCCGATGTCCGCAGGGACTACGAGTCGGCGACGGACGAGGAGTTGTTCGCGGCCCTGGACGACGAGATCGGACTGCCCTAGCCGGGCGTGGCCCCGGCCGCGACGGCCGGGGCCACGCCCGGGATCCGCCGGCCCGCCACCGGTCCCGCGCGCACGCGACGCATCCGTACATCCGCGTATCCGTACCCCCGCATTCCTGCCCCCGTATCGCTCGACAGACCTCAGATTGGCTCAGACACCGATGGCGAACGACCAGAAGCTGCGTGATTACCTGCGGCGTGCGACGGCCGACCTCCAGGAGACCCGGCGCCGCCTGCGTGAGGTCGAGGACGGCAAGCACGAGCCGATCGCGATCGTCGCCATGGGCTGCCGCTATCCGGGCGGTGTCACCTCTCCCGAGGACCTGTGGCGGGTGGTGGACGAAGGCACCGACGTGGTCGGCCAGTTCCCCACCGACCGGGGCTGGGACATGGACGCGCTGTACGACCCCGCGCCCGGCAGGCCCGGCCGCAGCTATGTGCGCGAGGGTGGTTTCCTGTACGACGCCGGGGACTTCGACCCGGTGTTCTTCGGCCTCAGCCCCAGGGAGGCCCCGGAGACGGACCCCCAGCAGCGGCTGCTCCTGGAGACCAGCTGGGAGGCGTTCGAGCGGGCGGGTATCGACCCGGCCACCCTCAGGGGCAGCAGGACCGGTGTCTTCGCGGGTCTGATGTACCACGACTACGCCGGGGGCAGCACGGCCGGCAGCCTGGTGTCCGGCCGGGTCGCCTACACCTTCGGCTTCGAGGGCCCCGCCGTGACGGTCGACACCGCGTGCTCGTCCTCGCTGGTGGCGCTGCACCTGGCCGCGCAGGCCCTGCGCAACGGCGAGTGCTCACTCGCGCTGGCCGGCGGGGTCACCGTGATGGCGGGGCCCGAGATGTTCATCGAGTTCAGCCGGCAGCGCGGACTCGCGTCGGACGGACGCTGCAAGTCCTTCGCGGGGGCGGCGGACGGCGCGGGCTGGTCCGAGGGCGTGGGCGTGCTGCTCGTGGAGCGTCTGTCGGACGCGCGGCGCAACGGCCACCCCGTCCTCGCGGTCGTACGCGGCTCCGCCGTCAACCAGGACGGCGCCAGCAACGGTCTTACCGCCCCCAACGGACCCGCCCAGCAGCGCGTCATCCGCCAGGCCCTGCGCGACGCCGGGCTCACCGCGCGGGATGTCGACGCGGTCGAGGCGCACGGCACCGGCACGGTGCTCGGTGACCCCATCGAGGCGCAGGCGCTCATCGCCACCTACGGCCAGGACCGCCCGGCCGAAAGGCCCCTGTGGCTGGGGTCGGTGAAGTCCAACATGGGACATGCGCAGGCCGCCGCCGGAGTCAGCGGCATCATCAAAATGGTGCAGGCGATCCAGCACCAGGTACTGCCCCGCACCCTGCACGTCGACGAACCGACACCGCAGGTCGACTGGAGCGCCGGAAACGTGCGGCTCCTGACCGAGCCGGTGGCGTGGGGGAGCGAACAGCCGCGCAGGGCCGGCATCTCCTCGTTCGGGCTCAGCGGCACCAACGCGCACGTCATCATCGAGGAAGCCCCCGCGCCCGCCACCGTCGAGGACCCCGAGCGGCCCACCGACTCCTCGGCGGACGTAGCGACGGACGCGTCCGCCGCCCGGACGCTGCCCTTCCTGCTCTCGGCACGCGATGACCACGCGCTGAGCGAGGCGGCCGCCCGGCTGCGTACCCAGGTCGCCGCCGGGCAGGACACCCCGGCCGACATCGCGTTCTCACTGGCCACCTCACGCGCCACCTTCGACCGCCGGGCCGTCGTCGTCGCCGGCGACCGCGACGGCCTGCTGCGCCGACTCGACGCGCTGGCCACGGCGCAGGACAGCGCGGGTCTGATCCTGGGCACCCCACGCGGGCCCGGCGCGCGCACCGCTTTCATGTTCACCGGGCAGGGCGCCCAACGCCTCGGCATGGCACAGGAGTTGTACGCGCACGAGCCGGTGTTCGCGGCCGCACTCGACGCGGTCTGCGACGCACTCGACCCCCACCTCGACCGGCCGTCGCGCGACGTGATGTGGCCTGGCGGAGAGCAGCCGGATGAGGGGCGCAGCGCGGACGAGCTGGATCGCACGGGATACACCCAGACCGCCCTCTTCGCGGTCGAGGTGGCGCTCTTCCGGCTCCTGGAGAGCTGGGGCGTACGCCCCGACCTGCTGATCGGCCACTCCATCGGAGAGCTCGCGGCCGCGCACGTCGCGGGTGTGTTCACCCTCGCGGACGCCTGTGCCCTGGTGGCGGCCAGGGGCCGGCTCATGCAGGAACTGCCCGCCGGTGGCGCCATGGTCGCCGTCGAGGCGTCCGAGGGGGACGTGCGGGCGCTGCTCGGGGAACGGCTCGGTGTGGCCGTCGTCAACGGCCCACGTTCGGTGGTGCTCTCCGGCGACGAGGACGCCGTGCTGAGTGCCGCGCGGCAGCTCAAGGAGCAGGGCCGCAAGACATCGCGCCTGCGCGTCAGCCACGCCTTCCACTCTCCCCGCATGGACCCGATGCTCGCGGACTTCCGCAAGATTGTCGCAGACCTGCCGATGAGCGAGCCCCGCCTTCCCGTCGTCTCCAACCTCACCGGAAAGCTTTGCGGCGAGGGCGAGTTGACGTCGGCGGACTACTGGGTGCGGCACGTGCGGGAGACCGTCCGCTTCAGCGACGGCGTGGCCACCCTGCGCGAGAACGGCGTCACCACCTTCGTGGAACTGGGCCCCAGCGCCACCCTCACCGCGCTCGCCCAGCAGTGTCTGGCCGATGACGCCGACCGCCAGGACCTCACCTTCGTACCGGTACTGCGCGCCGACCGGCCCGAGCCGGTCGCCCTGATCGGCGCCCTCGCCGAACTGCACGTCCACGGCACCGCGGTCGACTGGCACGCCGTCGCCGAGACCTGGGGCGGACGCCGGGTCCAGCTGCCCACCTACCCCTTCCAGCGTCAGCGCTACTGGTGGGAGGGCGAGGCCGCCGAAGGCTTTGGCGCGGCCGCCGACGCGTCCCGTACCGTACCCGGCAGCGCGGGGGACGCGGCCTTCTGGGACGCCGTGGAACGCACCGACACCGGGACGCTCGCCGACGCGCTCGGCGCTGAACCCGGTCCCCAGCGCGACTCGCTGGACACCTTGCTCCCGCTGCTCGCGTCGTGGCGCTCGCGCCGGGTGAAGGAAGCGAGCGCCGACGCCTGGAGCTACCGGATCGACTGGCGGCCCCTCACCGAAACCGCCCCGAACTCCACGTCCACAGCGGGCAGTTGGCTGATCGTGGCCCCCGAAGGGCCGCAGGCCCAGGCTTGGACGGACCGGCTCCTCGACACCCTGGGCACCCACGGCGCGCAACCGCGTCTCATCACGGTGGACGACGCCACCCTGACCTCCCTGGCCGACACGGCGGACCAAACGGACGACGCCGCAAGGAGCGCGCTCACGGACCACCTGCGGACCGCGTGCGAGGCGGAGGCACCCGTGCGCGCCGTCGTCTCCCTGCTCGCCCTCACCACGGGCCCGCACGCCCTGCCCGCCACCGTCGCACTCGCCCAGGCCCTGGGCGACGCCGCCATCGAAGCCCCCCTGTGGTGCCTGACCAGCGGCGCCGTGGCGGTGGGGGAGGCGGAGGAACTGCCCCACCCCGAGCAGGCCCCGGTCTGGGGTCTGGGCCGGGTCGTCGCCCTGGAGCAGCCGCAGCGCTGGGGCGGACTCATCGACCTGCCGCCGCACGCCGACGAGTCCGCCGCCGCCCGCCTCGTCTCCGCGCTCACCCGTGCCGAGACCGGCCAGGAGAGCGCCCCGGAGGACCAGATCGCCATACGCGCGTCGGGAACCTTCGGCCGCCGGCTCGTCCACATCCCCGCCGACACGACCATCGCGGGAACCACGGCTCGAGACGGCCACGTCACCTGGAACCCCCAGGGCACGGTCCTGATCACCGGCGGCACCGGCGCGCTCGGCGCGCACGTCGCGCGCTGGCTCGCCCGTCGCGGCGCCGCCCACCTCCTGCTGACCAGCCGGCGCGGTCCGCAGGCGCCGGGCGCCGCCGAACTCACCGCCGAACTCACCGCGCTCGGCGCCCGGGTGACCATCGCGGCCTGCGACGTCGCCGACCGCGCCGCAGTGGAAGCGCTGCTCCAGCAGATCCCCGAGGACCAGCCGCTGACCGCCGTCATGCACACCGCGGGCGTCCTCGACGACGGCGTACTGGAGTCCATCACCCCCGGGCGCCTCGCCGGTGTCCTGCGCCCGAAGGCCGAAGCCGCCCGGCACCTGCACGAACTCACCCAGCACCACGCGCTGACCGCGTTCGTCACATTCTCCTCGATCGCCGGGCTGCTCGGCAGCGCCGGACAGGGCAGCTACGCCGCGGCCAACGCCTACCTGGACGCCCTCGCCCAGCACCGCCGCGCTCTCGGCCTCGCGGCCACCTCCGTCGCCTGGGGCCCCTGGGACGGCGGGGGCATGGCCGGCGAGGACGCCTCGCAGGACCGCTCCTGGTGGCGCGGCCTGGCCCCGATGGACGCCGGCATCTGCCTCACGGCGCTCCAGCGCGCCCTGGAGCGGACAACGACCGTCGTCGGCGTACTGGACGCCGACTGGCCCCAGCTCGCGGCCGGATTCACCGCGACCCGGCCGAGCCCGCTGATCGCGGACCTGCCGGAAGTGCGCGCCGGAGCCACCTCGGCCCCCGGCGCCACCGGCCCGACGGCCCCGGCCGAGGCGGCCGGCGACCTGATCGCCCGGCTCTCCGCCCTGCCGGAGAGTGAACAGCGCCGCGAAGTACTGGAGTTGGTGCGCGGCCAGGTCGCCCTCGTCCTCGCCTACGACAGCGCGAGCACCGTGCAGTCGAGCCGCGCCTTCAACGAGCTCGGCTTCGACTCGCTCACCGCCGTCGAGTTCCGCAACCGTCTGGGCGCCGTCACCGGCCTGAAGCTCCCCGCCACCCTGCTCTTCGACTATGCCAACCCCGATGTCCTGGCCAGGCACCTGCACGGCGAGCTGTGCGCGAGCGAGACAGCACCCGCCGTACCGGTCCTCGCCGAGCTGGAGCGCATCGAATCCGTCGCGGCGGCCCTCTCCGTCGAGGAGATCGAACGCAGCCGGATCAGCCACCGGCTCCAGGAACTGATCACCCGGCTCAACGCGCGCACGCACGCCGACAGTGCCGTCAGTGAGGCGGGCAGCACGGGCCCCACGGGCGGCCCCACGGTCGCCGACCGCCTCGACACCGCGTCGGCCGAGGACGTCTTCGACTTCCTCGACAAGGAACTCGGGCTGTCCTGAGCCGCTGATCCGCCCCCGCTCCCCTTCTCTTACCACTCCACTTCCCGAACCTCCCGCATGCGCAGTTCCCGGGAAACGACACACGGCGAGGCCCTGATGGCGAACGTGAACGAAGCGAAGCTCCTCGACTACCTCAAGCGGACGACCGCGGACCTGCATGCCACCAAGCAGCAGCTGCGGGAGATCGAGAACGCCGGGCAGGAGCCCATCGCCATCGTCGCGATGAGCTGCCGGCTGCCCGGCGGCGTGCACTCGCCCGAGGAGCTGTGGCAGCTGCTCGCCGAAGGGGCCGACGCCATAGGGGACTTCCCCGAGGACCGGGGCTGGGACATCGAGGCCGGCACGGGAGCGGACGACGGCACCGACTACGCGCGCAAGGGCGGCTTCCTCTACGACGCCGCCGAGTTCGACCCCGCTTTCTTCGGCATCTCGCCCCGCGAGGCACTGGCGATGGACCCGCAGCAGCGGCTGCTGCTCGAAGCGTCCTGGGAGGCCTTCGAGCGTGGTGCCATCGCACCGGACGCGCTGCGCGGCGGCCGCGTCGGCGTGTTCGTGGGCACCAACGGCCAGACCTATTTCGACCTGAAGCTGCCGGAAGAGGCCGAGGCCTACATGGCCACCGGCAGCAACGCCGCCGTCCTGTCCGGCCGCATCTCGTACGTGCTCGGCCTCGAGGGTCCGGCGGTCACCGTGGACACGGCGTGCTCGTCGTCCCTGGTGGCGCTGCACCTCGCGATCCAGGCGCTGCGCAAGGGCGAGTGCACCCTCGCGCTCGCGGGCGGCGCCACCGTGATGGCGACCCCCGGCCCCTACATCGCGTTCAGCAAGCAGCGCGGACTGGCCAGCGACGGCCGCTGCAAGGCGTTCTCGGAAACCGCGGACGGCACTGGCTGGTCCGAAGGCGCGGGCATGCTGCTCGTGGAGCGTCTGTCGGACGCGCGGCGCAACGGCCACCCCGTCCTCGCGGTCGTACGTGGCTCCGCCGTCAACCAGGACGGCGCCAGCAACGGCCTCACCGCCCCCAACGGCCCCTCCCAGCAGCGCGTCATCTGGGACGCCCTGGCGAACGCGCAGCTGTCGGCGGACCAGGTGGACGTGGTCGAGGCGCACGGCACGGGCACGGTCCTGGGCGACCCCATCGAGGCGCAGGCACTGCTGGCCACGTACGGACGTGACCGCGCCGCCGAGCACCCGCTGTGGCTGGGCTCGGTGAAGTCGAACCTGGGTCACACGCAGGCCGCTGCCGGTGTGGCCGGGATCATCAAGATGGTCATGGCGATGCGCCACGGTGTCCTGCCGAGGACCCTGCACGTGGATGAGCCGTCGACGAAGGTGGACTGGACGGCCGGCCAGGTGCGTCTTCTGACCGAGGAAGTGCGGTGGGACGGTACGGCCTCGCCCCGTCGTGCGGGTGTGTCCTCGTTCGGGATCAGCGGCACGAACGCCCACGTCATCCTGGAGGAGGCGCCTGCTGCGGAGCCCGCCGAGTCGGTTACGGCCGAACGGCCCTCTGCCGTCGGCGCGTTGGCGCTTCCGGTGTCGGCGGCCAACGCGGCTGCGCTGGCCGCGCAGGCCTCGGGTCTGCTGGGCGTGCTGGAGGACGCGGACGCACCGGAGCCGGCGGACGTTGCCGTGGCGCTCGCCACGACCCGGGCGCAGCTGGAGCACCGCGCGGTGGTCGTCGGCACCGGACGCGATGAACTCGTGTCGGGATTGCGGGCGTTGGCATCGGACGAGGCGCACCCGGGTGGTGTCGTGCGCGGTGTCCGGGCTGAAGGGCGGCTGGCGTTCCTCTTTACCGGTCAGGGCGCGCAGCGAATCGGTATGGGGCGTGAACTGGCCGCCGCGTTCCCGGTGTTCGCGACCGCCCTTGATGAGGTGTGCGCGCACCTGGACCCGCTCCTGGACCGCCCGTTGAAGGACGTGCTGTTCGCAGAGGAGGGTCCGGCTGAGGCGGCGCTGCTTGACCAGACGGCGTACGCGCAGCCCGCGCTGTTCGCGATCGAGACCGCGCTGTTCCGGCTGGCGGAGTCGTTGGGTGTGCGGCCGGATGTGGTGGCCGGGCATTCCATCGGCGAGATCAGCGCCGCCCACGCCGCTGGTGTGTTCTCGTTGGAGGACGCGTGCGCGTTGGTCGCGGCGCGCGGGCGGTTGATGCAGGCGCTGCCCGAGGGCGGTGTCATGGCTGCCCTCCAGGCCACCGAGGAGGACGTTCTCGCCCTGCTGGAAGGTGTCGAGGACGCGGCGATCGGCGCCGTCAACGGGCCGCGCGCGGTGGTGGTTTCGGGCGCGGCCGCGTCGGTGGACACGGTCGTGGAAGCGGTACGGGCCCAGGGTGGCAAGACCTCCCGGCTCAAGGTCTCCCACGCTTTCCACTCGCCCCTGATGGACCCCATGCTTGAGGAGTTCAGGGCGGCACTGTCGGGTCTGACGTTCAATGAGCCGAGCATGCAGGTGGTGTCGAACCTCACCGGCCGTATCGCCACAGCTGGCCAGCTCACCTCCGTCGAGTACTGGGTGACCCATGCCCGCGAAGCCGTACGGTTCGCCGACGGCATCCGTACGCTTGCCGCCGAAGGCGTGACCACGTTCCTGGAGATCGGCCCCGACGCGGTCCTGACCGCCCTGGCCCAAGGCGCCCTGGACGACGACACCACTGCCGCCTTCATCCCGCTCCTGCGCCGCAACCGCCCGGAGGAGACGGAGGCGCTTACCGCGCTGGCCCGGCTCTGGACGGCAGGTCACGCCGTCAACTGGGCGGCCCTGCACGCCAGTACGCCGAGTCAGCCGGTCAGCCTGCCCACGTACCCCTTCCAGCGGCAGCACTACTGGATCAAGAACGTGGCGGACGTCGGCAACATCGCCTCGATCGGGCTCGACTCCGCTGATCACCCCCTGCTCGGCGCCTCGATGATGCTGGCGGACTCGGACGGCGCGCTGTTCACGGGCCGTCTCTCCGTGGCGACCCACGCCTGGCTCGCCGACCGCGCCGCCGCGGGTTCGGTCGTCTTCCCCGAGACCGGGTTCGTGGAGTTGGCGATCCGGGCGGGGGATCAGGTTGGGTGCGGGGTGTTGGAGGAGTTGACGCTGGAGGCTCCGTTGGTGCTTCCGTCGCGTGGTGGTGTGCAGGTGCAGGTGGTGGTGGGTGCGCCCGAGGGTGGTTCGGGCGCGCGTGCGGTACGTGTGTTCTCGCGCGGCGAGGACGCGGTGGGCGACGCGTCCTGGACGCGACACGCCACCGGTCTGCTCGTCGCCGGGACACGCGATGACACGGCCGACGCGGACTTCGCCGTGTGGCCCCCGGCAGGGGCGGTACCGGTTCCGGTCGACGGCCTGTACGGCCGGTACGCAGAGGCCGGCATGACCTACGGTCCGGCTTTCCAGGGCCTGAAGGCCGCCTGGCGCGAGGACCAAGTCCTGTACGTCGAGGTCGCCCTGGACGAGGGGGCCGCGAAGGACGCCGAACGGTGTGGCCTGCACCCGGCCGCCCTCGACGCGGCCCTCCAGGGGCTGGCACTCCTGGACGCCGCGCCCGGCGAGGGTGCCGCGACCGGTCTGCGCCTGAACGCGGAGTGGCGCGGCGTCACGCTGCACGCCACCGGTGCGTCCGCGCTGCGCGTCCGGCTTTCCCCGTTGGGCGCGGACAGCTTCGAGGTCGCCGTCGCCGACTCGCTCGGCGCGCCGGTCGCCTCCATCGCGTCCCTGACCGTCCGGCCCACCCAGGCGTCCGAGCTCGCCAGTGGCAGCGACACCGAGTTCCCTGACTCGTTGTATCGGGTGGAGTGGGTGTCGGTGGGTTCGGTGTCGGGGGTGTCGGTTGGTGGGTTGGGTTCGGGTGGTGTGGTTGATGGTGGTGTTGTGGTTGTGGGGGATGCTGAGGGTGTGGCGGGTGTGGTGGGGTCGCCTGGTGTGGTGGTGTTGCGGGCGTTTGATGAGGTGGGTGTGCTGGGGGATGTGTCGGGGGACCTGGCGTCTGGTGTTCCGGTGGGTGTGAGTGGTGTGTTGGGTCGGGTGTTGGGTGGGTTGCAGGCGTGGTTGGTGGATGAGCGGTTTGTGTCGTCGCGGTTGGTGGTGGTGACGCGGGGTGGGGTGTCTGTTGGTGGTGTGGGTGTGGTGGATTTGGCGGGTTGTGCGGTGGGTGGTTTGGTGCGGTCGGCGCAGGCGGAGCATCCGGGGCGGATTGTGCTGGTGGATGTGGAGGAGTCTGATTTTGTTGTGGGTGATGTGGTGGGTGTGTTGGGTGTGGGTGAGCCGCAGGTGGCGTTGCGGGGTGGTGGGGTGTTTGTGCCGAGGTTGGTGCGGGCGGCGGTGCCGGTGCCGGTTGAGGGTGTTGATGGTGGTGCGGGTTCGGGTGGTGTGGGTGGTTGGAGTAAGGATGGGACGGTGTTGGTGACGGGTGGTTTGGGTGGTTTGGGTGTGGTGGTGGCGCGGTATTTGGTGGCGGTGTGTGGGGTGCGGCGTTTGGTGTTGACGTCGCGGCGTGGTGGGGGTGTTGAGGGTGCGGGTGAGTTGGTGGAGTCGTTGTTGGGGTTGGGTGCGGTGTCGGTGGAGTTGGTGGCGTGTGATGTGGCGGATCGGGGTGAGTTGGCTGGTGTGTTGGCTGTGATTCCGGAGGAGTTTCCGTTGTGTGGGGTGGTGCATGCGGCGGGTGTGTTGGATGACGGTGTGGTGGGGTCGTTGTCGGTGGATCGGTTGGAGTCGGTGTTGCGGCCGAAGGTGTTGGGTGGGTGGAATTTGCATGAGTTGACGTGTGGGTTGGAGTTGGACGCGTTTGTGGTGTTTTCGTCTGCGGCTGGGGTGTTGGGTGCTCCGGGGCAGGGGGGTTATGCGGCGGCGAACGCGTTTTTGGATGGGTTGGTGGAGTGGCGGGTTGGTTCGGGGTTGCGGGGTGCGGCGTTGGCGTGGGGTTTGTGGGGTGGTGTGGGTGGTATGGGTGGTGGTTTGTCGGAGGGTGATGTGGCGCGGATGGCGCGGGGTGGTGTGTTGCCTCTGACGGAGGATGACGGGTTGCGTTTGTTCGGTGTGGGGGCGCGGGCGGACGCGGCGTTGGTGCCGGTACGTCTGGACGTCGACGCACTGCGAGCACAGGGCCCGGATCTGCCGCCCCTCTACCACCGCCTCACCGGACGGCCCGCGCGTCGGCAGGCCGGCGCGCGCACCGCGATCGCGGCCGCCGGCTCGCTCGGTGAACGTCTCGCGCCGCTGGCCGAGTCCGAACGTCACGAAGTGGTGCTCGATCTCGTGCGCGGGCAGGTCGCCGCAGTGCTCGGCCACGCGACGCCCGCCGCCATCGCGCCCGATCGCGCGTTCAACGACCTGGGCTTCGACTCGCTGACCTCGGTCGAACTGCGCAACGGCCTCAACGCGGCGACCGGTCTGCGCCTGCCGGCCACACTCGTCTTCGACTACCCGACCGCCGGAGACCTCGCCGCCCACCTGCTGTCCGAGGTCTCGGGACACGTGGCCGCCGCCACCGTCCTGCCGACGGCCGGTGCGCGCGCCGACGACCCGATCGTCATCGTGGGCATGTCCTGCCGCTTCCCCGGCGGCATCGAGTCGCCAGAGGACCTGTGGAAGCTGGTCGCCGACGGCGACGACGCCATCACCGACTTCCCCGACAACCGGGGCTGGAACGTCGACCGCCTCTACGATCCCACCGAGACCCGCCCGGACACCACGTACGTACGCAAGGGTGGATTCCTGCACGACGCGGCGGACTTCGACGCGGACTTCTTCGGCATCAGCCCGAACGAAGCCCTCATCACCGACCCGCAGCAGCGGCTGCTGTTGCAGACCTCGTGGGAGGCGTTCGAGCGGGCGGGCATCGACCCGGCGACGCTGAAGGGCAGCAACACCGGTGTCTTCGCCGGCCTCGTCTACCATGACTACACCGGCAGCAACAGCTCCGGCAGCATCGTGTCCGGGCGCATCGCCTACACCTACGGCCTCGAGGGTCCGGCGGTCACCGTGGACACGGCGTGCTCGTCGTCCCTGGTGGCGCTGCACCTCGCGATCCAGGCCCTGCGCAACGGCGAGTGCGATCTCGCCCTCGCGGGCGGCGTGACGATCATGGCTTCGCCCGCCGCCTTCGTGGAGTTCAGCCGCCAGCGCGGCCTCTCCCGCGACGGCCTCTGCAAGGCGTTCGCCGCCGGTGCCGACGGTACGGCCTGGGGCGAGGGCGTGGGCCTGCTCGTGGTGGAGCGCCTTTCGGACGCGCGGCGCAAGGGCCACCGCGTGCTCGCACACGTACGGGGCTCCGCCGTGAACCAGGACGGCGCGAGCAACGGCCTGACCGCGCCGAACGGCCCCTCCCAGCAGCGCGTCATCCGCCAGGCCCTGGCCAACGCGCGGCTGAGCCCCGCCGACGTGGACGTCGTCGAGGCGCACGGCACGGGTACGGTCCTCGGCGACCCGATCGAGGCGCAGGCCTTGATGGCGACGTACGGACAGGAACGCGCCGCCGACCAGCCACTCTGGCTGGGCTCGGTCAAGTCCAACATCGGGCACACCCAGGGCGCGGCCGGCGCGGCCGGGATCATCAAGATGGTCATGGCGATGCGCAACGGCGTCCTGCCCAGGACCCTGCACGTGGACGAGCCGTCCACCCACGTCGACTGGACGGCGGGCGCGATGCGGCTGCTGACCGAGGACGTCGAATGGAACGTCGACCGGCCGCGCCGCGCGGGCATCTCGTCGTTCGGCATCAGCGGCACGAACGCCCACGTCATCATCGAGGAGGCGGCCCCCGACCGCGCGGACGAGCCGACGCAAGATGTCGTGCTGCCCGGCGACACCGTGGTGCCGTGGGTCGTCTCGGCCCGGGGCGAGGACGGCCTGCGCGCCCAGGCCGCGCGACTCGCGTCCTACGTCGAGGACCACGGAGCGCTCCGCCCGGTGGACGTGGGCTGGTCGCTCGCGACGAAGCGCGGCGCGCTGGAGCACCGGGCGACCGTACTCGGCGCGGACACCGCCGAGTTGGTGGCCGGTCTGCGCTCGCTCGCCGAGGCGACCACGCCGCAGGACACGGCGCGCGTCAACGGCAAGACCGCGTTCCTGTTCACCGGCCAGGGAGCCCAGCGGACCGGAATGGGCCGCGAACTGTACGAGACGTACCCCGCCTTCCGGCAGGCGTGGGACGAGATCTGCCGGCACTTCGACGGACAGCTCGAACGACCGCTCAAGGACGTGCTGTTCGCGGACGATGGATCGGCGGACGCCGCGCTCCTCGACCGCACCGCGTTCGCCCAGCCCGCCCTCTTCACGATCGAAGTGAGCCTGTACCGGCTGATCAGCTCCTGGGGCGTACGGCCCGACTTCGTGATGGGCCACTCGATCGGCGAGATCGCGGCCGCGCACGTCGCCGGAGTCCTCGGCCTGGCCGACGCCTGCGCGCTGGTCGCCGCGCGCGGCCGGCTCATGCAGGCCCTGCCGGACGGCGGGGCGATGATCGCGGTCGAGGCCACCGAGGAGGAGGTCCTTCCGCTGCTGGAGACGTCGGCGGGAGCCTGCCTCGCCGCGGTCAACGGTCCGCGCTCCGTCGTCCTGTCCGGCCCCGAAGCGGCTGTGGAGGAGGTCGCGGAACGCCTGCGCTCCCAGGGCCGCAAGACGTCCCGCCTGAAGGTGTCGCACGCCTTCCACTCCACGCTGATGGAGCCGATGCTGGCCGACTTCCGCCAGGTCCTCCAAGGCCTGACGTTCACCGCGCCGAGCCTGCCCGTGGTGTCCAACGTGACGGGCGACGTGGCCGCGGAAGGGGAGCTGGAATCCGTGGACTACTGGCTGCGGCACGTCGGCCAAGCGGTGCGCTTCGCCGACGGGGTGCGCGGCGCGGCGGACCGCGGAGCGACACGCTTCGTGGAGGTGGGTCCGGACGGCGTACTGACGGGGCTCGCGCAGACGTGCCTCGCCGAGGCCGAGGCGCCCGACGGTACGGATCGCGCCGAGGGGACCGTGTGCGTGCCGCTGCTGCGCAAGGGGCGCCCCGAGGCGCGATCCCTGCTGGCGGGCCTCGGCCGGCTGTACGCCGCGGGCGGTGACGTCGCCTGGCCCGCCGTGTTCGAGGGCAGCGGTGCCCGCGAGGTCGAGCTGCCGACCTACGCCTTCCAGCGCCGCCGGTTCTGGTCCCAGACCCCGACCGATCACGGCGACCCGATGGCCATCGGTCTCGGCGCGACCGACCACCCGCTCCTCGGCGCGGCCGTCGCGCTCGCCGACTCGGAAGGGTTCCTCTTCACCGGCCGGCTCTCCGCGCAGACCCAGCCCTGGCTGGCCGACCACGTGGTGGGCGGCTCGGTCTTCTTCCCCGGCACCGGGTTCGTGGAGTTGGCGATCCGGGCGGGGGATCAGGTTGGGTGCGGGGTGTTGGAGGAGTTGACGTTGGAGGCGCCGTTGGTGCTTCCGTCGCGTGGTGGTGTGCAGGTGCAGGTGGTGGTGGGCGGCGCGCCCGAGGGTGGTTCGGGTGTGCGCGCGGTACGTGTGTTCTCGCGCGGCGAGGACGCGGGGACGGAGACGTCCTGGATCCGGCACGCGACCGGCGTACTGGCTGCCGGCGCGCCCGGCGGTGCCGGCGGGTCGGATCTGAGCGTCTGGCCTCCGGTGGGGGCGGTGCCGGTTGCGGTGGAGGGTGTGTATGAGCGGTATGCGGAGGGTGGGTTGGTGTATGGCCCGGTGTTCCGTGGTCTGCGTGCGGCGTGGCGGTTGGGCGGGGATGTGTTCGCGGAGGTGGTGTTGCCGGAGGGTGTGAGTGTGGAGGGGTTCGGGTTGCATCCGGCGGTGCTGGACGCGGCGTTGCATGCGGTGGGTTTGATGGGTGTGGGGGAGGAGCGGGCGGGTCTGCCGTTCGCGTGGTCGGGTGTGGAGTTGTTCGCCACGGGTGCGTCGGCGTTGCGGGTGCGGGTTCGCCCGGTGTCCCCGGCCTCGGGCCTGGGTGCGGGTGCGGGCGTGGGCGCGGTGTCCGTCGAGGTGGCGGACGCGGCTGGGCGCCCGGTGGCCACCGTTGGCCGACTGGATGTCCGGCCCATCTCCGAGGAGCAACTGGCGCAGGCCCGGGCCGAGTTCCCCGAGTCGTTGTATCGGGTGGAGTGGGTGTCGGCGGGTTCGGTGTCTGGGGTGTCGGGTGGTGTGGTTGATGGTGGTGTTGTGGTTGTGGGGGATGCTGAGGGTGTGGCGGGTGTGGTGGGGTCGCCTGGTGTGGTGGTGTTGCGGGCGTTTGATGAGGTGGGTGTTGCGGGTGAGGTGCCGGGTGGTGTTCCGGTGGGTGTGAGTGGTGTGTTGGGTCGGGTGTTGGGTGGGTTGCGGGCGTGGTTGGTGGATGAGCGGTTTGTGTCGTCGCGGTTGGTGGTGGTGACGCGGGGTGGGGTGTCTGCTGGTGGTGTGGGTGTGGTGGATTTGGCGGGTTGTGCGGTGGGTGGTTTGGTGCGGTCGGCGCAGGCGGAGCATCCGGGGCGGATTGTGCTGGTGGATGTGGAGGAGTCTGGGTTCGCGGTGGGTGATGTGGTGGGTGTGTTGGGTGTGGGTGAGCCGCAGGTGGCGTTGCGGGGTGGTGGGGTGTTTGTGCCGAGGTTGGTGCGGGCGGCGGTGCCGGTGCCGGTTGAGGGTGTTGATGATGGCGTGGGCGCGGGTGTGGGTGGTTGGAGTAAGGATGGGACGGTGTTGTTGACGGGTGGTTTGGGTGGTTTGGGTGTGGTGGTGGCGCGGTATTTGGTGGCGGTGTGTGGGGTGCGGCGTTTGGTGTTGACGTCGCGGCGTGGTGGGGGTGTTGAGGGTGCGGGTGAGTTGGTGGAGTCGTTGTTGGGGTTGGGTGCGGTGTCGGTGGAGTTGGTGGCGTGTGATGTGGCGGATCGGGGTGAGTTGGCTGGTGTGTTGGCGGGGATTCCGGAGGAGTTTCCGTTGTGTGGGGTGGTGCATGCGGCGGGTGTGTTGGATGACGGTGTGGTGGGGTCGTTGTCGGTGGATCGGTTGGAGTCGGTGTTGCGGCCGAAGGTGTTGGGTGGGTGGAATTTGCATGAGTTGACGTGTGGGTTGGAGTTGGACGCGTTTGTGGTGTTTTCGTCTGCGGCTGGGGTGTTGGGTGCTCCGGGGCAGGGGGGTTATGCGGCGGCGAACGCGTTTTTGGATGGGTTGGTGGAGTGGCGGGTTGGTTCGGGGTTGCGGGGTGCGGCGTTGGCGTGGGGTTTGTGGGGTGGTGTGGGTGGTATGGGTGGTGGTTTGTCGGAGGGTGATGTGGCGCGGATGGCGCGGGGTGGTGTGTTGCCTCTGACGGAGGATGACGGGTTGCGTTTGTTCGGTGTGGGGGCCCGGGCGGACGCGGCGTTGGTGCCGGTACGTCTGGACGTCGACGCACTGCGAGCACAGGGCCCGGCCCTTCCGCCCCTCTACCATCAGCTCGTACCCACCGTGCGGCGTACCGCTGCCGTAGGAGATGGCGCCACCGCCGACAACCTGCACCACCACCTGTCCGCCCTCGCACCGGCCGAGCGGGAGCGCGCGCTGCTCACCCTGGTGCGCGGGCAGGTCGCTGATGTACTGGGCCATGCGACGCCCGCCGCCATCGCGCCCGACCGCGCGTTCAACGACCTGGGCTTCGACTCGCTGACCTCGGTCGAACTGCGCAACGGCCTCAACGCGGCGACCGGTCTGCGCCTGCCGGCCACACTCGTCTTCGACTACCCGACCGCCGGAGACCTCGCCGCCCATCTGCACGACGAACTCCTGGGCACGCTCGACACCACAGGTATCGCACCGGTGGAGAGCGCCGGGCCCGTCAGCGACGACCCGATCGTCATCGTGGGCATGTCCTGCCGCTACCCCGGCGGCGTCGAGTCCCCCGAGGACCTGTGGAAACTGGTCTCCGACGGACTCGACACGGTGTCCGAGTTCCCGGAGGACCGTGGCTGGGAGACCGGCGCGATCTTCGACCCGAGCGGCGAGCGCCCGAACACCACCTATGTGAACAAGGGCGGCTTCCTGCACGACGCCGCCGACTTCGACGCCGCCTTCTTCCGCATCAGCCCGAACGAGGCGCTGAGCACGGACCCGCAGCAGCGACTGCTGCTCGAGGCATCCTGGGAGGCGTTCGAGCGGGCGGGCATCGACCCCGCGACCGTCAAGGGCAGCTCGACCGGTGTCTTCGCCGGCCTGATGTACCACGACTACCCGACCAGCCACAGCGCCGGCAGCATCGTCTCCGGGCGCATCGCCTACACCTTCGGCCTAGAGGGCCCGGCGGTCACCGTCGACACGGCGTGCTCGTCGTCCCTGGTGGCACTGCACCTCGCGGTCCAGGCGTTGAAGGGCGGCGAGTGCTCGCTGGCGCTCGTCGGCGGCGTCACGGTGATGTCGACGCCCGCCACCTTCATCGAGTTCAGCCGGCAGCGCGGCCTCGCGGGTGACGGCCGGTGCAAGTCCTTCGCGGAGGCGGCTGACGGCACCGGATGGTCCGAGGGCGTGGGCGTCCTGGTGGTGGAGCGGCTGTCGGACGCGCGCCGCAACGGCCACCAGGTGCTCGCGGTGGTACGCGGCAGCGCGGTCAACCAGGACGGCGCGAGCAATGGTCTGACGGCGCCCAACGGTCCCTCCCAACAGCGCGTCATCCGGGCGGCGTTGGCGAACGCGCGGCTGTCGCCCGACCAGATCGACGCGGTGGAGGCGCACGGTACGGGCACGGTTCTGGGTGACCCGATCGAGGCGCAGGCCCTGCTTGCCACGTACGGGCGGGACCGTGCCGCCGAGCAACCGCTGTGGCTCGGGTCCATCAAGTCGAACCTGGGTCACACGCAGGCCGCTGCCGGTGTGGCCGGCATCATCAAGATGGTCATGGCGATGCGCAGCGGCGTCCTGCCCAAGACCCTGCATGTCGACCGGCCGTCGTCGAAGGTGGACTGGTCGGCCGGCCGGGTGGAGCTGCTGACGGAGTCCCGCCCCTGGGACACCGAGAGAGTGCGGCGCGCGGCGATCTCGTCCTTCGGTATCAGTGGCACGAACGCCCACGTCATCATCGAGCAGGCCCCCGAACCGACCACGCCGGAGCCGACCCCGTCGCCGGAACTCCCGTCCGCCGTAAGGAGGTTGGCCCTCCCGGTCTCGGCGGCCAACACGGCGGCACTCGGCGCGCAGGCCGCAGGTCTGCTGGACCTGCTGGAGGGTGCCGGTGCCCCGGACCCGGTCGACGTCGGAGTGGCGCTTGCGACGAAGCGGGCGCAGTTGGAGCACCGTGCGGTAGTGGTTGGCTCTGGGCGCGACGAACTGCTCGTGGCCTTGCGGTCGTTGGCGTCCGGTGAGACGAACCCTGACGTTGTGCGGGGGGTTCGGGCCGAGGGACGGCTGGCGTTCCTCTTCACCGGTCAGGGTGCGCAGCGCATCGGCATGGGTCGTGAACTGGCCTCCGCCTTCCCGGTGTTCGCGACCGCTCTTGATGAGGTGTGCGGGCACCTGGACCCGCTCCTGGAGCGCCCGTTGAAGGACGTGCTGTTCGCGGCGGAGGGGTCTGCGGAAGCGGCGCTGCTTGACCAGACGGCGTACGCGCAGCCCGCACTGTTCGCGATCGAGACCGCGCTGTTCCGGCTGACCGAAGCCCTGGGCATACGCCCCGACCTGCTCGCCGGGCACTCCATCGGCGAGATCAGTGCCGCCCACGCGGCCGGCGTGTTCTCCCTGGAGGACGCCTGCACCCTGGTCGCGGCGCGCGGACGGCTCATGCAGGCCCTGCCCGAGGGCGGCGTGATGGCCGCGCTCCAGGCCACCGAGGAGGATGTCCTCGTACTCCTCGAAGGCGTCGAGGACGTGGCGATCGGCGCTGTCAACGGGCCGCGTGCGGTGGTGGTTTCGGGCGCCGCCGCCTCCGTGGGCAAGGTGGTGGCATCGGTACGGGACCAGGGCGGGAAGACGACCCTCCTCAAGGTCTCTCACGGCTTCCACTCACCCCTGATGGACCCCATGCTGGAGGATTTCAGGGACGTACTCACCGGTCTCACCTACCACGAGCCCCGCATCCCGGTCATCTCCAACGTCACCGGCCGCACCGCGACGCCGGGTGAACTCACCACCTCCGAGTACTGGGTCACGCACGTCCGCGAAGCCGTCCGTTTCGCCGATGGCATCCAGGCGCTGGCCGCCGAAGGTGCGGGTACGTTCCTGGAGATCGGCCCCGACGCGGTCCTGACCGCCATGGCCCCGAGCGCCCTGGACGACGACACGGCCGCCGTGTTCATTCCGCTCCTGCGCCGCAACCGTCCCGAGGAAGCCGAAACCCTCACCGCGCTGGCCCGTCTCTGGACCACCGGCCACACGATCGACTGGCCCGTCCTGCTCACCAGTGCCCCGACCCGGCCGGTCGACCTGCCCACGTACCCCTTCCAGCGCCGGCGCTACTGGATCGACGGTTACTCGCCCTTCGGGGCGGCCTCCGGCACCGGCGATCACCCCCTGCTGGGCGCGGCCGTCGTACTCGCCGAGTCCGACGGGCTGCTCTTCAGCGGGCGGCTCTCCACCCGCACGCAGCCCTGGCTCGCCGACCACGCCATGGGTGACACCGTCATCTTCCCCGGTACCGGCTTCGTCGAGATGGCGATCGGAGCCGGTGACCAGGTGGGGGCAGGGGTGCTTTCCGAGATGACCCTGGAGACTCCGCTGGTGCTCCCGGAGCACGGCGTGGTTCACACGCAGCTCGTGGTCAACGCGCCCGACGACGCCGGTCACCGTGCCTTCAGCATCCACTCGCGCGTCGAGGACGCGTCCGGTGACGCGTCGTGGACGCGACACGCCACCGGTGTGCTCGGCACGAGTGCGGAGCACGGCTCGCAGGAGACCGAGTTCGGCGTCTGGCCTCCGGTGGGGGCGGTGCCGGTCGCGGTGGAGGGTGTGTATGAGCGGTATGCGGAGGGTGGGTTGGTGTATGGCCCGGTGTTCCGGGGTTTGCGTGCGGCGTGGCGGTTGGGCGGGGATGTGTTCGCGGAGGTGGTGTTGCCGGAGGGTGTGAGTGTGGAGGGGTTCGGGTTGCATCCGGCGGTGCTGGACGCGGCGTTGCATGCGGTGGGTTTGATGGGTGTGGGGGAGGAGCGGGCGGGTCTGCCGTTCGCGTGGTCGGGTGTGGAGTTGTTCGCCACGGGTGCGTCGGCGTTGCGGGTGCGGGTTCGCCCGGTGTCCCCGGCCTCGGGCCTGGGCGCGGGTGCTGGTGTGGGCGCGGTGTCCGTCGAGGTGGCGGACGCCGCCGGTCGCGCCGTCGCCTCCGTGGAACGGCTGGACGTCCGGCCGATCACGGAAGAGCAACTGGCCCAGGTGCGCACCGAGTTCCACGACTCGCTGTTCCGTGTCGACTGGACGCCGGTGTCTTCCGTCACCGCTCCGACTACTACGGCCGAGCTCGGCAAGTGGGTGGTCGTCGGCACCGGCGCCGCCTCCGAGTGGTCCGAGACTCTGGCCACCACCGTGCCCAGCAGCGCGGTGGTACCGGAGCTGCGGGACGCCGGGGACGCGGGCGTGATCGTGCTGCCCGTCCTCGCGGACGTACGCACGGAAGACGGAAGCGGCACCCGAGGCGGCAGCGCCATGGCGGAAGCCGTACGCGAGCGCACGCATCGGGCCCTCGCCGACCTTCAACTGTGGCTGGACGACGAGCGGTTCGCCGACGCGACCCTCGTGGTGGTGACGCGGGGCGCGGTGCCCACGGCGGCCGGTGACGTCAGCGATCTCGCGGGTGCGGCCGTGGGCGGTCTCGTACGGTCGGCGCAGATGGAGAATCCGGGCCGGATCGTGCTGGTCGACGTGGACGGCCACGAGGCGTCCCTCGCCGCGTTGCCCCGGGCCGTGCAGACGGATGAGCCACAACTCGCCGTCCGCGAGGGCGTGTTGTTCGTGCCGAGGCTGGCGCGGGCGGCGGTTGCCGCCCGGAGCGCCGAAGAACCGAAGGTCTGGGACACCGAAGGCACGGTTCTGGTGACCGGCGCCACCGGCGCCCTGGGCGCCCTGGTCGCCCGGCACCTGGTCGCCGAGCACGGAGTGAGCCACGTCCTGCTGGTCAGCCGGCGCGGCGCGCAGGCACCCCGCGCCGCCGAGATCGAGGCCGAGCTGTCCGGACTGGGCGCCGCCGTGACGTTCGCCGCGTGTGACGTCGCCGACCGCGATCAGCTCGCCGGCGTATTGGCGGCCGTCCCGTCGGACCGCCCGCTGACCGGCGTGGTGCATGTCGCGGGCACTCTCGACGACGGTGTCATCGGCTCGCTCACACCGGAGCGCATGAACACGGTGCTGCGGCCGAAGACCGACGCGGCCTGGAACCTGCACGAGCTGACCCGTGACCTCGACCTGTCCGCGTTCGCGCTCTTCTCCTCCATCGCCGGCGCTCTCGGCGTGCCGGGGCAGGGCAACTACGCGGCGGCCAACTCCTTCCTCGACGCCTTGGCCCAGCACCGCCGGGCCCAGGGTTTGGTGGCAAGCTCGCTGGCCTGGGGCATGTGGGCGGACGACGGTGGCATGGCAAGCGGCCTGAGCGGCGCGGACACGCACCGGATGGCGCGGTCGGGCGCCGGGGCACTCACCGCCGAACAGGGCCTCGCGCTGTTCGACGCGGCCGTGCTCGGTCAGGACCCCGCAGGCTCACCGGCCGACGCGCTCCTCGTACCGGCCCTCCTGGACGTACGCGCCATGGCGCAGGGCGGGGACGGGCAGCTGCCTCCGCTCTTCCGGGGCCTGGTGCGCACGCCGGCCCGCAGGACCGCGCAGGCGCAGACGCAATCGCCGGCGGACGCGCAGAGTCTGCGCGCGCGCCTCGCACGGACTCCGGCGTCGGAGCGGAAGGACCTCCTGATCGAGGTGGTACGGACACAGGCGGCGGTGGTGCTCGGACACGCCGACACCCAGACGGTGGACCCCGACCAGTCGTTCAACGCCCTGGGATTCGATTCGCTGACAGCCGTGGAGTTCCGTAACGGCCTGAACGCCGCGACGGGGCTGCGCCTTCCGGCCGCGCTGATCTTCGACTACCCGAGCACCCGCGCGGTCGCGGATCACCTGTGGGAAGAGCTCGCTCCCCAAGTGGAGGACGAGACGGGAGAACCGGGTGCCGGCTCGGCCGAGGACCGCATCCGTACGGCGCTCGCCGCGATTCCGCTGTCCCGGCTGCGGGAGGCAGGTCTGATGGACAGCCTGCTGGAACTCGCCGGGGTCGAGGCCGGCCTCGCGACGAGTGACGCGGACAAGGCGGCGGACTCCATCGACGCGATGGACGCCGAGGCCCTGATCAGCATGGCCCTCGCGGATTCCGGTCCGGGCTCAGGCTCGGGTGACACCTCCCCGTACGGCGACGCCGACGGCTCCACCACCGGCGACGGCAGTGCCTATGACACGTCCTACGCATCCGGCTCCGAGTACGGCTCCGAGAACGACTACGACACATTCGACGTCGACGTCGACGTCGACGTCGACGTCGACGACACGACGCGGGAGAAGTGACACTGCCATGACTGAGCCCAGTCGTCCCAGTCGGCCTCCACAGCCCGCGCGGACCTCCCACGCGGCGTCCCAAGCGACGCCCGAGGCGAAGCTCGTCGACGCGCTGCGTACCTCCGTCAAGGAGACCGAGCGCCTGCGCGAGCAGAACCGAAAACTGACCGCGATGGCGCGCGAACCGCTGGCCATCGTCGGCATGTCCTGCCGGTACCCGGGCGGGGTCCGCTCGCCCGAAGACCTGTGGCGCCTCGTCAGCGAGGAGACCGACGCCATCTCCGGGTTCCCCGACGACCGGGGCTGGGACCTGGACGCCCTGTACGACCCCGATCCGGAGCACGACGGGACCTCCTACTCCCGCCACGGCGGCTTCCTGCACGACGCGGGCGACTTCGACCCCTCCTTCTTCGGCGTGGCGCCGCGCGAGGCCCCCACCATCGACCCGCAGCAACGGCTGCTCCTCGAGGCGTCATGGGAGGCGCTTGAGCACGCGCGGATGGACCCGGGCACCCTGCGCGGCAGCAGGACAGGTGTGTTCGCCGGTGTGATGTACCACGACTACATCAACAGCTACGGCAGCGGCAGCGTCGTCTCGGGCCGGGTCTCCTACACCTTCGGATTCGAGGGGCCCGCGGCGACGGTGGACACGGCATGCTCGTCGTCCCTGGTCGCGCTGCACCTGGCGGCGCAGGCCCTGCGCAATGGTGAGTGCTCGCTCGCGCTCGCGGCAGGCGTCACCGTGATGTCCACGCCGGGAACCTTCGTCGACTTCAGCAGGCAGCGGGGTCTGTCCGCGGACGGCCGGTGCAAGTCGTTCGCCGACGCGGCCGACGGCACGGGCTTCTCCGAGGGCGTCGGCGTGCTGGTGGTGGAGCGTCTGTCGGACGCGCGGCGCAATGGTCATCGGGTGCTCGCCCTCGTACGGGGCAGCGCGGTGAACCAGGACGGCGCGAGCAACGGTCTCACCGCGCCCAACGGCCCGGCCCAACAGCGCGTGATCCGGGCCGCGTTGGCGAACGCGCGGCTGTCGTCGGACCAGGTGGACGCCGTGGAGGCGCACGGTACCGGCACGGTCCTCGGCGACCCGATCGAGGCCCAGGCGCTCCTCGCCACCTATGGGCAGAACCGCCCGGAGGAGCGCCCGTTGTGGCTGGGTTCGGTGAAGTCGAACCTGGGTCACACCCAGGCCGCCGCCGGTGTCGCCGGGATCATCAAAATGGTGATGGCGATGCGTCACGGCGTGCTGCCCAAGACCCTGCACGTGGATCAGCCGTCGTCGAAGGTGGACTGGACCGCCGGCGGCGTGGAACTTCTGACGCGATCCCGGCCATGGACGGCGGACAGGCCCCGACGTGCCGCCGTCTCGTCGTTCGGGATCAGCGGGACGAACGCGCACGTCATCCTGGAGCAGGCCCCGGCCACCGCACCCTCGGACAGTGAGAGCCCCGGGCCGGCCACCACCACCCCGATCCTCTGGCCGCTCTCCGGGGCAAGCCCCGCTGCCCTGCGCGACCAGGCCGCCCGCCTCCTGCCCCTCCTCGACGACGCCACGGGCCCCACTCTCACCGACATCGGGTACGCCCTGGCCACCACCCGCGCCCACCACGACCACCGCGCGGTCATCACCACCATCGACCCCGCCGAACTCCGCACCGCCCTCACCGCCCTCACCACCGACACCCCCCATCCCCACACCACCCGAGCCACCGCCCGCACCACAGGAAAGACCGCCTTCCTCTTCACCGGGCAGGGCGCGCAACGGATCGGCATGGGCCGCGAACTGGCCGCCGCCTTCCCGGTGTTCGCGACCGCCCTGGATGAAGTGTGCGGGCACCTGGACCCGCTCCTGGACCGGCCGTTGAAGGACGTGCTGTTCGCGGCGGAGGGGTCGGCGGAAGCGGCGCTGCTCGACCAGACGGCGTACGCGCAGCCCGCCCTGTTCGCGATCGAGACCGCGCTGTTCCGGCTGACCGAAGCCTTGGGTGTACGCCCCGACCTGCTGGCCGGGCACTCCATCGGCGAGATCAGCGCCGCCCACGCGGCCGGTGTGTTCTCCCTGGAGGACGCGTGCACCCTGGTCGCGGCACGCGGACGGCTGATGCAGGCCCTGCCCGACGGCGGTGTGATGGCCGCGCTCCAGGCCACCGAGGAGGATGTCCTCACACTCCTCGAAGGCATCGAGGACGTGGCCATCGCCGCCGTCAACGGCCCCCGAGCCATTGTCATTTCAGGCGCCGCCACATCCGTGGACAAGGTCGTGTCAGCGGTACGGGACCAGGGCGGCAAGACCACCCTCCTCAAGGTCTCCCACGCCTTCCACTCCCCCCTCATGGACCCCATGCTGGAGGACTTCAGGGACGTACTCACCGGACTCACCTACCACGAGCCCCGCGTCCCCATCGTCTCCAACGTCACCGGCCACACCGCCACACCCGATCAGCTGACCTCCCCCGAGTACTGGGTCACCCACGTTCGCGAAGCCGTCCGCTTCGCCGATGGGGTGCGCGCCGCTGCCGCGCGAGGGGTGACGCGGTTCGTGGAGGTCGGGCCGGACGCGGTGTTGTCGGGGCTCGTGCAGGCCTGCCTGGAACCCGCCGCTGCCGAGCGGACGACCGTCGTTCCCCTGGCGCGCAAGCGGCGTGACGAGGTCCGGACGGTACTGGCGGGGGTGGGACTGCTGCACGCCTGCGGAGCCCCGGTGGACTGGCGGGCACTGTACGAGGACAGTGGAGCGCGGGCGGTGGATCTGCCCACCTACCCCTTCCAGCACCGCCGCTACTGGATCGACTCGCCGGCGCTCTTCGGCGGGACCGTCACCGACGGGATCGCTCCCGTGTCCCTTCGGCAGGAGGACGCCGCTGCCGACGCTCAGGAGGCGGACCGGCTGCGCGCGCGCCTGGCCGAACTCCCGGACGCCGAACAGGACAAGCTCCTGACGGAGCTGGTGCTGGAACACGTGGCAGCGGTCCTGGGCCATGACTCGGTGCAAGAGGTCGATCCCGAGCGGGCTTTCCTCGAGTCCGGCATCGACTCCCTCTCCGCCATGGAGCTGCGGAAGGGGCTCCAGCGCGCCACCGGCGTGGAGATCCCGGCCTCGGCGGTGTTCGATCTCGGCGACCCGGTCCGGTTCGCCGCGTACTTGCGTACCGCGTTGGGCTCTGCGCCTTCGGTGGCGCCGGTCCGTTCCTCCGTCGCTTCCGTGACCGGGGCGTCGCCCGTCGGGGCATCGCCCTTGCCCGAAACGCTCAGTGAGCTGTTCCGGGCCGCCGTGAAGGCGGGCAAGATGGCCGAGGGCACGGCCGTCCTGAACGCGGTGGCCGATCTGCGTCCCGCCTTCAGGACCGCCGCCGAACTGGAGACCTCGCACCGCGTGGGCGCACCGGTGCGGCTGGCCCGTGGCCCGCGCGGGCCCATGCTGATCTGCTTCCCTTCGCCCATGGCGCTCGCCGGAGCCCAGCAGTACGCGCGGCTCGCCGCGAACTTCAGGGAGGTCCGCGACGTACACGTCGTGACACCGCCCGGGTTCGTGGACGGGGAGCCGCTGCCGGTGTCGGTGGACGCGGTCGTCGACCACTTCGCCGCGAGTGTGCGGCGGCTGGCGGGTGACGAGCCGTTCGTGCTGGTCGGCTACTCCTCCGGCGGCCAGTTCGCCCACGCGACGGCGTCCCGCCTGGAGAGCGAGGGGGCGGCGCCCTCCGCGATCGTGCTGCTCGACACCTATCTGCCCACGGACGCAAGCGGCGACGAAGATGGTAGTGCGACGGGAGGCGAACCGGATGCGGGGGAGGGGGCGTCCGACGGTCTCTGGGCGCAGATGCTGGGCGGGATGATGGAGCGCGAGGACGCGTTCGGCACTTTCACCGCGGCGCGGCTGTCCGCCATGGGCCGTTACAGCTCGCTCATCACCCGGTGCGATCCCCAGCCGGTCGCAGCGCCCGTTCTTTTTGTGCGCCCGACGCAGTCGTTCATGGAGCAGAGCGCACGCCGCGTGAGCGCGCGGGTCGAGAACGACGAAAGCTGGCGCTCCTCCTGGCCGGCTCGGCACACGCTGCGCGAAATCGAGGCGAACCACTTCACTCTGCTGGAGAACGCGGCACCTGACACGGCTCTGGCCGTCGAAAGGTGGCTCGGCTCGCTAGAAAAAAACTGACCAACCGGATTAGGGGCCCCGGCCCCGAGAGCGACCGGCCCCGGTGACGCCTACAGCGCACCGGGGCTTTGCGCTGTCCCCACTCGACTGGCGCGACTCGGCCAAGATGCGTCCGCGCTTGGCGTGAATTCAGCAATAAACACCCCTTAGGGGGGTTAGGGGATATGTCGAGTCCAGGGAAAACGCTTACAGTTAATTAACGTCAATGGAGATGGCGGGCCCATCTCTGTGCACTGCACCTCAAGCGCCCGCCGTGAAACTTTTACTTGCCGAGTATATTTATTCCGGAAGTGTGGATATTTGTAGTGCATTCGGTTAATTCCCGGGTGGACCGGGCATATTTGGAGCGGTTCGGATGACGGT
Source organism: Streptomyces sp. NPDC006711 (assembly GCF_042869775.1). Taxonomy (NCBI): domain Bacteria; kingdom Bacillati; phylum Actinomycetota; class Actinomycetes; order Kitasatosporales; family Streptomycetaceae; genus Streptomyces; species Streptomyces sp. NPDC006711. Next base: position 28,501 of record NZ_JBIAGO010000004.1, read on the forward strand.
GGCCGACTCCATTCGCGGAGGCCGCCATGCGTGGTACGCTCCGGCGCCTGAACGCAGGTGGGATCTCGTCGTGAGCGCGTTGTTGGCGAATCAAGTTCCCTGTCGTGCCCCCGGCTGCCACGGGAGGCGAGGAACCGTACCCCGGACGCAAGGGGAGAACGTACGCATGGCCGAAGTGCCCCCCCTGTCGCGATACAGCATTGTCTTTCTCAGTGGTCCGGCCGATGCGGGGACCCGTTCGATGCTGCCGATAGCGCAGGAGCTGAACCGCCGGGATCACCGGGTCACCTACGTCACCACTCAGGAGTTCGCCGGGCGCGATGTCACCTGCGGCGTCAATGTCCTGGTACACGACTCGTGTGTCGCCGCCGCGCCCTCGGGCGGCCCCGGCCGCTGTGCCGGGCCGCAGGATCCCGTGCTGGTCGAAGACACCCTCGACTGCGCGGAGTCGATCCATGCCGCCTTCGCCGACGACGTGCCCGACCTGGTCCTGTACGAGGATTCCGCCCGGATCACCGCGCGCCTGCTGACCTGCCGCTGGAAGCGTCCGGCCGCCGAGGTCTTCCCGTCGTTCCCCGGCGACTTCCCCGCGGCCGACGGCACTCCCGGCTCCGACTCCCCTGCCCCCGCCGGCGATTGTGTCAGCGGTCTGCCCGCGGGAGTGCGCGAGAGGCTGTTCTCCTTCGTCGCCCCCGCGGCGAACGCGGGGCTGTCGCCGGACGATTTCTGTACGCGGCCCGAGCCCCTTTCAATAGCCCTGCTTCCCAAGGAGTTCCAGACCGACGGATACTCCTTCGACGGGCGCGTGGCATTCGTCGGCCCCTGCATACCGGAACGCCGGATGGACGAGCGCTGGCTTCCCCCAAAAAGCGGACTTCCCGTGGTGTTCTTCGCTCTCGACCCCGAACTCCTGGAATCAGGGCCTGAGTTCCTGCGTCGGTGCGTGGACGCTTTTGCCGGGAAGCCCCTGCATGTGGTGATGTCGGCGGGCGGTCACGCGGATGCCGTACGCGAGGCAGCCGCCCCGTTGTCGAATGTGGAAGTCCATGAACACGCCCCGCGTTCGGTCGTGCTGCGGTGCGCCTCGGCATTCATCTGTCACGCCGATCTGAACAGCGTCATGGAATCCCTCTATTTCAATACGCCACTTGTCGCGGTCCCTTCGGGCGAGCGCGAACGGGCCGTGGCCGACCGGATGGTGGAGCTCGGACTCGGCGTGCGGCTGACGCCCGGGGCCGCCGAACCCCGGGCGCTGGTGGACGCGGCGGCCGCGCTCGTCGAGGACCGGGAGACCGGCCGTCGGGTCAGAGAGTTCCAGCGCCGGGCGCGCCGTGCGGGAGGCACACGGCGCGCGGCGGACGAGATCGAGCGCTATCTGGAATGGATCTACCAGCCGTGACCGCGCGGGGCCGACCGGCGCGCGAGCCCGGGGCCCCGCTCAGGCGGACTCGGCCTCCGCGGCGGCCTGAGGCGGCTCCACGTTGAGCCGCGCGGCCAGCGCGCTTCGCCGGCTGATGCCGAGTTTGCGGTAGACCCGGGTGAGGTGCTGCTCGACGGTGCTGATCGTGATGTAGAGCTTGCGTCCGATCGCGCGGTTGGTGGCGCCCATCGCGGCCAGCTCGGCGACGCGCCGCTCCGCCTCGGTCAGCACATCGGCGCCGGCCGGCTTCCGCTCGTCGCCTCCCGCCGGCTTGGCAGGCTCACGCGGGGTGGCCGACGGCGACGGCCCGGTCGGTGGCTGTGGCCACGGCAGGCCCGCCGGCCGCGCGAGCTGGGAGGGCTGTTCGGACTGCGGGCGCGCATGGGTCCGGCACGCCTGGAGCATTTCGGCCGCCTGGTCCGCCGTGCCGCGTGCCCTGGCGGGGTCGCCCAACTGCCAGTAGGTGTCGCTGAGATCGGCCAGCGCGCGGGCGAGCTCGAAGCGCCCGGTGTCCGGCTTGAGGAGGCGTACGGCGTCCTGGAGGAGCGCCGGGCGGTCCTTGAGGTCGGCGGCGGCGGCCAGCAGACGCAGGGAGGCGCCGCGGGTACGTGGCTGGTGCGTGCCCGGGCGGGTCAGCTGCTCCTCCATGAGCGAGCGGGCCCGCTGCTTTTCACCCAGGGCCAGTGCGGCCTCCGCCGCTCCGCCACGCCAGGAGATGAGCGACGGCAGATCGAGTCCCCAGGCGCTCATCAGGCGCCCGCAGCTCTCGAAGTCCGCGAGGGCCGCCGCCGGGCGGTCGGTGGAGAGATGGAAGTGGCCGCGCGCGTTGAGATAGTGCAGTCCGTACCGGGCGTCGAAGAGGGTGTCGGGCACCGGGAGCCTGATGTACTTCACCGCCTTCTCGTGCTGTCCGAGCACGGTCGTGGCGAGGATCAGGTTGGCCAGCGGACCGCCGATGGCGACCCCCCAGGCCGCCATGGGTATCCGGGTGAGGGCTTCCTCGCCGTACTGCACGGCGGCGGCCATGTCACCCTGGCGGAAGGCCGCCTCCGCCCGGACGGCGGCGAACACCGCCTGCCAGGTCGGGGCGCCCTGTTCCGTGGCCTCCTTCAGCAGTTCCTCGCACCAGGAGGCGGCTTTGTCGGGGCGGTCGGCGCAGATCAGGGTCAGCAGTGCGGCATGCAGCGACTCCAGCGTGGCGACCCCGAGGCCGACGCTGTGCAGGACGCCCTCGGCGCTGGTCACGGCCTCGTCGCTCGCACCCTGGTCGAGCAGATCGGAGAGAACGGCCACCGCCTGCGGCCCGATGGGACGCACCAGGTCCTGGCCCGTCCTCGCCTCGGCCCCCGCCCACGCTCCGGCGGACCCGGAACCCCTGCCAGGACCGTCGGCCTCGCTGGAAGGGGAGAGGCGGGTGAGTAACGAGGGATGGGAGTACGTCATCCAGTTGATGAAGGCGGCCAGTTCCTCCGAGGGCGGCCGGTCGGACGTGGCGTCCATCGCCTCCCACAGGGCCAGCGTCTCGCGTGCTTCGTCGTAGCGGCCGTGCCACAGCAGACTGCGCATCAGCACGCCGGTGTCCTGGCCGCTCAAGTGGCCCTCGCGCAGCGCGATCTTTAATCGGACGGCGTGACGCATGGCCTTCAGGGGTGACTTCTGCCAGTCGAGGCGCATCCGGTCCGCCGTGAGGGCGGCGAGCTGACGGCTGTCGGTGCAGTCGGTGAGGGCGAGTTTGAGGTATTCGCCGGCCATCCCCGTTCGGCCGGCGGCGAGTTCGGCGTGGGCGGCGTCCCGCAGGACGTTGATCATCCACTCTTCGGGTGCCCGGCTCGCGGCGACGAGCTGTTCGGCCACCAGGACGGGCGGGACGCCCTCGTTGTGGAGCGCGGAGGCGACGCGCAGATGCAGTTCGTGCCGGTCCTCGGGCGCCACCTGCTCCAGGATGACCGTCCGCGCGGCGGGATGGCGGAAGTGCCCCGCGTTCAGTACGCCGGTCGCCGTCAGCGAGGCGATGGCGTGCTCCACGGTGGCGGTGTTCAGGCCGAGCATGTGGCCGATCGAGACCGGCGACATGACCTTGCCCGTCGCCGCCACCGCCCGGGCCACCTTGAGGTCCGCCGGATCGGCGAGGTAGAGGCAGCCCGTCAGCGCGTTGCGGAACGCCTCCTGCGGGACGGCGGGCTCGCTCTCGTGGCTCGCGGCCTGGAGGCGGTGGACCGCCTCGTAGTCGTCGAGGAGCGCGGACAGGAACAGCGGGCTGCCGCCCGACGCCTCCTGGTAGGCCTCGGTGAGTTCCAGCGCCTTGGCCGGTCCGAGTCGGGCCGCGATCATGGCGTGCGCGCCGGAGGGGGACAGCATTTCCAGCCGTACCTTGCGGCAGTTGGGCTGACGGAACAGCTCGGCGTGGAAGACCGGATGGGGGGAGCGGATCGTGGACAGTTCGGCGAGCAGCAGCAGTGTTCGTGACGCCTTCATCCGGCGTTGCAGGAACAACAGCATTTGCAGGGACGGCTCGTCGGCGTACTGGAGGTCGTCGATGCTCACCACGACGGGCCCGCGCTCACCGAGCTCCAGGAGCAGCGACCGCAGCCCGTGGGCCACCGTGATGCTCGGCTGATTCATCGGCGCTGGGTCGGCGCCCTTGGCGTGGCTGGTGGGGAACTCTTCCGCCAGCAGTTCGTTGACTTGGTCCCGGAACTCGGCGGGAAGGGTCTCGCTTCTGAAGAGCTGGTCCATCACTCCCAGGGGGAGCTCGCATTCGGCGCGGGACGCCACCGCGGTCAACATAACAGCCCCGGAGTTCTCCGCTTGTTTACAGAATGTTTGCAGCAGTCGCGTCTTCCCGCTGCCCGTGGGCCCGCTGACCAGCGCGATGCCGCCCCGCCCCGCCGCCGCCTCGGCGAGTAGCGTGTCGAGTGCGGTCAACTCGGCTTCTCTGTCGACGAGTTGAAACATCGGCTGAGCTTCCATCCTGCCCCCCAGTGCGGCGATCGCGTCTCTCCCAGGGCTGTAAACATAGCAAGCAGATTCGATCAAAAGGAGACGTCTTGATCAATTTATAAAAACTGAATTCTGCTGGTAAGGGGGCACATCCGGCGTCGGCTGGTGTTCATCTGTTGGTGTTGTGAATGGCCGAAAATGTAGGTAACGAAGGACGCGCAATAGCCGTCCGCGCCGCCGCGCTCACCAGCTTGCCGCAGGTCGGCGCCTTTACGGATTATTTACATCCGCTTACGGCCCCCGGGTTGCGGGTGAGGCGGGCCTGGACGCGCCCCTGTTTGGAATCGCCTTTCCGAGGAAGGCGGACAGTGGAAGGCGACATATCGGACCGCACGTCGGTCCGCGCGCCGAAGCGATGCGAGATGGAGTGAAGCGGTGACTGTGGTGAAGAGCTCGTTGTCCGACGCCCAGGTGAAGGTGGTCGGCCCGGCCCTCCAGGGCGCGCTGGTCGACCTGGTCGACCTGTCGCTCGCGGCCAAGCAGGTGCACTGGAACGTGGTCGGCCCGCGCTTTCGCTCCGTACACCTCCAGCTGGACGACGTGGTCACCACGGCGCGCCGGCATTCGGACACGGTGGCCGAGCGGGCCTCGGCCCTCGGCGTCAATCCGGACGGGCGCGCGGCGACCGTGGCGGGATCCAGCGTGATCGGCACGGTGCCCGAAGGACGGATCAAGGACTCCGAGGCGGTGGAGGTCATGGTCGTGGCGCTCGGCCGGGTGGTGGAGCGGATGCGTGAGCGCATCGCGGCCACCGACGAGCCGGACCCGGTGAGCCAGGACCTGCTCATCGCGCTCACCGCCGACCTGGAGAAGCACGCCTGGATGTTCCGGGCCGAGAACAGCTGAGGTCCGTGAGGCCCGGCACGAAGCCGGCGGTAATCGGGTCCGGGAACGGGGGGCGGCCTCGGCGGGCCCCTCCCGTTCCGGTCCGGCGGCTGTCGGGATGCCGCACGCGGCGAGCTGTACGACGCTGGTGACGCGGGCGGCGGCCGGCCGTCCCGAGCGAGGGACAGAGAAACGATGGAAAGCAGCGAGGGGCCCCGCAGCGGCCCCGGGACGGCGGTGCGCTACGCGCCCTGGCCGCGCCCCGATGACGCTCCACCCGGCGCCACCGGATCACAGGTGACCCTGCGCGTGAACGGCGCGGACCACGCCGTCGAGGTCGACCACCGCACCACCCTGCTGGACCTGTTGCGTGAACGCCTCGCCCTGACGGGCTCCAAGAAGGGCTGCGACCACGGCCAGTGCGGGGCGTGCACGGTGCTCGTGGACGGCCGGCGCGCCAACAGCTGTCTGCTGCTCGCCGTCGCGCTGGACGGCTGCGATGTCGTGACCGTGGAGGGCCTTGCGGACACCGAAGGCGCCGACGGCGATCTCCACCCCCTCCAGCGCGCTTTCCTCGAACGCGACGCCTTCCAGTGCGGCTACTGCACCCCGGGCCAACTGTGCTCGGCCGTCGGCATGCTCTCCGAAGCGCGGGCCGGCCAGCCCTCGGCCGTCACCGACGCGGCCCAGCCGCCGCAGGGGCCGGTGGCGCTGAGCGACGAGGAGATCCGGGAACGCCTGAGCGGCAACCTGTGCCGCTGCGGGGCGTACCCGCACATCGTGGACGCGGTACGGGACGTGATCACGTGAAGCCGGTGTCCTATCTGCGTGCCCGCAGCGTGCAAGAGGCCGCGGCCGCCCACGGCGGTCGTGCCGAGGCCCGCTATCTGGGCGGCGGCACCAACCTCGTCGACCTCATGAAGCTGGGCGTGGAGCGCCCCGAGGTGCTGATCGACGTCACCCGCCTCCCGCTCGACACCGTCGAGGAGCGGCCCGACGGCACGGTGGTGGTCGGCGCGACCGTACGCAACAGCGACCTCGCCGCGCACCCCCTGATCCGCGAGCGCCATCCCCTGCTCTCGCAGGCCGTTCTCAGTGGCGCATCGGGTCAGCTGCGCAACATGGCGACCACCGGCGGCAACCTCCTCCAGCGCACCCGCTGCGCCTACTTCCAGGACCTGTCGAAACCGTGCAACAAGCGCGTGCCGGGGAGCGGTTGCGCGGCGATCGACGGCGTCCACCACGACCACGCCGTCCTCGGCCACTCGCCGCACTGCGTGGCGACGAACCCGTCCGACCTGTCCGTGGCGCTCGCGGCCCTCGACGCCGTCGTGGAGCTGGCCGGTCCCGGAGGCCACCGGAGCGTGCCGGTGACCGAGTTCCACCGCCTGCCCGGTGAGCGGCCCGAACTGGACACCGTGATCCGCCCCGGTGAACTGATCACCGCCGTGGTGCTGCCGCCCCTGCCGAGCGGCGCGCTCTCGCGCTACCGCAAGGCGCGCGAGCGGGCCTCGTACGCCTTCGCGCTCGCCTCGGTGGCCGCCGTGCTGCACGTGGAGGACGGCGAGATCCGGCACGCGGCCCTCGCCTTCGGCGGGCTCGCCCACCGGCCCTGGCGCGCCCGGCGCGCCGAGGCCGCCCTCCTCGGCGCCCGCCCCGGCCCCGACGTCTTCGCGCGGGCGGTCGAGGCCGAACTCGAAGCGGCCCGGCCGCTGCGGGACAACGCCTACAAGGTGCCGCTCGCCCGCGACCTGGCCACACAGGTGCTCGCCTCGCTGACCCCCACGGCCTGACCGCCGCCGTATCGAGGCCCCGCCCCCCCCACCACCGCGCCCCAACCACCGCGCCCTCCAACCACCGTCGAGGAGACCCGCCATGGCTTCGCAAGCGAACGCGCTCGGCGCGCCCATCGAACGCCGCGAGGGCCGTGCGAAGGTGACGGGGGAGGCCCTGTACGCCACCGAGTACGCGCCCCCCGGATGCGCCTACGCGTGGCCGGTCACGGCCACCGTGGCGCGCGGCCGGGTCGCCGCCCTCGACACGGCGGCCGCGCTCGCCCTGCCAGGAGTGCTCGCGGTCCTCACCCCCGACACCGCGCCCCGGCTCGCCGAGAGCGACGATCCGACCCTCGCGATCCTCCAGGACTTCCGGGTCCCGCACCACGGATGGCCCATCGCCCTCGCGGTCGCCGACACCCTCGAAGCTGCCCGCGCCGCGGCCCAGAGCGTGCGGGTCACCTACGAGACGGAGCCGCACGCGTCGGTCCTGGCCGAGAACCTGGCGGACGCCTACCGCCCCGACGAGGCCAACGGCGGCCATCCGGCGGAGCGCCGCCGGGGTGATCCACTGGACGCGTTCGCCGAGGCCCCGGTCACCGTCGACGTCCGCTACCGGATCCCGCCCCTGCACAACCACCCGATGGAGCCGCACGGGGCGACCGCGCACTGGCACGACGGCCGCCTCACGGCGTACGACACGAGCCAGGGCGGGGACACGGTGCGCGCCGTCCTCGCGGAGCTGTTCGAGCTCCCCGAGGAACGCGTGACGGTCGTGTGCGAGCACGTCGGCGGCGGGTTCGGCTCCAAGGGGACGCCCCGGCCGCACATCGTGCTCGCGGCGATGGCGTCCCTGCACACCGGCCGGCCCGTCAAACTCGCCCTGGCCAGGAGGCTCCTGCCGGAGCTCGTCGGCCATCGCGCGCCGACCGACCACCGGCTGCGCCTCGGCTCACGGCCGGACGGCACGCTGCTCTCGGTGATCCACGAAGTCACCACCCACACCTCCCGCGTCAAGGAGTTCGTCGAGCAGGCGGCCGTCCCCGCGCGCGTGATGTACGGCAGCCCGAGCAGCCTCACCAGCCACCGCGTCGCCGCTCTGGACGTACCCACCCCGTCCTGGATGCGCGCGCCCGGCGAGGCGTCCGGGATGTACGCCCTCGAGTCGGCCGTCGACGAACTGGCCGACGCGCTCGGCATGGACCCCATCGAGCTGCGGGTGCGCAACGAGCCCGCCCAAGAGCCCGACAGCCAACGGCCGTTCAGCAGCCGCCACCTCGTGGAGTGCCTGCGTGAGGGCGCCGAGCGCTTCGGCTGGGCCGGCCGCGACCCCCGGCCGGGGGCGCGGCGCGCGGCCCGCTGGCTCAGCGGTACCGGCGTTGCCGCCGCCACCTACCCCGTGCTCGTCTCGCCCTGCCGCGCCACCGTCACCGCCCACCCCGACGGGCTGCACGTGGTGCGGGTGAACGCCACCGACATCGGGACCGGCGCCCGTACCGTCCTGACCCAGGTCGCGGCGCAGGCGCTCGGGGTCGGTGTGGAGTCGGTCCGTACGGAGATCGGCACCACCGGCCTGCCGAAGGCGCCGCTCGCCGGCGGGTCCTCCGGCACGGCCTCCTGGGGCTGGGCGGTGCACGAGGCCTGCCGCCTGCTGGTGCGTCAACTCCAGGAGCACACGGGCCCGTTGCCCCCCGAGGGTCTGACGGCGACCGCCGACACCAAGGGGACGGCCGACGAGGAGTCCGCCTACGCGCGGCACGCCTTCGGCGCGCACTTCGCCGAAGTGGCGGTCGACACCGACACCGGTGAGGTACGGGTGCGCAGGCTGCTCGGCGTGTACGCGGCCGGCCGCATCCTCAACGCACGGACCGCCAGGTCCCAGTTCATCGGCGGCATGGTGATGGGGCTCGGGATGGCGCTCACCGAACGCGGCACCGTGGACCCCGCCTCCGGCGCCTTCATGGGCAACGACCTCGCCGGCTACCACGTGCCCGCGCACGCCGACGTGCCCGACATCGAGGCCCACTGGATCGACGAGCGGGACGACCACCTCAACCCCATGGGAAGCAAGGGCATCGGGGAGATCGGCATCGTCGGGACGGCCGCCGCCATCGGCAACGCCGTCCACCACGCCACCGGCGTCCGCGTGCGGGAACTGCCGCTCACGCCCGACCGCGTACACGCGGGGCTGTAACGGACCCGCCCGGGCCCGCGAGGGCGCCCGGGCGGGTCAGGTGGCCTCAGACGGCGCTGAGCGGGTGGGCCGCGGTGGCGGAGCGCGGGGGCCAGGCGCGCGGGGCCAGGATGCCCAGGACATAGGCCCTGGCCACCAGAGCGGGCCGGGTCGAGGCGTCCAGTAAGTCGCGCAGACGGCTGAGGTGGTAGTCGACCGTCTGCCGGGACAGGTTCAGGGACGTGGCGATGTCGCCGTTGCTGCTGCCCGCCGCCAGCAGGGACAGGATGCGGATCTGCGCGGCGGTCAGGGACGGGTGCGCCTCGTGCGCCAGGCTCTGGTGGGTGACGACGGCCCAGACGTGCCGGGCCCGGCCCAGGGACTGGCCGACCGTCGTCAGATGGAGCTGTGCGCGGCGCTGGCGGCCCTGGGCGTCCACCAGCACCGCCGAGGTCTCCACCCGTCTGGTGCGGCGCGCTATGAGCCCGTTCCACCTGCGGTGCAGCCGGTCGAGACCGGGCTCGGGCGCCAGCAGGGTGTGCGCGCGGCGGCCCACCAGGTCGGGCAGGCTGAGGTCGAACAGCTCGGCCGCCGCGGCGCTCGCCCTGACCACCCGTCCGTTCGCCGACAGCAGCGCGCAGGGCAGGCCGCTGTGGTCACGCAGCGCCCGCAGGTCGTCCTCGGCCTCCTGGCGCTGGACCATCGCGCGCAGATGATCGGTGATGTCCACGTAGATCCCGGCGACGCACGTCCGCGCGTTCTCCCGCACGGGGAAGCGGTGGCCCACCGCCTGGCCCGCGCTGCCGTCGGGCCGCCGGTAGTCCAGGGTGTGGCGCACCGGCGTGCCCCGCGTGAGGATGTCCTGGTCGAGGGCGCGGAACTGGGCGGCCTCGGCGGGAGCGTCGAAGTCCTCGATGCGCTTGCCGACAAGTGCCTGCGGGACGGTGCCGTACAGATGCGCGTAGGCGTGGTTGGCCCACACGTAGCGTCCCTCGCTGTCCCGGATGAACGCGGCGGCCGGGGCGAGGTTGACCAGGCCCGCGAACGCGGCGTACTGCCGCGGCACGTCGGGCCGCGCGTCGACCTCCACGGCCAGGCCGCGCGTGCGGCCCGGAATCCGGCTCTCGTCCAGGGGCCAGCTCACGTCGAAGGTGCGGCCGTCGAAGTGGGCCCGTCTGCTGCCCGCACGCGCCGGACCTCCCGGGGCCGTGAGTTCTTGGCGCATCCGCTCCAGGAAGCGCCGCGCCGTGTCCGCGTCGGCGAAGGCGCCGCCGCCCTGCTCTCCGACCTGCCACGGCTCGTCGACCTCCCACCAGAACACCGGCAGGTGCTCAAGCAGTGCCTTGAGACTGGAATCGTCCATCAGCGGTCTCTCCGTCCGTATACAGCCCGTATGTGCTCGGCTGACACACAGTCACCTCGCGATGGGTATCCCGTCCCGGTCCCGCGCATGCTCGTTTCTCGGCCCATGTGCGGGCCGCGCGTGAGCACGCGCGGGAGCGTCCATGGACCCCAACACGGCCTGCGACTCAGGCATTTGCCTGAACGGCCGGCGCCCCGGGTGAGGATAAGGACGCCTGCCGCGTGGTCTCCTTGAGTGTGCGGGTGGTTACGCCCCGACACGTACACCGGGAGATGCCCCGCGCCCGACGCGCATCACCGATCGGTACGACGACACGCGGGACGCGTACGGCGCCGGCGCCCACGGCGCGCGAGGCGCGTCCGGCGCGGACGCATGACACACGAGACGAATGGAGACGAACTTCAGTGAGCAAGGTGCTGTTAGTGCATGCCAAGGGTGGTCCGCCGCTCGGTCACGTCCTGTCCCGGACGGCCGCGAGGGCAGAGGTGCACCTGCTGGCGCTCAGCGCTCTTCCTCCCTCGGTCGCGGGCGCCGCCCGGGACCTGTGCGCCTCGGTCGTGACGCCGGGCGACGCGCGCCAGCTGGACCTGGTGTCCCTGATCGTCTCGCGGGCCGAGGCTGTGGGCGCGGACGCGGTGCTCACCTTCTCCGAGTACGCCGTCGTCGCCGTGGCCGAGGCGTGCGAAGTGCTGGGACTCGCGGGCGCCGGGAAAGCCGCCTCGCTGGCCCGCGACAAGCGTCTGATGCGCCGCACCTGGCAGGAGCACGGCCTGTCGCAGCCCGCGTTCCGTGCCGTCGACACCGAGGCCGACCTGCACGAGGCGGCCCGCGCCCTGTCCTTCCCGCTGCTCCTCAAGGCGGCCTGGAGCGCGGGCTCCACGGCGCACCAGATCATCCGCGCCCCGCACCAACTGTCCGCCGCCTGGCGCCGCTCCCGCGAAGTGATGGCCGAATCGGCGGAGTTGGGGTACGCCGAACTCCATGTGGCGGAGGCGCAGGGCCACTTCGTGGTCGAGGAGATCGTGACGGGCACCGCGTCGCACTGGTTCGACGAGCCCGGCTGGGGCGACTACGTCAGCGTCGAGGGCGTGGTGGCGGGCGGCACCTTCCACCCGGTCTGCGTCAGTGGCCGGATGCCGACGGTCGAGCCGTTCACCGAGCGCGCCGGCATCACCCCCGCCTTGCTGTCCCAGGACGCCCAGGACCGGGTGGTGGCGCTGGCGCGCGAGGCCGTCGACGCCCTCGGGCTGCGGGACTGCGGGACGCACACCGAGATCAAGCTCGGCGCGGACGGCGGCATGTGGCTCATCGAGACGGCCGCCCGGTTCGGCGGCGCGATGACGGTGCCGCAGATCGAGGAGGTCTTCGGGCTCGACCTCGTCGGCATGCTCGTCGACCACCTCGCGGGGCGGCCGGTCGCGTGGCCCGAGCGGGCCCTCACCCCGGCCCAGGCGCGCGGCGCGGCCGGCTCCCTCGTCGTCCTCGCGGTCGACGGCGCGGGCGAGGCCTGGCGGGAGCGCAAGATCTGGGACTTCTCGGCCGTCACCAAGGACGTGGTCCTCAGCCCCGGCAGCGACCTGTCGGTGGTCACCGAGAGCTCGCTGCCCGACGGCGGCCTCGTGCCGGTCTACGACCCGGCGGCGGGCGCCAACACCATGGCGGCCCTGTGCCTGCTCTCGGCCACCGACGCCCGTACGGTGCTGCGCGACTTCGAGACGGTGGTGGACGCCCTGCCCCGCATCCTGCCCGCCGCCACGTCCGAGGAGGTCTCCGCGTGACCGCCCAGCTGTTCGCCGGCGCCGCCGACCCGGTCACCGACCGCACGGTCGTCGGCGAGAACCTTTCCCTGCCGCTCTTTCGCACCCTTTCCGGGGTCCTCGCGGGCCACCCCTACCTCAAAGTCGTCGTCGACCGCGCCGAGAACACCTGGCACCTGCTCGACACCGCGGCCCACCCCTTCCACGTCAACTACATAGCCACCCGCGTCCTCGGCATGGAACTCGCCGAACTCGACGCGGACCTCGACGCGTTCAACGCCTCCGTCTACATGGATCCCGAACGCCGCTTCCTGCTCGGTGTGCTGTCCCTGCACACCGACGAGGACAGTGAGGGCCGCGAGCGGACCTTCCTCGTCCTGGAGACGACCGAGGCCGACACCATGAACGGCGAACTCCTGACGCTGTTCTACGAGTTCGTCCGCGTACGGGTCGACGGGCGCCTGCCGGTGCTGCTGAAGCCGGCCAACCACGGGCAGGAGGAGGAGCTGGCCGCGATCAGCGAACAGCTCGTGCCGCGCATCCTCAGCCACGAGCTCTTCGGCTCCCGGGTCCGCACCCCGCTCAACCCCGGCGAAGCCACCGGACGGCTGCGGTACTTCCGCACGCACGAGGAGTACGCCGCAGCGGAGGCCGGACTCGGCTGGGCCGACATCGTCGCCATGCCCTGCCTGCCCGACGACGTGCCGCGCGTGGCCGGATTCCTCAACACCGCGCCCATCACCCCGCTCTCGCACACCAACGTCCTGGCATCGGGCTGGGGGATACCCAACGCGATCGTGCTCGATCTGGAGGAGATCGTCGCGCGGGACGGCCTGGACGGCGCGTGGGTGCGCTACCGGGTGCACGAGGAAGAGATCGTGCTGGAGCGCCTTGAGCGCGAGCCGGACCTGCGGGCACCGGCCTGGCACCAGCAGCGCATCCGCCTGGAGCCGCCCCTGCTCGAAGACGCCCCCGTCCTGTCCCTGCACCGGCTGCGCGCGGCCGACCGCGACCGCTACGGCACCAAGGCGGCCAACCTCGGCGAGCTGCACCACGTGCTCGACAGCCGCAGCGCCGACCTGACCGCGTTCTACGGACGGCCCCGGCCGCCGCGCGGGGACCTCTACGGACACCTCGCCGCCCGGCTCGGCCTCACCGCTCCCTCGGCCGACGAACTGCGCGCCCGGGCAGCCGACTTCGTGGCCGCCACCGTCGGCGCCCCCGAGGGAGTCGCGCTCCCCTTCGCGCTCCAGCAGCACTTCCTCGCCTCCTCGCCCGCCATCCAGCAGGGCATCGGCAAGCTGAAGATGGCCCTCGAACTCGACGCCACCGACGTCCTCGACTCGCTCTGTCTGCGACTTCAGCAGCTGATCCGGCACACGCCCGTGCCCGAGTCCGTCACCCGGCAGATCGGCCAGGCCTTCACGGCGCCGCCGGCCGAGCACGGGCGCCTGGCGGTGCGCTCCTCCTCCAACGCCGAGGACCTTCCCGGCTTCTCCGCGGCCGGCGTCTACGACTCCGTCACCACCGTCCACGGCACCGCTCAACTCCTGGACGCCGTACGGCAGGTGTGGGCCTCCCTGGTGTCCCCCCGCAGCGTGCGGCTGCGCCACCAGGTCGGGATCTCCCTCGACGACACCTACATGGGCGTGATCATCCAGAAGTACGTTCCCGCTTCCCTCGGCGGCGTCCTCGTCACCTGCGACCCGACGCGCCGCGCGGACTTCCGCAACGTCTACCTCAACTGTTCCCCCGGCTCACCGGAACAGGTCGTCGAGGGCTCGGTCCTGCCCCAGCAGTACCTGTACAACGTGGTGGAGGGCGGCGGCCGCACCGTCGCGCTCGGCTCCTGGGGCGACGGGCTGCCCGCGGGGACCCGGGGCCGGCTGGCGGACCTGTCCTTGACCGGGCGGCTGTTGCAGTCCCACTTCAGCGCGGCCGATGTGGACAAGCCGCTGGACATCGAGTGGCTGATGACCGAGGACGGCGACTTCCGGCTCGTCCAGATCCGCCCCTACGCGCTGTGAGGGCGCGTCCTTGGCGAGTGCGGCGCCCGAGCGCGGGCGGCCTCACGCCCGTCGCGCACCGGATCATCCGGCTCAACTACGGCTTCCAGCTGCTGTTCAACCTGCTGTGGTGGATGCCGGTGTTCTACGCCTACCAGAAGGAGGCCGGGCTCTCCGACGGACAGATCTTCGGCATCCAGAGCATCTACTACGTCGCCTTCTGCCTGTTCGAGATCCCGACCGGACTCATCGCCGACCGGATCGGCGCCCGCAACTGTCTGCGGGCCGGCGCGGTGGTGATGACGGCGGCCAACCTGGCTCCGGTCATCAACGCCTCCTACACCGGCTTCCTCCTGCACTTCCTCGCCATCGCCCTGGGCCGGTCCCTGACCTCGGGGGCGGCGAGCGCCTATCTGTACGACGGGCTGCGCGCGGAGAAGTGCGACGAGCACTACCTGAGGGCCGAGGGCACCGCACGAGCGCTCGGGCTCGCGGCGAAGGTCGTGTGCTGGCCGCTGGTCGGTCCTCTCATGGCGGTCGCCCACACGGCGCCGTACGTGCTCAGTGCCGCAAGCGCCGCGGGCTCGTTGGCCTGCGCCGTCGCGCTGCCCCGGCTCGCCAAGGCGGACGGCGCCGGTGCGGCGGGGCGGGGCGGGGCCGGGCGCGCGGGCGGGGCCTTCCTGCGGGACGCGGGCGCAGCGCTGCGGTGCGTGGCCTCCTCGCGCTGGCTCGCCCTGGTGATGGTGCAGGGCGTGGCCGTCTTCACGCTGTCCCGGATCTGTCAGGTCAACCTCTTCCAGCCGATCCTGCTCGACCACGGCATCGGGGAGGCGTCGAGCGGCGGGGTGCTGGCGGCGATGACGGTGGCGGAGGCGGTGGGCTCGGCCCGCCCCCAGTGGCTGAGCCGCCGCCTGCCTCCGGTCGCCTGGGTGTCGATCCTCAGCCTCGCGCTCGCGGGCACCCTGGCGGCGATGGCGATCGGCGGACCCTGGACGGTGGTCGCGCTGCTGTGCGTGTTCGCCCTGGCGACCGGGTTCGTGTATCCGGTCCAGCGCAAGCTCGTCAACGACGCGGTGCCCGCGAACGCCCCGCGCGCCACGCTGCTTTCGGTCGAGAGCATCGTGGACCGCGCGGTGTGCGCCCTGGCCGCGATCGCGGTCGGGGTGTACATCTCGGCGGGCCGTCTTGACGCCCTGCTGCTGCACAGCGCGCTGGCCACGGCGGTGCTCCTGGGCGGCGTCCAACTGCTGCTGCGCGCCGGGGTGGTGCGGCAGAACCACCCCGACGCGGGCATGCCGGCGGCGGACGGTACGGCGCGGGACGCGCGGACGCCCCTCAGCGAGGCAGGCGGCCGATGAGTTCGACAAGCCCGACGGGCAGGAACGCGGGCCGGTGGGGGCGGCCGATCTGGTACGGGACATAGCCGAGCGACCCCGCCACGTCGACCTCTTCGGCCGTCTCGGCCTGGTAGACGAGGGAGCAGTGACCGGACGCGGCCATGGCGCGCTGCCACAGGACGGGTGCGGGTTTGCGCTCCGCCTCGGTGCGCGGGGTCAGGATCCGGTCGCCGAAGTCCTGCCACGCGAACGGCGTTGAATCCCGCCACGTGGCGTCGACCTCCTTCTTGAGGCGGGCGGCGCGCTCGGCGTCGGTGGCGCCCCAGGAAGGCGGCACGTTGGTGATCAGACCCACCTTGACGTGGTGGCGGCGCAGGGCGCGCAGATAGGCGGCGGCGCCGGGCACATAGCCGGTGCTGCCGTCGTCCGCCGTGTGCACCAGGGTCTCGCCCAGGTCGAAGTAGACGATGGGACAGGCTTGTTGGGCCGCCGTGCGCGCGACGGATCCCGTCGCGCCGCCGACGCCCGTCGGCGCCGCCGCGTCGGCCGGAGCGCAGAGCACCGTCGACGCGAGGGCGGCGCACAGCGCGAGGCCCACCCGCCCCAAGGTCCTGGAGACGGTTCTGTCCATGGCGTGGTCCCCCATCGTCGAGCGCACCGCGAGAGTGCGCGCCTGGTCCTGCGTCTGTCCGGTGCATGACATACAGATGCGGCGAAGTCTCTCATGCGATGGCCGAAAGCGTGGCGCCATTGACCTGTGCCGCGCGTCTCGAACTCTCCTAGTACGTCAGGTAGTTGAGTGGCAGCCCGGATGGAGGCCGGGTCCGCTACAGGGAGGTGGAGTCCGCGTCCTTGCGCAGCACCAGATGGCTCCACCGGACTCCTGACCGGCCATGGAGATCTTCCCGTTCGCCGAGGTGCACGGGGGTCAGGCCGTGGCGGCGGGCGAGCCGCACGGTGTCGTCCGGCGACACGTCGAACATCCGCCGCCCCGCCGGGACCGGGCCGTGGCGCAGGGTCAGAAACAACTGGCCATCGGGCGCGCTGAGTTCGGCCACGCTTCTCATCGCCTGCCCGCGCTCCCGGTCGTCCAGATGCATCCAGACGGCGGTGAGGAGTACGACATCGAAGCGCTCGCGCCGGCCGCGCAGCACCCCGAGCTCCGGCAGGGCGTCGTCCACCCACTCGATGGCCCGGCCGGCATGGATGCGCTGCCCCAGGGAGCGGAGCTCGGCCGTCGGTTCGACGGCGACGGTGCGGTGCCCCAGAGCGGCGAGCGCCGCGGCGTCCCGGCCGCTGCCCGCCCCGATGTCCAGGACCGCGCCGGGCCGGCGGGGGAGCAGGTGCAGCACCTCGCGGTGGACCTCGTCGAACGACACGCTCTCGTACTGGGCGGCGAGCAGATCGGCCGCTTCGGCGTAACCGGCCGTGCCGGGGCGCGACTTGGGGTCAGTGATCATGGACGCAGGCTACCGGGGACCGGGCCCTCACCACCGGCGGCGCACACCGGCCTTGGGGCCGCTGACCAGACTGGCCGCGGGGACGTCGTCGGCCACCACGGCGCCGGCTGCCACAACGGCGTCGCGGCCGATGCTGACGCCCGGCAGGATCGTGGCACCGGCGCCGATCCACACGTTCTCCGCCACGTCGATGGGCGCGCCGGTGAGGTAGTGCCGGCGCTCCTCGGGATCGACGGGGTGGCCGCTGGTGATGAACGTGACCTTCGGTCCGATCATGACGCGTTCACCGAGCCGGATCCCGGCGTAATCCAGGAACGTGCAGTTCTGGTTGATGAACACCCGCTCGGCGATGTCGAGACGCAGGCCGTGGTCCGTGAAGAAAGGGGGATGGATGGTCACCCTGGGCGGCAGTGGCTTGCCGAGGATCCGTGTGAAGAGTTCCGCCTTGCCCGCTTCGTCCTCGAAGGGCAGGGCATTGAGGCGGGAGGTCAGCGCGGTCACCCGCAGGACCCTGTCGGCCATGGCCTGGAACTCGTCGCCGTGGATGCGCATGAGCCGGTCGCTCGGCATGCGGTGAACCTTTCGGTGAGAGGGGCAACTGGGCGCGGGACGCCGGGCGTTGGGGTTCTCCAGCGGCCTCGATGCGGCCCCTACGAGCCGTCACTCCGGCCGACGGCACCCTCGTGGCGGCGCGCGGCGGCCCAGGACGGGAGCCAGACCGGATCGGGGAGGGCCGGCAGGCTCCTGAGGTGCGTGATGACGCCCCGGAGCCCGGGGTGGGGATTCGTGCTGGGGAGGAGGAGTGAGAGCGGGTAGGCGAGGGTGGGATTGACGACGGGGATCCGGCGCAGGTCGTAGTGGGTCGGCCAGATGTAACGGTCGCGCGCGCCGATGAGGGTGGCCACGTCGCCGGAGTCCGCGAGGGTGTCCAGGAGCACTTCGTCTCCGAAGTGCGGGCCGGCGGCGTCGATGCGCAGGCCGAAGGCGGTGGCGAGCTCGTCGTAGAACTCCGACCACTCGCTGCCCGGTGCGATGCCGGGCACCCAGATCCGGTGCCCACGCAGGTGTCGTGGTGTCACCGCGCGCGCCGAGGCGAGCGGGTGGGCCGGGCCGACCAGGAGTTCCAAGGGGGCGTCGAAGGCGGGGATCATCCGCACGCCGGGCGGCAGCGTCGCCGGGGCGGTGACGCTACGGAACGAGGCGTCGACGTCGCCCGACTCGACGGCGGCGACCGCCACGCGCGGGTCGTCGACCCTGAGGGTCACCACATCGAGATCGACTCCGGGGTGCGACCGCCAGTAGTCGTGCAGCGTCACGGCCTGGGCGCTGCGCAGGCCGAGTACGTCGATCCGGAGCGCCCGCGAGCCCGGCCTGACCGCGTTGACGGCGCGCTCGACGCTCGCCACGATGCTCCGGGCATGAGGCAGGAACGCCTGGCCGTCGAGCGTCAGCTCGACGCCGCGCGTGGTCCGCGAGAAGAGGCGTACGTCGAGGAAACGCTCCAGGGCGGCGATGCGCTTGGAGACCGCCTGCTGCGTCACGCCCAGCTCGTCCGCCGCGTGCCGGAACTGCCCGAGCTCGGCCGCCCGGACGAACGATCGCAATGCCTCCGTGTCCATCGGGCCATCGTAGGGACGCCCAACCGATGGTTGTCGTGACTGCGAAGACGCGTTGTGCGGGTGGCCGGCAGGAGGGCGGTGTGCCCCGGTTTGGCGCGCGGCCATCGCGGTCACACGGGGAGGGCGACGCGCCCGGTCCGTGACGGATGGGCCGCGTCCGCAGGCGCGTCCCCTGCCGCCTCCCGTCACCGGACACCGCACGAAGGAAGCCGAGTCCCCCATGAGCACGCAGAGAACCCAGACGGTGCCAGCCGCGCCCGACGCCCCTGGCACGCTCAAGCGAGCCCTCGGCACACCCCTGCTGTACTTCTTCATCCTGGGCGACGTCCTGGGCGCCGGTGTCTACGTCCTCATCGGGCAGGTGGCGGCCAAGTCCGGCGGCGCAGTGTGGGTGCCGCTCGCCGTGGCCCTCGGCCTGGCGCTGCTGACCGCGGCCTCGTACGCCGAGCTCGCCACGAAGTACGCCCGGGCCGGCGGAGCCTCGTACTACGCGACCCTCGCCTACGGGCCGTTCGTGGGGTTCTTCACCGGGTTCTGCATGCTGGCGGCCGGCATCGTCTCGGTCGCGGCCCTCGCGCGGGGGTTCGGCGGCACCTATCTCACCGCCTTCGTGCACCTGCCCGTCGCCCTGGTCGCGGTCCTCTTCCTCGCGGCCCTTGCCCTGCTCAACGCGCGGGGCATCAGCGAGTCCACCCGCGCCAACGTGGTGGCCACGGTCATCGAGACGAGTGGGCTGCTCCTGATCATCGGACTCGGTGTCTGGCTCGTCGTACGCGGCGACGGCGACCCGGGCCGGCTGCTGCGGCTCGGCACGCCCGAGCACGGCCCGGTGGCCGCCGCGCTCAGCGGCGCGGTGCTGGCCTACTACTCCTTCGTGGGGTTCGAGACGTCCGTCAACGTGGCAGAGGAGACGCGCAATCCCCGCCGCGCCTACCCGCGCGCCCTGTTCGGCGCCCTCGGCACGGCCGGGCTCGTCTACGCGGCGGTCGGCGCGGCCGCCTCCGCCGCCGTGCCCACCGGCGTCCTGGCCCGCTCCGACGGCCCCCTCCTGGAAGTCGTCCGCGCGGCGGGCGCGGTGCCCGAGTGGCTGTTCTCGGCGATCGCCCTGGTCGCGGTCGCGAACGGCGCGCTCCTCACCGGCATCATGTGCTCACGCCTCGCGTTCGGCATGGCCCGCGAGCGCCTGCTTCCGGCGTTCCTGACCCGTGTGCTGCCCCGGCGACGCACGCCCTGGGCCGCCATCGCCGTCACCACGGCGCTGTCCCTGCTGCTCGCGCTCACCGGCGACATCGAGACGCTGGCGGCGACCCTGGTCCTGCTCCTGCTCGTCGTGTTCTTCACGGTCAACACGGCCGTCCTGGTGCTGCGCCGGCGTGCCGACAGCGGCAATCCGGACCACTTCCGCGCCCCGGCGGTCATACCGGTGCTCGGCGCGCTGTCCTGCGTCCTGCTGGCCACCCAGGTGGACGGCGCGGTATGGCTGCGCGGCCTGGCCCTGCTGGCGGTGGGCGCGGTCCTCGGGCTCGTCTCCACCGTCGCCTCGCGGCGCACCCGCGCGGCCACCACGGCCGCCGAGCCGCCCCGCCCCGTACCGGAGGACGCCGGCGACGCCGACCCGAATGATCCGCGACGCCTCGTGTAGGAACGCCCAGGGCGGGAACCGGGAGGGCGGCGGTGCCTCACGCCCACACCCCCGGGAGCAGCAGCATGAACCCTCGACGTGATCGTTTCGAAGGCCGCACCGCACTCGTCACCGGGTCCTCGCGCGGCCTCGGGCTCCTCATCGCCCGTGAGCTGGCCTCGCGCGGCTGCCGCGTGATGCTCTGCGCCCGGGGCGCCGAGGGGCTGGGCCTCGCGGAACGCAAGCTGCGGGCCGTGGGCGCGGAGGTGGCCTCGTCTGCCTGCGACATCACCGACGAGGACGCGCCACAACAGCTGCTCGACGCCGTCCACGAACGGTTCGGGCCGCTGGACATCCTGGTGAACAGCGCCGGCATCATCCAGGTGGGTCCGATGGAGACCTTCGAGGAGGCGGACTTCCGCGAGGCGATGGAGACGATGCTCTTCTCCCCGCTGCGGCTCACCCTGGCGGCCCTGCCCGATCTGCGCGCGAGCGCGCAGGGCACGCTGGTGACCATCTCCTCGGTCGGCGGCCGCATCCCGGCGCCGCACCTGCTGCCGTACGTCACCGCCAAGTTCGCCGCCGCCGGCTTCTCCCAGGGGCTGCGAGCCGAGCTCACCGGCTCGGGCGTCAGCGTGACCACGGTGTTCCCGGGGCTGATGCGGACCGGCTCGCACACCGCTGCCCGCTTCCACGGCCGCCCGGGCGCCGAGTACGGCTGGTTCGGCGCGGCCGCCACCATGCCGCTGCTGTCGATGGACGCCGGGCGCGCGGCCAGGGCCGTGGTGCGGGCCGCCGAGCGCGGCCGGCCCGAACTCGTCCTCACCCCGGCCGCCAAGATCGGCGTACGCCTTCAGGGTCTGGCGCCCGCCTCCATGGCCCGGCTCCTGTCGCTCTCGGACCGCGCGCTGCCCGGCCCGGGGGAGCGGCCGCGCCGTGACGTGCGGGGAGCCGAAGCGGCCGCGCAGTCGAGGCTGCCGCGCTGGGTCACCACCCTCGGCGACCGCGCCGGCCGCCGCCTGGGCGAGCCGAGGCCCCACAACTGACCGTCACCCTGGCCCCAACTGCCGCGCCCTGCCCATGACTTCGAGGAGTCCGCGTCAGGTCTCCCGCGCGGCGTCGGTCACGGCCACGCCGACCGGTGTGCCCGCCTCGATGGTGCGGCTGACCGT
Organism: Streptomyces sp. NPDC006711; assembly: GCF_042869775.1. Classification (NCBI taxonomy): domain Bacteria; kingdom Bacillati; phylum Actinomycetota; class Actinomycetes; order Kitasatosporales; family Streptomycetaceae; genus Streptomyces; species Streptomyces sp. NPDC006711. The sequence continues at coordinate 50,029 of NZ_JBIAGO010000004.1, forward strand.
GCAGAGCCGGTCGTGCGAGGTCTTCACGGCCCGGGGCAGGATCGCCCGGGCGCGGTCTCCCAGGGCTCCGTCCGGGAACGCGGCGGTGAAGGCGACCGCGAGGTCCGACAGCCGGTTGCCGCTCTCGTCCTCGATCTTGGTCGCGGTCACGGTGATGGTGAACACCGTTGGATCCGCATGGCGGCTCGTGGCGACCTCCACGTCGGCCGCCGTGCAGCCGCCGATCGCGGCGAGGAAGAGCTCGACCGGCGTGAAGTCGGTGTCCGGGCCCGAGCCGGAGCCGGTGCCGAAGGTCAGCGTGCCCCCACGGGCATTGGTCGCGGTGAACCGGCCGGGTCCGGCACGTTCGATGGCGACGGAGCGCAGTGCGTTGTCGGTCATGGCGACGACGGTAGCGCCACGCCCCGTGAACCGTCCCCTGCCACGCGTAGGCGCTGGCAGAGGAAGAGCGCGGCGCGGTCCAGTGCCTCGTCGGCCTCCTCCAGGGCGCCGGCGAACGCCTGGAACACATGGGGTACGTCGGCGGTGATGTCCAGGATGACGTCCACGCCCGCGTCCCGTGCGCGGGCGGCCATGCGGGTGGAGTCGTCCAGGAGCATTTCATGGGTGCCCGCTTGCAGAAGCATCGCGGGGAGCCCGGTCAGGTCGCCGAGGACGGCGGGGCTGAGCAACGGCCGGCGGGGGTCCTGCCCCGCGAGATACAGGGACCCGGTGCGGTCGAGACCCGCGCGGGTGAGGAACGGGTCGAGATCCGCCTTGGTGCGCATGCTCGCGCCCGTACGGGTCATGTCGAGCCCGGCCGAGAACGCCGCGATCGCGGCGGGCAGGGGCAGGCCCGCGTCACGCGCGGCGAGGCAGGTGGTGATGGTGAGACCGCCGCCCGCGGAGTCCCCGGCGAACGCGATCGCCGAAGGGTCCTCGCCGCTGTCCAGGAGGGCGCGGTAGGCGCCCACCCCGTCCTCGATCGCGGCCGGGAACGGGTGCTCGGGGGCCAGTCGGTAATCGAGCGAGAGCGCCCTGATCCCGGTCCTGACCACCAGGTTCCCCGTCAGCGACATGGCCGTTTGGGGGGAGCCGGCCACGAAGGAGCCGCCGTGGAAGTAGAGGATCGTCCCGGGCCGGGCCGCGCGGTCCGGCTCGACGAGCAGCGCGGGCCGCTCGCCGAGCGTGGTGGGCCGGGTGCGGATCCCGTCCGGGACGGTCATCCGGGCCATCAGCTCCCTGAACGCGGCGCGAAGGCCCTCGATCGAACGGGGCTGCTCGCCCCCGGGGTGTCGGACCAACTCGTCTATCCGCGCGCGCTGTTGTCTGCTCATGGTCGCCTCCGGAGTATCCACATGCCACCCACATGCCATTCGCATGCCGAGGAAGTATCTGCCTAGGAATGTAAGTTACGATATATGCCATGGCAACCAAGTCACGTGACGGCCGGGTCGACCTCCCGGGTTTCTTCGCCGACCTCGTCCGCTGCGAGACGCGCCTCTACAACGCGCTCAACGACCGCCTGCGGGACCGCCACGGGATCGTCACCTCGCAGTACGAGTTCCTCAGCTTCCTACGCGCCCACCCCGGCTCGCGGGTGGCGGAACTCGCCGCCGAGTTCGCCATCGGGATCGGCGCCACGAGCAAGGGCGCCGACCGCCTGGCGAAACAGGGGTGGGTCGTGCGGCGCCCGCACCCGTCGGACCGCCGCTCCTCCCTCCTGGACCTGACCGACGACGGCCTGCGGCTGGTCGAGGCGGCGCAGGCCACCTTCGACCGGACGCTGGCCGAGCTGACCGCCGGCGCGCTGGACGGCCCCGGCGGGCGGGCCGCCGCGCAGGCCGTCGCGCACCTGCGCTCCGCACTCGAACGCGACCAGGTCGGCCTGCCCACCGGGTGAGTCGCCCTGCCCGCCGTCGCCCGCCGTCAGGGGGGGCGCGCGCATTCCCCCGGCGGTGACGGGTACGACCCCTCCCGTACGGGGCCGCGCGGAAGCGGGCCATGAGTGAAGGGTGTCGGACATGATTCGCAAGCTCCAGGCCGTCGCGTTGGACTGCGCCGATCCGGTACGGCTGGCGGAGTTCTACGCGGAGCTGCTGGGCGGCCACGTGGTCGAGGACCCCACGGACCCCGGCTGGGTCGAGGTGCGCGGGTTCGAGGGCACGCCGCTCGCCTGCCAGCGCGTCGACGGATACCGGGCGCCCGCGTGGCCCGGTCAGCAGCGTCCGCAGCAGATGCACCTCGACTTCGACGTGGACGACCTCGACGTCGAGGAGAAGCGGGCGCTTGCCCTCGGCGCGACCCTGCTGGAACGGACGGATCAGTCCCGCCCCGACGCCAACTGGCGGGTCTACGCCGACCCGGCGGGCCACCCGTTCTGCCTCTGCGTCCACTGAACGCGCCCCGCACCGTCGAGGGACGCTGAAACCTTTGCGAGGGACGGGAATTGCCCACTTTCGAGGGACAGCGTGGTCCGGCGCGGCCTCGCTACCATCGGCGGCACTCCTGGAGGCCGTGAAATTTCAGCGGTCAAGGCGCGCTTTCGCCGCCGGCTCCGGGGGCTTTTCCGGGCGCGCGGCGCCGATCCGGGCTCCGCGCAGTTCAAGCGACGGAAGGTGACAGCTGATGGCGGACTACGACAACGGTGTACGGGCGGACGCGATCGCGAACGCGGTGTGGGTGAAGGCGACCGCGAGCGACGCCTACAACGACTGCGTCGAAATTGCGCGGTTACCCGAGGGCGAGGTGGCACTGCGCAACTCCCGCTTCCCTGCGGGGCCGGCGTTGATCTTCACCTCCTCCGAGCTGGCGGCCTTCCTCGACGGCGCGCGCAAGGGCGAGTTCGACCCGATGGTTGGCTGAAAGACCTGGCTGAGGGTTGTGATGGCCACCCCGGTTCCTCAGGATGGGCACGCACCGGCGACGGTCGCCGTGCGTGGGAGGAATCAGGGTGGCCGCACGCGTTCTTTCTCCGGTTCCGGACGAGGAACCGGACAGCCAGGACTTCGGCGCGGCGCCGCCCGCGCGCGTACTGGGTCTGAAGCTGCGGGCGATGCGGATCGCGGCCAACCAGCGCGGCAAGGACGTGGTGGCCGCCGGGGTGATCAGCTCCACGTCGATGCTCAGCCGGTACGAGACCGGCAACCGGGCCGCGCGGCCCGATCTGCGGACGGTGGTGCGGCTCGCGGAGTTCTACGGCCGAGGTGACGAGGAGTCGCTGCGGACCCTGACCCGCCTCTTCGACGACGCGAACAAGCGCCGGTGGTGGACCGACTACAGCGACGTGGTGGACACGTCCCTGGACGAGCTCATGACCGTCGAGAGCGCCGCCAAGGAGATCCGTACGTACTCCGGCTCGCTGGTGCCCGGCCTGTTGCAGACCTCCGACTACGCGCACGCGATCATGCAGGTCCCCTATATGGGAAAGCCCGACAACCCGGCGATCAAGCGCCGCTGGGAGGTGCGCCGCCGGCGCCAGCAGGTGCTGGAGGCGCCCGACGCGCCGGACTACTCGGCGGTGATCGCCGAGGCGGCGCTGCGTACGTGGGTGGGCGGCCGCAAGGTGATGCGCGGCCAGCTGCGGCACTTGTTCAACCTGGCCGAGAACCGCGACCGGGTGCACATCCGGATCTTCACGGACCGGGCGTGGGAGAAGGCGTGCCCGCTGACCACCTCGATGACCGTCTTCAAGTTCGCCGGGCCCGGCGAGGCGGACATGGTGTACCGGGAAGGCATGAACAGTGGCGGGGCCTGGCTGAGCGACACCGCCGATGTCGATCTGCATGCCGCGTCCATGCTGGAGCTGATCCAGCACAGCCTCGGCAAGGAGGAGACGCTGGCCCTGCTGGACCGGCTCATCACCGCGTTCGCGGACGAGGACTAGGGTTTCGCGCCCCGGACCACCTTGCCGACGCCGCCGTACTCGATCCACTCCTGCGTGGCCTGACGCGGTGCGATGTCGGTGTCCGGATACCAGGTGGAGACCTCGACGGGTCCGTCGGCCTTGTGCAGGACGAGACCGTCGAAGTAGCGCCTGACCTCCGCCGAGGAACGCACGCGCCCCCAGGTGCCGCCGGTCGTCTCCCGCATGAACTCCGTGACGCTTTCCCGCAGTTGGGCGTCGTCGCTGGTGAGCTGGGAGATGACCAGAAAGCTGCCGTCGGGCAGGCGGTCGGCCACGTCCTTCACCAGCTGCCAGGGATCGTCGTCGTCGGGGACGCAGTGCAGGACCGACACGAACAGGGCCGCGACCGGTTCGCCGTCCTCCAGCAGCCGGCGCACCTCGGGGCGCGCGAAGTTGCCCGCCACGTCCCGCATGTCGGCTTCGATCACGGCGGTGGTCTTCATGTCCTCGGCGAGCATGAGCCGGCCGTGGGCGTGCACCAGGGGGTCGTTGTCGAGGTAGACGACCTGGGCGCCGGGCTGGAACTCCTGGGCGACCTGGTGGACGTTGGGCCGGGTCGGCAGGCCCGAGCCGTGGTCGAGGAAGCGACGGATGCCGCACTCCTGGGCGAGGTAGCGCACCGAGCGGACCAAAAACGCCCGGTTGATCAGGGCGAGTTCGCGGGTGCTCGGCGCCAGTTCCAGCAGGGTCCGGCACGCGTCCCGGTCCGATGCGTAGTTGTCGGTCCCGTTGATGAGGAAGTCGTACATGCGCGCCACGCTGGGCGTGCTGACGTCGATGGAAATGATGCTCTCCCTCTTCAGGCGCGGCCACGGCCAACAGGGTTGCGAAGACCGCTGGTTGACAGGAGAGATGCTAGGAGCGGCGCCGGACGCCGACCAGTCCGCTCAGGGGTGACGGGCCGCGCGGGGGAGTATTCCGGACGCCGTACGTCACCACGCGGACGCGACCGGTGGCCGACCGGTCGGCAGCGGTCAGTCCCTGACCCGCGCTTCCCCGCGCCTCACTCATCCGGTATGAGGATCCCGGCCGGAGACGCGAGGAGGCGGATCGCGCCGCCGAGGCGGACGGTGAACTCCGCTACGCCCATCCCCATGACCGCCGCCGCCTCAGCCACGGGAAGCCCGAGCCGGTGGCGCAGCACGAACATGTCGGCCTCGCACGGCCGCATCAGCCCCAGCAGGTACGGCTTTTGGGCTCGGGCGGCTATGTGCGCGGTGACCAGCGACCAGCACGCGGCGGCGGGTGACGCCTCCCGCAGGACGAGATGCCATTGGGAGGCGACGCTCTCCAGGGCGGACCGGACGGTGAGCTCCGCCGCCTCCACGCTGTCAAGGCGCACCCGTGCGTAGCGGACATAGACCTCGCCGTAACGCGTGCGGAACGCTTCGAAGACGATCTCGGGGGCGCTCGCCGCCGGGGGCGTCGCACCCCTGCGGGCCGGGCGGAGGGTGGTCGTGCCGGGGGCGCGGCGCGGGAGGGCGCGGCGCGGGGAAGGGTGGGGTAAGTGGCCCGATGGCACCGGGACTCCTCGCGGCGGGGGCGCACACCGCGTCCGCCGGAAAGCGGGCGGACGGTCCGCGCACAATGACCGAAAACCGTGGGGGTGGAACCGCGCCAACTGCGGCCGCGCTAAAGGCGGGTGACGCGCAGGTAGGTGACCGTCGTCCGGTCCGCCCACGCCATCGGCGCGGCCATCATCAGGGCCTCGGGCGGCAGCCCTCTCCACACCACGCCCGCCACGGTCGCGGTCACGAGCACCGAGGCCCAATGGGCGGTGACGGCGAGGATGGCGACCACGGCGCTCTGGGCGATCACATGCAGCGGAACGCTGAGGCCGGGCCGCTCCGGAAGCAGTATGGCGAGCTTCCGGTAGACGCGTTCGAGCACGGTGTCCTCCTGGAGATGGATGCGTGGGGACCGGACGCGTCAGGGCTTCGAGTCGGGCGAGCGATGCCCGACAGCCTTTCGGAGCCCTTACTGATGTCCGGGGCCCGAACACAATCAGCACGGCGCGCGCCCCGCAAACCCCGGGAAATCCCTGAAAGCGGACGGGAATTCCGCTGCCCCCGCTGTCCCACCGGGCTATGGCGCCACACAGTTGTCATCGCCGGACAAGGAGCGACCGGAGCGGTCAGGAGCGAGCATGTCCGTTCAGGGCGGGGTGAGCTGAGCGGCGGCGAGACCGGGGGCTTGCGCGAGCCGGTCCTCGAATCAGCGCCCCCATGCAACCCGAACGTATGAACATGGGAACAACGTCACCAATGTCGTCCGCAATTTCACGCGGGGCCCAGGGGGCGCGGCGGATAGCGTGGGGCGTCCGCATGTTCCCCCAGCGCAGGGAGTGGCCCATGTACGTCCGCCGGATCGTCCCCAACTTCCAGTCCGAGGGCGAGGCCCTGGCCGAGAGCTCGGACTTCTACGGTGCGCTCGGCTTCGAGGAGGTCATGAATCACGGCTGGATCGTCACGCTCGCCTCCCGGGACAACCCCGCCGTGCAGCTGAGCCTGATGAGCAAGGACCTCACGGCTCCGGTCGCGCCCGATGTGAGCATCGAGGTCGCGGACGTGGACGCGGTCCACCGGGCGATGGTGGAGCGCGGCGCCGAGATCGTCCACCCCCTGACGGACGAGGAGTGGGGCGTACGCCGCTTCTTCGTGCGCGATCCGAACGGCCGCGTGATCAACGTCCTCAGCCACCCCTGAGGGCCGGGCGGACAGCGGGGAACCGGCGCGGGGCGGCCGTTTCGGAGCGAGGCGCGGCTGCCGCACGACCTTGACGACCCGGGCCGGGCGAGGACCCCCGCCTCAGTCCCGGAGCCCGCCGAACGTCTCCAGGATCTGCTCGGCGGCGAGCGTGGCCGTCAACTCCCCTTCCCTGACCCGCTGTTCGAGCGCGGGCGTCAGAGCGCGGACGCCGGGGTCGGAGCGCAGCCGGGCGAGGAGTTCTTCGCGCACCATCGTCCACGTCCAGTCGACCTGCTGGTCGCGGCGCTTCGCGGCGAGCCGGCCGGTGGATTCGAGCAGGCCCCGGTGGTGTTCGAGGCGTTCCCAGACCGCGTCGAGGCCCTTCGACTCCCGGGCGCTGCAACTCAGGACGGGCGGCGTCCAGAACGCGTCCTTGCCGTGCATCAGGCGCAGCGCGCCCGCCAGCTCCCGCGCGGCGGACTGCGCGTCGCGCTCGTGCGGCCCGTCCGCCTTGTTGACGGCGATCACGTCGGCGAGTTCGAGGACGCCCTTCTTGATGCCCTGGAGCTGATCACCGGTGCGGGCAAGCGTCAGCAGCAGGAAGGAGTCGACCATGTTGGCGACCGCCGTCTCCGACTGGCCGACGCCGACCGTCTCCACCAGGACGACGTCGTAGCCCGCCGCCTCCATCACCACGATCGACTCGCGCGTCGCCTTGGCGACCCCGCCGAGCGTGCCGGCGGTGGGGGAGGGGCGTACGAACGCCGCCGGGTCGACGGCCAGGCGCTCCATCCGGGTCTTGTCACCCAGGATCGAACCCCCCGTACGGCTGGAGGAGGGGTCCACCGCGAGCACCGCCACCCGGTGGCCGGCCGAGGTCAGCCGGGTGCCGAACGCGTCGATGAACGTCGACTTGCCGACACCGGGCACGCCGCTCACACCGATCCGGCGCGCCTTGCCGCTGTGCGGCAGGAGCGTGGTCAGCAACTCCTGGGCCGGCGCCCGGTGACGGGGGTGGGTGGACTCGACGAGCGTGATGGCGCGCGCGACGATCGCGCGCTTCCCGTCGAGGACCCCTTTCACATAGGCGTCGACATCGATCACAGCTCGTGCCCGAGGTCGGCGGCCAGGCGGCGTACCAGGTCGTGCGCCGCGTCCGGGATCACCGTCCCGGGCGGGAACACGGCGGCTGCGCCCATGTCCAGCAGCGTCGGCACGTCCTGCGGCGGGATCACACCGCCCACCACGATCATGATGTCCTCGCGGCCCTCCTCGGCAAGCTGCTCGCGCAGGGCCGGTACGAGGGTGAGGTGTCCGGCCGCCAGCGAGGAGACACCGACGATGTGCACGTCCGCCTCGACGGCCTGGCGGGCGACCTCGGCAGGAGTCTGGAACAGCGGGCCGACGTCCACGTCGAAACCGAGGTCGGCGAAGGCCGTGGCGATCACTTTCTGACCCCGGTCGTGACCGTCCTGGCCCATCTTGGCGACCAGGATGCGCGGGCGGCGCCCCTCGGCCTCCTCGAACGCGGACACCAGGGCGCGGGTGCGCTCCACGGAGGGGGACTGGCCTGCTTCGTCGCGGTACACACCGGAAATCGTACGGATCTGGCTCGCGTGCCGGCCGTACACCTTCTCCAGTGCGTCGGAGATCTCACCGACGGTCGCCTTGGCGCGGGCCGCGTTCACGGCCAGCTCCAGGAGGTTGCCCTCGCCGCCGGCCGCGCGGGTCAGCGCGTCCAGCGCGTCCTGGCAGGCCCGCTCGTCGCGCTCGGCCCGCAGGCGGCGCAGCTTCTCGATCTGCTGGGCGCGCACGGAGGAGTTGTCGACGGCCCGCACGTCGATCTGTTCGTCGCTCTCCACGCGGTATTTGTTGACGCCGATGACCGGCTGACGGCCGGAGTCGATACGGGCCTGGGTGCGCGCCGCCGCCTCCTCGATCCGCAGCTTGGGGATCCCGGCGTCGATGGCCTTGGCCATGCCGCCGGCCCGCTCGACCTCCTGGATGTGCTGCCAGGCACGGCGCGCGAGGTCGTGGGTCAGCTTCTCGACGTAGGCACTGCCGCCCCAGGGATCGATGACCCGCGTCGTGCCCGACTCCTGCTGGAGCAGCAGCTGGGTGTTGCGGGCGATGCGCGCCGAGAAGTCGGTGGGCAGCGCGAGCGCTTCGTCGAGGGCGTTGGTGTGCAGCGACTGGGTGTGGCCCTGCGTCGCCGCCATCGCCTCCACACACGTACGCGTCACGTTGTTGAACACGTCCTGCGCGGTCAGCGACCAGCCCGACGTCTGTGAATGGGTGCGCAGGGAAAGCGACTTGGTGTTCTGCGGGTCGAACTGCTTGACCAGTTTCGCCCACAGGAGCCTGGCCGCGCGCAGCTTGGCGATCTCCATGAAGAAGTTCATGCCGATCGCCCAGAAGAAGGAGAGCCGGGGCGCGAACGCGTCCACGTCCAGGCCTGCCTCGCGCCCGGCGCGAATGTACTCCACGCCGTCGGCGAGGGTGTACGCGAGCTCCAAGTCGGCTGTGGCACCGGCCTCTTGGATGTGGTAACCCGAGATGGAGATCGAGTTGTAGCGCGGCATCCGCTGCGAGGTGTAGGCGAAGATGTCGGAGATGATCCGCATCGACGGCTTCGGCGGATAGATGTAGGTGTTGCGGACCATGAACTCCTTGAGGATGTCGTTCTGGATGGTCCCCGCCAGCTTCTCGGCCGGCACCCCCTGCTCCTCCGCCGCCACGATGTACAGCGCGAGCACCGGCAGTACGGCGCCGTTCATCGTCATCGACACCGTCATCTTGTCCAGCGGAATGCCGTCGAAGAGCTGGCGCATGTCATAGATGGAGTCGATCGCCACGCCCGCCATGCCGACGTCACCGGTCACTCGGGGGTGGTCGCTGTCGTACCCGCGGTGGGTGGGCAGGTCGAACGCGACCGACAGGCCCTTCTGGCCGGCCGCGAGGTTGCGTCGGTAGAAGGCGTTGGACTCCTCGGCCGTGGAGAAACCCGCGTACTGACGGATCGTCCAGGGCTGGTTGACGTACATCGTCGGGTACGGGCCGCGCAGATACGGGGCGATGCCCGGGTAGGTGTCGAGGAAGTCGAGACCTTCCAGGTCATGGCCGGTGTACAGCGACTTGACCGCGATGCCCTCCGGGGTCTCCCACAGCGGCGCGGCGCCGCCGGCCGCCGCCCGGGCGGCGTCGTGCCACGCTTCGGCGCCGCCGTCGGCCGACGGGCTCCCCAGCTCGATTCCGGAGAAGTCGGGGATTCCCATCAGGACACTCCCATGCGGTCGAGGGTGGCGGTGAGTACGGCGACGGCGTCGCAGCCCGCGAAGACGTAGGAGTCCACACCGGTCAGCTGCCCGGGGCGCCCGGCGAGGAAGACGTGCCGCGCGCCGGCGTCGGCGAGCGAGCGGGCGGCGTCCTCTGCCTGCTCCTCGTACACCGCGTCGCTGGAGCACAGACAGGCCTCCGTGGCGCCGCTGTCCTCGAAGGCGCCCTCGGTGACGGCCTCGATGCCGCCCGCCTGGAACAGGTTGGCCGCGAACGTGGCGCGCCCGGTGTGGGCGGCGGCGGGGCCGAGCGTGGCCAGGAAGATCCTGGGCCGGGACCCGGTCGCCGCGAGGTGGGCGTCCGAGCGGGCGCGCAGCGCCTCGTACGCCTCGTCGCGCCGCACCCGGGGCAGTCCGCCGGACGGGCGCGCGGGCTGCGGCTCGCGCTCCACCGGGCGCTCGTCCAGGTGCGGGAACTCGCTGACCCCGGTGATCGGTTCGCGGCGCTTGGCCAGGCGCGTGCCGCGCTCGCGCCAGGTGGCGGCCAGGTCCGCGCCGAGCTCGCCCGAGCGCAGTGCCGCCCCGAGACCGCCGAGCCCTTCGAGACGGCGGAAGAACTCCCAGCCCGCGTGGGCGAGTTCATCGGTCAGACGCTCCACGTACCAGGAGCCGCCCGCCGGGTCGATCACCCGGGACAGATGCGACTCCTCGATCAGGATCGTCGAGGTGTTGCGGGCGATGCGCCGGGCGAAGGCGTCCGGAAGGCCGAGCGCGTGGTCGAAGGGCAGCACCGTGACGGCGTCGGCGCCGCCCACTCCGGCCGCGAGCGTGGCGAGCGTGGTGCGCAGCATGTTCACCCACGGGTCGCGGCGCGTCATCATCACGGGAGAGGTCACGGCGTGCTGCCGCTGCGCCCCCGCCCCCGGCGCCCCGCAGACCTCGGCGACCCGCGCCCACAGCCGGCGCGCCGCCCTCAGCTTGGCGATCGTCAGGAACTGGTCGGCGCTCGCGGCGTACCGGAACTCCAGCTGCCCGCAGGCCTGTTGGACGCTGAGCCCGGCGTCGGTCAGCTCGCGCAGATAGGCGACGCCGGCCGAAAGGGAGGCGCCCAGTTCCTGCGCGGCCGAACCGCCGGCCTCGTGGTGGGGCAGCGCGTCCACGGTCAGCGCCCGCAGGCCCGGGTACTGCTCGGCGCAGCGCAGGGCGAGCGACGCGGTGGGCGCGAAGTCCAACTCCTCGCCCGTACGCGCCTGGTGGCCCAGCGGGTCGGCGCCGAGGCTGCCGCGCGCGGCGTCCTTGGCGAGGCCCCGCTCCTCGTACAGTCGCAGCAACTCCCCTGCGGCGGCCTCGACATCACGGCCCGCGTCGAGCACGACGGGCGCCAGGTCGAGATGGACGCCGTCGAGGACCCGGCCGAGCGAGGACACGGGGAAGCCGCCCTCGCCGAGCACCAGCCACAGCGAGGTGACGCCGTTCTCCAGATCCGCGAGCACGGTGGGGCCGTCGCCGACCGTGTGCTGCTGGCGTACGTCCCAGCCGCTCGCCGTGTTGCCCTCGGGCCTGCTCCCCCGTACGAAGGGAGCGAACCCGGGAAAGCCGGGGGCACCGGAGAGGCCGGGAGAGGCTGCGTCGGGCGCGGTGGTGTGCGCGGTGTACAGGGGACGGGTGCGCAACCCGTCCTCCAGCGCGGTGGACAGGGCGTCCTCCGCTGCCTCGCCGGAGGCTTCCTTGCCCGACTTGCGCAGGACACCAGCCACGAGGCTGTGCCACTGCTCAAGGGTCGCGTCAGGGAACTCGGCGGCCAGAGAGAGCCCGTCGTCAGGCAGGACCGTCATGCTCGGATGCTAGGGCAGTTCCACAAAGGAGCAGCAGAGGCATCGGCTGTGACCTTGGCCTCTTTGGCCCCGTGACCTCGGCGTCCCTGCCCCGGCCTGACGCCGGGCCGGGCCGGGCGCAGGGGTCATTTCGGACTTCGGGGGAGCAAGGGCAGGCGTGACGTGGCCGTGTGCGGGGTACCGCGTTGCAACACGGGGCTGAGCGACCATACTGGTCGGGCCCCGATCACCCACAGAACGAATCCATGGCCAAAAACAGCAGCTCCGCAACCACCGTCCCCGACACCGCGTGGCTGGGGCGCGGGCGCCACTTCGGGCCCGAGCCCGAGCTCGACGTGCGCCGCAACCTGATCGCCCTCCAGGCGGCCGGGGTGCTGGACGCGTTCTTGGATCTCGACCCCGCCGAGGCGGCCCGCTCCACCGTCCTGCACCCCAGGGACGAGTCCGCCGACCCCGGCCCGCTGGCCCGGCGTGTCTTCGAGGCGCGCTGGCGGGTGGCCGGTGACGTGCCGGTGCGCGCGCAGCTCACCACGTACGACCCCGAGTCCCGGCGCAAGGAGGGTGAGGGCGTCACCTGGGTGCTCGCCGCCGAGGCCGAGTGCGCGTGGGACATGAACTGGCTCTCGCCCGCCACCATGTTCTGGCCGGACAGCGACCGCGTCGCCTGGGACCACGACACGGTGGCGGACCTGCGTCTGCGGACGACCAACCATCTGCCCAAGGACGACGACGAGCTGCGCCACCTGCTGCGGGACTGCACCCGTCAGAGCTGGTACATCCATGTCGTGGTGCACGAGGCGATGACGCCGGACGTGAAGGGGCAGCAGCCCATCTCGACGTTCCTGCCGCCGAGCCTGCGCCATCGTGTGATCGAGCACCGGGGCACGCCGGAGCAGGCGCAGATCGCCGACTTCGCGATGAAGCGGGAGCTGAGCGTGCGGATGCCGCGCGGCGGCGCCGTCGTCCTGCCGTCGGCGGGGCAGGGGCCCGAGTACGACGCGGAGCGCTACACCGTGCGCACGGTCTTCCTCGACGGCTCCCAGCCCACCGAACTCCTCGACCGCATCAAGGAGTTCAGCGTTCTGCCCCGTCCGATGCCGGCCGACGCCGAGCGGGCCCTGACGCGCCTGCGCCAGGGCTGGCACCTGCTGACGCCGGACGAGGAACTGGTGCACGCGCAGGCCATGGTCACCAAGTACGCCGAAGCGCTCGACGCGATGACGACGTCGCGCGACCTGTACCGGGAAGCGGCGGAGGCGGCGCAGGCCGCGCTGGCCGAGACGAGCGGCGGCGACGGGCTCCTGCGGACGCCGGTGCCACGGCCGTTGAAGGCGGACGCCTCTCCGCTGACCGCGCTCACCAAGGCGTTCGGCCGCTTCCGGGACCCCAACAAGTAGCCGTATCGGGGGTGTTGAGGAAAGAGGCCTCCGCTGCGACGAAGGGTCGGCGGGCGTCCAGAAGGGCGCTGAGGCGGCGCGACGCAGGCCCCGGGCGGACCGCGAGGTACGTCCGGACGAACGGCGCGGGAGCGATGAACGGGCGGAAAGCGACCCGGTCGCCGGGTTCGACCCCCGCCTGCGCCGAGTCGAAAACACTGGTAAGGATCACTGCGGCGACCAGGTGCCCGAAGCCGTGCTCGCGGTAGAGCGGCGCCATGACCAGCGCCACGGCGCCGGTGGCCGCCGAGATCATGGCGCGCCGGCCACCGACGACGGAGATGGTGACGGCCATCGTGAACGAGGCGAACAGGCCTGCCGCCGACGTGCGGGCCGCTCGCGTCGGCGGCGTTCCTGGGGGCGGGGCCGGTCGCTCAGGGGTGAGGCGTCACGGTGGGCAGGAGGCGGCGCGGGCCACCGGGGTCACGCGCACGCCTTCTCCTGCGGCTTCGGTCCGCACCGGGGGCGGTGTCGGCCCCGGCACGGCAGTAGTCGCGGGAGTGCCGTCCGGCTGTGCCGCGAAGGGTACGAACCTGGCCGTTCCCGGCGTTGTCGACGTCAACTTTACCTTGACGGCACGGGCGGAGACCGGCCCGTCCGGCCCGCCCTCGCAGGTCCGGTCCGGTCCGGCGGGGGCGGGCGCGGAACATGGGTCGGCGGGGGCGGGGCCCGGTGGGTTCGGCGGGTCAGGCCTGCCCGGCGGCCGCGCGGGCCTCCGCGACGTTCGCCAGATCCTTGAGCCACGCGTCGAGACCCGCGCGGAGGAGGCCGGTCGCGGCCGGGACGTTCGCGTCCACCTGCGGACCGGTGTGGGTCTCCTCGGTGCGTACGAGGACACCGCCCTTGACCTTGGTGAAGTTCCACACGTGGACGCCGTCGATGTGCAGCCCCTCACCGATCGCGGGCCCGGTCCAGCGGATGCAGGAGGCGTGCTTGATCTGCTTGACGGTGGAGGTGATGTCCAGGCTGGTGGCGGGGGTCGCGGGGTTGGGCGGCACGGGGGTCGTCCACCGGAACGCCGATCCGGCTCGGAGCGGACCGTGGTCGAGACGGGCGGCGGTCTTGACGGCGCCCTGCCAGGACGGCCAGCGCGTCACGTCCGTCTGCACCTTCCAGATGGTGCTCAGCGGCGCATGGATCACTGTCTCGGTCCGGTAGCGGACGCGGGCGTCGGGATCGACGCCCTGGCCCCGGCAGGTGAGCGAGGCGGCTGAGCGCGAAGAAGCCCCCGCCGGCGCCACGGCGGCACCGAGGAGCGAGGCCACGAGCGGGAGGGAGACGAAGGCGGCGCGGGCGCCGGTGCTGCGGAGGGTGAACATAGGGCTCTCCTGGTCACAGTCGGAAGTCAACGTTTGTCAGGGCAGTGGGCAGTGGACAGTGGGCGGTAGGTGGTGGGCGGTATGCGTACGGACTCGGCGGCCGGGTGAAGGGCGCGGACGTGTTCGGCGGCCGTCAGTCGCGACTGGCTGCCTATAGCGCTTGCCGTTAGTTAGAAGTTATAACGTCCGTGAATGCATATCGTCAAGAGGTGGTGATGCCGGGGGAGTTGAGTTGGTGCCTGTGGCCGGGAGTGGCGGGTGGGCCCGTGGGTGAGCGCGGACCGGCATGCCTGGAGCGGCCGGGGCTGGACCGAACGCGGGGGAGTGTCGCACCCTGGTCGGATGCCTCGCGACGCCGCTCACCTCGCCACCGGGCCGCTCCCTCTGTTCTGGTCAGCCCGGCACGGCGGCCGCGCCTGGCGGTGCGAGCCCGCGCCGTCCGGTGCGCGCGACTTCCACGCCGGGCTGCCCGACTACGAGCCCACTCCATTGGTCGAACTACCGGCCCTGGCGAGGGAGTTGGGCCTGGGTCGTGTGTTCGTCAAGGACGAGTCGTGCCGGCTCGGGCTGCCCTCGTTCAAGGCGCTGGGGGCGTCCTGGGCGATCCGGCGTGTGCTCGATGAACGGGCCACGCGCGGCGAAGGGACGGGACGCATCACGCTGGTGACCGCCACCGACGGCAACCACGGCCGCGCGGTGGCCCGCATGGCGCATCGCCTCGGGCAGCGGGCCCACGTCTTCGTGCCGCGCGGTGTCCATCCCCGGGCGGTGGCCGCCATCGCCGCCGAGCGGGCGCGGATCAGCGAGGTGGCCGGACCGTACGACGAGGCGGTACGCCGTGCGGCGGAGGCGGCCGCCGCGCCGGACGCGGTCCTCGTCCAGGACACGGCCTGGCCCGGCTACGAGCGGATCCCCGGCTGGATCGTCGAGGGCTACTCCACCCTCTGCGCCGAACTGGACGAGCAGTTGGCCGCGCGCGGGGTGGGCGAGGGGCCCGATCTGGTCGCCGTGCCGGTCGGCGTGGGATCGCTGGCCCAGGCCGTGGTGCGGCACTACCGGAGCCTTGCGCCCGGCCGGCGTTCTCCGGCGCTCCTTGCGGTGGAACCGGAGGCCGCCGCCTGCGTGCTGCGCGGCCTCATGCGCGGGGCACGCGCCAGCATCACCACGGGTGACACCGCGATGGTCGGCCTGAACTGCGGCACCCCCTCCAGCATCGCCTGGCCCTACCTCCGCGCGGGCCTGGACGCCTCGGTCGCCGTTCCGGATCCGGCCACGGCCGACGCGGTGGCCCGTCTGGCATCCCTCGGCGTGTCCTCGGGTCCCTGCGGCGCGGCCGCGCTCGCCGGAATGCGGGCGGTGCTCAGCGGCGCGGGCGCCGAACAACGCCGTACGACGCTGGGGCTCGGCCCCGGCTCGACCGTCGTCCTCCTCAGCACCGAGGGGGCCGAGGCCAACCCCCGGCTCCTTGAGGCAGGTTGAGCCAACCCCCGGCTCCTTGAGGCAGGTTGAGGAAGCGCGCCGCGTTTCGGTGGTCGCGGGCGGGTCGCCCGGGGATGGGGCCCCTAGGCTTCGGTCCGGCACCGGACCCGACCTCAGGAGCGCACACCGTGACCGACCCCGCAGCGGCCCACCCCGGCCCCGCACCGGCATACCCATACCCCGACGCCCACCGCCCGGACGGGACGCCCGCCCCGCACGCACTGCTCGCGCCCGTTACCGGCTTTCTGGGCACCTGGTTCGGACGCGGCGAGGGCGGCTATCCGACTCTGGAGGGGGACTTCGCGTACGAGCAGGAGGTCACCTTCACCCACGACGGCCGTCCCTTTCTGCGCTACGAGGCGCGGGCCTGGCTCATCGGCGCCGACGGCGCGCCCCTGCGCCCTTCGGCCCGCGAGAGCGGCTGGTGGCGGCTCCAGGCCGATGGCCGCGTGGAGGCCCTGATCACCCAGCCCACCGGTATCGCGGAGATCGCGGTCGGCGTCGCCGCGGCCGGCACGGTGGACATCCGTACCGGGCAGGTGGCGCTCACCCCCACGGCCAAGGAGGTCGACGCCACCCGGAGGCGCTATGAACTGCCCGACGGCGAGACCCTGACCTTCACCCACGACCTGGCCGCGATCGGCAACCCCCTGCAACACCATCTGTCCGCCGTCCTGCACCGCAGAAGCTGACGGCTCGTCAAGCGCGGCAGGCGTTCCGGCGGCGACCCGCCGGGCCTGCGGTGACCTGCGGGAATCGGACGCCGTGGGGTGGCCCCGACGCGAGGCGTCCACCCCTGACGCGGCCCGTGGGCCCCGGCGCACCCTCTCGTCCCAGGGTTTGGCTCTGGCCTTGTTGGCTACCCGGTGTGATGAGTCCTTCCCCGGGCTCTTTGTCGCGAGACAGATGAGGAGAGGACAGGTCTGACATGAACAATCGGCTGGGACTGGGGCTCGCGGTGGGCGCGGGCTATCTGCTCGGGCGTACGAAGAAGGCCAAACTCGCCTTCGGCATCGGCACGCTGGTCATGGGTAAACGCCTGCAATTGAGCCCACGGGCGATCGCGGACTTCGCGGCGGCGCAACTGGCCGACAACCCGCAGTTCAAGGAGATCGGCGACCAGCTGAGGGAGGACCTGCGCGGGGTAGGCAAGGCCGCGACGGGCGCGCTCATCAACCGCCAGATAGAAGGGCTCGCCGACCGGCTGCACGATCGCACCCTCGACGTGCACGACCGGATGTCGGGCGTCATCCCCGGCGTGGTCGAATCCGACGACGAGAAGGACGAGCAGGACGAGAAGGGCGAGCAGGACGACGAGGAGCAGCCGGACGAGGGCGGCGGGGCCCCCGCCAAGTCGACCGCGCGCCGGTCCTCGTCCCGGTCCTCCTCACGTTCCTCGGGCCGGTCTTCGTCCAGGTCGTCCGACGCGGATGACAAGGCGTCGTCCAAGTCCCGCCCGGCCGGCGGAGCGGCCGCCAAGTCAGCCTCGTCCAAGGCGACTTCGGCGAAGAAGACGGCCAAGTCGACGCAGCGCACGGCGAAGCGGGCACCCGCCAAGAAGACGGCGAGCCGGCGCGGCGGCAAGGGGGAGGGCGACCGTGGCTGAGACGAAGAACCCGCTGACCTCAAGCCCCGCCGCCGACCGGCTCAAGTCGGAGCTTCAGTCCTATCTGCTCGCCCAGGGCGAGCGGCTTCTCGTGGGCATGGGGCACAAGCTCGGCGAGACCACGGTCAAGCTCACCGACATCGCCGAGGGCCGCAGCCCCGGCTTCGCCAAGCTGGCCCTCGAAGGCGGCCGCAAGGTCGCCGAAGGCAAGGGCCCCGTGCGCGCCGCCGTGGAGATGGGCGCCTCCCACCTCAAGGACAACGCCAAGGACATGCTCAAGGGACTCGGCGGCGGCCGCAAGAAGGGCGGCGCCGGGCGCAAGCCGACCGTGATCATGGAGTCCGTCGACGTGGGCGTGCCGGTGCGCGACGCCTACGACCAGTGGACCCAGTTCCAGTCGTTCGCCAGTTTCGCCAAGGGCGTCAAGAGCGCGACCGTCGCCGACGACACGACGTCGGACTGGAAGGTCAAGGTCTTCTGGTCCACCCGCAGTTGGAAGGCGCACACCACCGAACAGGTGCCGGACGCGCGCATCGCGTGGACCTCCGAGGGCGCCAAGGGGACCGTCAAGGGCGTCGTCACCTTCCACCCGCTGGGCGAAAACCTCACCCGGGTGCTCCTGGTCATGGAGTACTACCCCAAGGGACTGTTCGAGAAGACGGGCAACATCTGGCGCGCCCAGGGCCGCCGCGCCCGCCTCGACCTCAAGAACTTCGCCCGCCACACCGCGCTGCTCGGCGAGGCAGAGGGCGGCTGGCGCGGCGAGATCAGGGACGGCGAGGTCGTGGTCTCGCACGAGGACGCGGTCGCCGAGGAGGAGGAGCGGGAGCCCGAGCAGAGCGATTGCCGCGAGGACGCCGACGAGGACGAGCCCGGAGGGGAGGAGGCGGAGGGCGCCGAGCGCGGTCCCGCTTCCGACGAGGACCCGGAGGACCCAGAGGACCCCGAGGCGTACGACGACGAGATTGAGGGCGACGAGGCCGACGAAGAGCCCGCCCAGGAGTACGAAGAGGACGACGAGGACGAGTACGCGCAGGAGGACGAGGAGCCCGTCGAGGAGGAGTACGAGGACGAGGACGCGGACGGCGACGCGGAGCCCGTGGAGGGCGAGTACGCCGAGGACGCCGAAGAGGCGGACGAGGAAGAGCCGGAGGACCCCGAGGAGGCGGCATCCGCGCGCAAGCGCCGCGCCTACGAGGGCTCCCGGAGCAACGCCCGCCGGTGACCTGCCGCGCGTGGCTTCCCTGGGGGCGGGCCGCACCGCCCCCAGGGACTGTTGTCCGACGAGACGTCATGGACGGCGTCACGAACTACGACACGGACTGCGACATGGACTGCGACATGGACTGCGACATGGACTGCGGCATGGACTGCGGCATGGACTGGGCGGTGGCATAGGTATGGAGAAGTGACCGTGGACAAGAAGGACCGCAAGACCCGGTTGACCGTCCTGGTGGCGCTCGCGGCCAACCTCCTGATCGCCGCGGCCAAGGCGGCCGCCGGAGTGCTGGCCGGGTCACCCGCGCTGCTCTCCGAGGCGGCGCACTCCGTGGCCGACAGCATGAACGAGGTCTTCCTGCTCGCCGCGCTCCGCCGCAGCCGGCGTCCGGCCGACCAGCGCCACCCCTTCGGCTACGGCAAGGAGCGCTACTTCTGGTCGCTGCTCGCCGCCGTCGGCATCTTCGTCATGGGCGGCTGCTTCTCCTTCTTCCAGGGAGTCCAGGCGCTGAACGATCATGAGCAGGAGTCCACCGGCGGGTACATCGTGGGCCTGTCCGTCCTGGGTGTCGCCCTCGTGGCCGAGGGTGGCTCGCTCCTGCGGGCGCTGTACCAGGTGCGCGGCCAGAGCGGCGGCATCGGCAGTGATCCCGCCCTGCGCACCGTCGTCGCCGAGGACGGCACCGCGGTGCTCGGCGTCCTGCTGGCCGGGGCGGGCATGGCCCTGCACATGGTCACCGGCCAGGTGGTGTGGGAGGCGTCCGCGTCGATGGCCATCGGGCTCCTCCTCGTGTACGTGGCGTACCGGCTCGGCAAGGAGGCCCGCGACCAGCTCATAGGCGAGGCCGTCGATCCCGAACTGCGGCGCCGCATCCGGGCGTTGCTCGACGAGCAGCCCGAGATCGACAACGTCGCCGACCTCCTGACGATGCGGCTCGGCCTTGACTCCACGCTGGTGGCCGCGCGGATCGATCTGCGGCCCGGACTCGACAGCGAGGAGGTCGAGGTGGTCTCGGAGCGCATCAAGGCCGCCGTGGTGGAGGCGTGGCCGGAGGCACAGCACGTCTTCCTCGACATCACGGACGCGCCGCCGGGCGCGCGGCCGGCGTCCGCCACCCAGGACGCGTCCGCCTGAGACGAACGCACCGACGGATCCGTCCCGGAGACACACCTGCGGATCCGTCCCTGAGGTACACATGGCGATGCCCGGCCGCTCGGGACGGCCGGGCATCGCGGAAGGCGGGGACGTCACATGTGCGGACGCCCGTAGTAGCCACCCACCTGGTCGTGGTAGGTGGGATCCCCGAGGTGCTTCTCCTTGTCGAACTCGGGGGAGTCCTTGATCTGGTCCTTCGTGCAGGCGACGTAGATCTTCTTCTCGACCGCGTCGATACGCGTCAGGACGCCGGCCGGCAGCAGGACGTGCTTGCCGAAGATCCAGGGGCCGGTGTCGACGACGATGTACGAGGAGCTGACCTCCTCCGAGTACTTGTCGACCTTGCCGATGCTTCCGTCGGTCGCCTCGACCTTGAACCCGGTCAGGTCGGTACCGGGCTGGTAGGCGGCAGCCTCCGGGTAGGCCCAGATGTTCTCCATGGTGGAGCATTCCCTTCGGATGGTCGGTGGTGGCGGGGTGCGGACGGCGGGCGCCGCTGGTGCGGTGCCCGTCTTCGCTCGCCGAGCTCCCGGGTGCCCCCGGCCGCCGGTCCTACACTCAAGGCGGCGGCTTCCTCGCTTCTTTCAGCCGTTCGGGGTACCGGTGGCATACGGGGTGGCGTCGCCGGGCCCGGCCGGACACAGTGTGCGGACCACGAGACGAGGGGTTGGAACAGGTGAGTGCCGTGGAGAGTGCGATGGAGAGGTTCCTCGACCGCCTGGACTGTCCGATGTACGTCGTGACAGCGACCACGGGCCAGGAGCGCGCCGGGTGCCTGGTGGGGTTCGCCTCGCAGTGCTCCATGGTGCCCGTGCGGTTCATGGTGTGGCTGTCGAAGGCCAACAGGACGTACCGGGTGGCCCGTTCGGCCGATTTTCTCGCCGTGCACCAGCTGAGCCGCGCGCAGTACGGACTCGCGGAGCACTTCGGCGGGCTTACGGGTGACGAGTGCGACAAGTTCGCCGATGTCGCCTGGCACGAGGGCCCCGCCGGTACGGTTCTGCTCGACGACGCCCCGGCCTGGTTCGTGGGCCGGGTGGAGGAACGTACGGACGGCGGCGACCACATGGGCTTCCTGCTCAGCCCCCTGGAGGCCGAGGCCCCCGCGCCATCAGGGGACGCGGAGGTGTTCCGGCTGAGCGACAGCGCGGGCATCGAGGCCGGACATCCGGCGCAGGACGCCTGAGAGCGGCGACCCGCGTCAGACCGGGAGCTTGGCCAGGAGGTTGGCGATCTCCGCCGTGGTGCCGGTCTCACCCAGGCGCGGGAAGATCCGCTCGACGCTGTGCTGGTGGGCGTCCGCGCTCATGTCGGTCATGGCGTCGGTGGCCAGAGTGACGTGGTAGCCGTGCTCGTGGGCCGCGCGCGCGGTCGATTCCACCCCGATGCTGGTGGCCACGCCGGTCAGCACGATCTGAGTGATGCCTCGGCGGCGGAGCTGCACGTCCAGGTCGGTGCCGTGGAAGGCGCCCCAGTTGCGCTTGGTGACGGTGATGTCGCCGGGGTGCCCGGCCAGTTCGTCGACGATGACGTCCCAGCCCTCGGGGCGTGCGCCGCCACGGCCCTGGCCGGCCTCCGTGCGGCCGGGGGCGGCGTCGGCCCCGTCGGGGGCGAGCGAGACGCGGACCAGGACGACGGGCAGCCCCTGCGAACGGAAGGCGTCGGCGAGTTCGGCGGTGCGCGCCACGACGTCGGCGGTGGTGTGGGGCTCCGTGGGCATGGCGACGATGCCGCGCTGGAGATCGATGGCGACGAGAGCGGTGCGCGGGTCGAGTGTGGTGAGAGCCATGGTGGTGCCTTTCGTGCCTCTGGGGGAGCTGCTTGGTGGTGGTGGTGGTGGTGGTGGTGGTGGTGCCGGGCCGGTCCCGGCGGCCTTGCCCGAAGCGGTGGTGGGCGCGCGGGCGGGGCGGGCCGGACCGGTGCGGTGGCCATGCGGTCACGGACCACGGTTCGCGGGCGACAGCCGACGGGCGACGGGCGTTGGGCCACGGAGCACGGGCGACGGACCACGGTTCACGGCTGAGCGAGGCGTTCCAGCAGGGCCATGGCCTCGGCGATCGTGGCGCGCTCCTGCTCCGTGTAACGCTCCTGGAACGCCTGCGTGAGCCATTCCGCGCGGGCCTGGCGATTGCCCTCGGCGCGCTCGCGGCCCGCCCCGGTCAGGGTGACCAGCTGACGACGGCCGTCCTCGGGGTCGGGGCTGCGCTGGATCAGGCCCCGCTGGTCGAGCGCCGCCAAGGTGGCGGCCATCGACTGGGGACGCACCCCTTCCGTCGCCGCGAGCGCGCTCGCCGACGCCGCCCCGCCCTTGTCGATGAGGGTCAGCGCGGAGACCTGCGAGGGGGTGAGGTCCTGGCTGTGGTCCGCGACCTCCCGCAGCCGGCGCCGCAGCCTGCTGAACACCACCCGCAGATCGCGCGCGGCGCGGACGGCGGACGTGGAGATCTCGGCGGAGGTGTCCTCCGGGGCGCCCGGGGTGTCCGTGGCGCCCGGGGTGACTGGGACGCCGGGGGTGCTTGCCATGCGGCCACCGTAGGATCTTCAGTTGAAACTGTCCAGTCTGGGCTGCGCAGCCTCCACTGCCTATGTCGCCACGCTCACAATGGCGACCCCCGGCTTGCGCAACCCCGACTCGGGGACAGCCGAGGCGCCTGACACCGCGTCAGAAACGCGTGACTCCCCGGTGAGCAGGGCGAGTTGACCAGGTCGGGCAGAAGCCCGGGCCGGGAAGTCGCGGCCCCGTACGCCGAATGCCGCCGACCGGTCGCAAGGCGACTGGACGGCGGCACTGGGTGTACGACGGGAAAACGGGTGGCGTCTGGACGCCGGGGGATCAGGCGCGCGGGCCCCGGGGCTCCTCGGTCTGCTGCGCGCTCTTCTCCTTCTGCTTCTCCTTGATGCGAACGGTCTCCTTGCGGACCTCCGCCTGGGTGGCGCGCTCCTTGCGCAGCCACTCCGGGTTCTCCTGCTTCAGGGCCTCGATCTGCTCCGTGGTGAGGGCGTCGGTGACTCCGCCGCGCGCGAGACCCGCGATCGAGACGCCGAGCTTGGCCGCGACCACCGGGCGGGGGTGCGGGCCGGTGCGTCGCAGGTCCTGGAGCCACTGGGGCGGGTCGCTCTGCAACGCGTTGAGCTCGGTGCGCGAGACCACGCCCTCCTGGAACTCGGCGGGGGTGGCCTCGAGGTACACACCCAGCTTCTTCGCCGCGGTGGCGGGCTTCATCGTCTGGGTGGTCTGGTGCGACGTCATGGGTCCAGAGTAGCGAGCGTGTGCGATCCCGCCGACCACGACCGGTAACCTGGCGGGGTGACAGGCTCGGAAGAACCCCCATCGTTCCGGCTCGCCTACGTTCCGGGTGTGACGCCGAGCAAGTGGGTGCGGATCTGGAACGAGCGGCTGCCGGACGTCCCCCTCACCCTCGCCACGGTCTCCGCCGCCCAGGCGCCCGACGTGCTGCGCGCCCGCGAGGCAGACGCGGGCTTCGTGCGGCTGCCGATCGACCGTACGGATCTCAGCGCGATCCCGCTGTACACCGAGACGACGGTCGTCGTGGTCCCCAAGGGCCACCTCGTCGCCGCGGTCGAGGAGGTCTCCGCCGACGAGCTGGCCGACGAGATCGTGCTGCACCCGCTCGATGACACCCTGGACTGGGAGCGCCCCCCGGGCCGGGCCGCCCTTGAGCGTCCCGCCACCACCGAGGACGCCGTCGAGCTGGTGGCGGCCGGGATCGGGCTCCTTGTCGTGCCGCAGTCGCTCGCGCGCCTCTACCACCGCAAGGACCTCACCTACCGGACGGTCACGGGCGTACCCGAGTCCCGGATCGCGCTGTCGTGGGCGGAGGAGGAGGTCACACCCGACCTGGTGGAGGAATTCATCGGGATCGTCCGTGGCCGCACCGTCAACAGCACCCGAGGCCGTACGCCGACGCCGCCCCAGCCCAAGCAGAAGCGTGCCGACAAGGGCGGCGCGCCGCGCAAGGCCGCCGCGGGCAAGTCGTCCGGCAAGACCGCTGGCAAGTCCGGCGGCAAGAACGCGCGGGGCGGGGCGGCCGCACCGAAGAGCGGCGCCAAGCGCGCCAAACCCCGCCGCCGCCCCTGATCCGTGGCCCCTCGGCCCGGCGGCCTTCCTGTTGCCGTATTGGCAAGTTGCGTTGTCAATCGGATGCGCGTGGACGCAGCATCGCGGCAGCGGAGGTACCGCACAGGGATGGGCGAAGGGGACACGCGATGAACAGTGCTGTCGAGGATGGCCGTCGGGAGATCCATGACGTGGTGGTGATCGGGGGCGGAGCGGCCGGACTGAGCGGGGCGCTCACCCTGGGCCGGGCCCGGCGCTCGGTCCTGGTGATCGACGCGGGCGAGCCCCGCAACGCCCCGGCCCACGGCGTCCACGCCTATCTCGGCCGCGAGGGTGTGGCGCCGGGCGAACTCCTGGCGACGGGCCGTGCCGAAGTGCTCGGCTACGGCGGGCAGTTCCTGAGCGGCACGGCGACCGGCGCCGAGCGCGACGGGGACGGTTTCCGGGTCCGCCTCGCCGACGGACAGGAGGTGCGCGCCCGCCGCCTCCTGGTCACCACGGGCCTGGTCGACGAGCTCCCCGATGTTCCCGGACTCGCCGGGCTGTGGGGCAGCGATGTGCTGCACTGCCCCTACTGCCACGGCTGGGAGGTGCGGGACCGGGCGATCGGCGTCCTTGGCACCGGGCCGCTCGCCGTGCACCAGGCCCTGCTGTGGCGGCAGTGGAGCGACGACGTCACGCTCTTCCTGCACACCATGGACGATCCCGACGACCAGCAGTACGAGGAGCTTGCCACCCGGGGCGTACGCGTCGTGGTCGGCGAGGTGACCGCGTTGGAGACGAGGGAGGGGCGCCTGCACGGGGTGCGTCTGGCCAGCGGCACTCTGATGCCCCGTCAGGTGCTCGCGGTGACAACGAAGTTGGTGGCGCGCGCGGGAGTGCTCGGCTCGCTCGGCCTTGAGCCGGCGGACCTGGAGATGGCGGGCGCCGTCATCGGCAACCACATTCCGGCCGATGCGACCGGCGCGACCGAGGTGCCCGGTGTGTGGGTGGCGGGCAATGTCGCGAGCCCGCTGGACCAGGTCGTCGTAGCGGCGGCCGCCGGTGTGCGGGCCGGGGCGGCGATCAACGCCGATCTGATTGCGGAGGAGACCCGCCGGGCTGTCCGGGCCCGTCTGGAACCGTTCTCCGCGCAGCTGGAGCGCGAGGTCTGCGAGGTGGTGCTCGGCGACCGGCGCCACGGCCTGTGACGGGCATGCCCGGGCCCTCACGGCGGCTCTATATTCGCTCTCCCGTGGCTGCCGCGGATCAGAGCGGACAGTCCGGCGCAAGGGCGCGTACCGGCCGGAAGTTACCACTTGGTATCTAGTGACATATCATGCGCGCGCCAGTAGAACCTGTTCTCACTCGTCGAGAGTGAGGAATGTCACATGAGTGACACTACCATGCATCATACGGGTTCCCAGGGTGTATCACGCCGAAGATTCATCGCTGGAACAGGTTCTCTTCTCGGGGCGGCGGCTCTCCTCGGTCATGGCGCCGTGGCCCAGGCGCGGCCCCTCGCCCGGACCGCGTCCATCGGGGACGGCGCGCACGCCCCCGCCCTCGTGATCGGCACCGGCTACGGCGGCTCGGTCGCGGCCCTGCGGCTGGCCCAGGCCGGTGTCGACGTGCAGATGATCGAGATGGGGATGGCGTGGGACACCCCGGGCTCGGACGGCAAGATCTTCTGCGCCACGACCGCGCCGGACTACCGTTCCTACTGGCTGCGCACCAGGACGAAGCAGCCGCTGAGCAACTTCTTCGGCATCCCGATCGACCGGTCGATCCCCCGCTACACCGGCATCCTGGACGCCGAGGACTTCGGCGGGATCACCGTCTACCAGGGGCGCGGCGTCGGCGGCGGCTCGCTCGTCAACGGGGGCATGGCGGTCACGCCCAAGCGGGAGAACTTCGGCGCCATCCTGCCGTCGGTCAACCCCGATGAGATGTACGCCACTTACTATCCGCGCGCCAACGCGGGACTCGGCTCGGGGCTCATCGACCCGGCCTGGTTCGACACGGTGGACTGCTACCAGTTCGCCCGCGTCGGCCGCAAGCAGGCCCTGCGCTCCGGCTTCCCCTTCACCTTCGTGCCCGATGTGTACGACTGGGACTACATGAAGCAGGAGGCGGCCGGAACTGTGCCCAAGTCGGCCGTCGCGGGCGAGATCCTGTACGGCAACAACTACGGCAAGAAGTCGTTGCAGAAGACCTACCTGGCCCAAGCCGGGGCGACCGGAAGGGTCGCCATCTCCCCGCTGCACCGGGTCACTTCGGTGTCGCCCGGCCCGGGCGGCGGCTACACGGTCGTCATCGAGCAGCTGAACACCGGCGGCGACGTCACCGCCACCAAAACCGTCACCGCCGACCGGGTGTTCTTCGCGGCCGGCAGCGTCGGCACCAGCAAGCTCCTGGTCACACTGAAGGCCACCGGCGCGCTGCCCCGCCTCAACGGCGAAGTGGGCCGTGGCTGGGGCGACAACGGCAACGTCATGTGCGGACGCGCCAACTATCTGTGGGACCCCACCGGCCAGGTCCAGGCCGCGATCCCCTGCGGCGGCATCGACAACTGGAACGCCGGCGGCGCCTTCGCCGAGGTCGCCCCGCTGCCCACCGGCATCGAGACGTACGCCTCGTTCTACCTGTCGATCACCAAGAACCCCAACCGGGGCACGTTCTCCTGGAACCCCGCGACCGGCCAGGTGGACCTGGACTGGCGGACCGCCTGGAAGCAGGCGTCCATCGACATGGCCAAAACCATCTTCGACAAGATCAACGCCACGGAGGGGACGATCTACCGCACCGATCTGTTCGGCGTCTACAAGGTCTGGAACGACACCCTCACCTACCACCCGCTGGGCGGCGCGGTACTCGACAGAGCGACCGACAACTACGGCCGCCTGCAAGAGTATCCGGGCCTGTACGTCATCGACGGCTCGTTGATCCCGGGCAACACCAGCGTCAATCCCTTCGTCACCATCACGGCGCTCGCCGAACGGAACATCGAGCAGATCATCGCCGTCGATCTCGCGTGACGGCGCGATGCGGGGCCGCCCGGGTGCCGGACGGCCCTGTTGTCAGGTGGTGGGAAGGACGCACACGGTGTCGAGACCGAGCACATGGTTGAGCCGGCCGAACGCGAGCCAGGAGCCGATGCTCATGCTCAGCTCCACGATCTCCACCTGGCTGTAGTGCGCGGTCATCCGCGCCCAGAACTCCTCGTCGAGCCCGTGGTGGTCCACGGCGTAGCGCTCGGCGTACTCGGCCGCGAGGCGCGTGCGCTCGTCGAAGGCGTCGGTGGTGCGCCACTGGGCGACCGCGTCGGCGAACGACTCCTCGACCTTCTCGCCGTCCCGGTCGGTGCGCCAGTCGAGGCAGAACCGGCAGCCGTTGATCTGCGCGACGCGCAGGCGCGCGGCCTCGAACTCCCGCAGCCCGAGGGTGGTATGGGCGTAGACGGACAGGGAGAAGTTGGCGGCGGCCGGCCCGATGCCGGGGACCATGTCGCCCCACACGTACCCGATGGGCTCCTGACCCTCGGGGATGTCGATCCTCATCGTTGCTTCCTTCCCAGTCCCCCGGCTGCCGGACGCAGCGGGACGTCGAGCGCGTCGTAGAGGCCGGGCCCGGCCGCCGCGAGCCAGTCGATGGCGTTGACCAGACGGCCGGCCGCGGTGGCGTTGCCGCCCGCCGACCGGTTCTCGCCCTCGTCGCTCGCCTCGACCGTGACCGAGATGCGCGGTCGCCCCTCGATGACGACGCGGTGTGCCCCGTCACCGCCGTCGGGCGGCGCGGGCCAGTCGGGGGCGCAGGAGGGGTGGATACGGGTGATGTGCTCGATCACCAGACGTGGCTCGCCGCCGACGATGCCCCGCACCTCCAACCGCACCGCGCCCTGGGTGCCCGCCGTGAAGGTGCCCATCGTGCGGGTGCGCACCGTCGCGCTCAGGGGACGGCGCTCCACGGTCTCGTCGATGTCGTCGAGTTCGATGCCCAACGCACGTGCCATGAGCCGGAGTTGGCCGCCCCACACCATGGCCGGGACGGAAGGGGCGAGCATCAGGGGCTCGTACTCCATGGGGTGGCCCATGCCGATGAGGTGGCGGACCGACTCCTCCTGCTCATAGGTGGAGTAGTCGAAGATCTCCTGACAGCGGATCGCGTCCACGGTGCTGCCGAGGCCGCTGACGAGCAACGGCAGTACGTCGTTTGCCCAGCCCGGGTCGACACCCGAGACGAACAGGGACCCGCCGCCCGCCGCGACGGCGGCGAGCACCGGGTCCCGGAACTCCGGCGGGGCGCCGACGGGGTCGTAGAGCGGGTACAGCGCGGAGGTGACCACCACGGCGCCCGCCCGGATCGCCCGGCAGGCATCGGCGAGCGCGTCGTCGGGCCGGGTGTCGCCGGAAGCGGCGTACACCACGGCCCGTGGCCCTGCGCCCAGGACCGCCTCGATGCCGTCGGTGGCCGGTACGCCCAACCTGGCCTCCATACCGGCGAGTTCACCCGCGTCGCGGCCCACCTTGGCCCGGTCGTGGACGAGGACGGCCGTGAGCCGCAGCGCGGGGTGGGCGTGGACGGCACGTATCGCCGCACGGCCGACGTTGCCGGTGCCCCAGACAACCGTGGAAATCATGCGCGGAGGGTAGCGGGACGGACCTGAGGTTCCCAGAGCCGTGACCGCACGACATGCCGCCCCCGCGCCGGGGTTACTGGCGCACCGTCCAGTGGTCGTCCGCGCCGGCCTGGATGAAGTTCAGGCCGGGGCACAGGAAGTCGGCGCCGTCCGGGTTCTGTTCGGTCCACGGCGCGTCGGCCGGGCTCGCGGGCTTCCAGGTGCCGCCCTGGCGCAGCTGTATGGAGCTGCTGTCGAAGACGGTGTCGCGGGCCTGCGAGCAGTAGTAGCCGGCGCCGGTGGCGGGGTTGACGCTCGCGTAGATCTCGAACATGTCCCAGCCGTGATCGAGGCCGCTCTGGTCCTGGCCGGACTTGCGGTACAGCAACTCCCATTGCGCGGAGCGGTAGTTGTACAGGTAGGAGGACCAGGTGTTGGTGGCGGCGCTGTCGCGCACCAGCTG
Source organism: Streptomyces sp. NPDC006711 (assembly GCF_042869775.1). NCBI lineage: Bacteria > Bacillati > Actinomycetota > Actinomycetes > Kitasatosporales > Streptomycetaceae > Streptomyces > Streptomyces sp. NPDC006711. The sequence goes on from NZ_JBIAGO010000004.1 coordinate 79,064, forward strand.
GACGCTGTAGGCGAGTTCCTTGCCGGCGGGCTGGGTGTACTTGGCCTTGAAGGCCGCGTCGACGGCGACCGTCTTGGTCGGGCCGCCCGCCCCGCACCAGTCCCACGCCCATATCTCGTCGCCGCTGTTCCAGTAGGCGGTGACCACCTCCATGCACGAGTTCTGCGCCTTGGTGGTCGGCGCGTAGGTGAAGTTGTCGGCGTCGGTGACCCGGTAGGAGGGGTCGACGGTGTGGGTCGCGGTGATGCCGTCGTGGGTGCCGGGCCGGGGGAAGACGCCCCACCAGTTGTGCGTGGGCTCGGCGTCCTCCTTGCGGAATCCGCCTGCGCGCCCCTGCTTGAGCGCCGCGACGGCGCGGTCCCGGGCGGGATCGTGGTCCGGCGTCCGCGCGCCGGCGACCGTGCCCCGGTGGGGCGCGTCGGGGGAGGGGATGGCGGTGGGGGAGGGGATGGCATGGGCGGCGGCGGGCTGGGCGCCGCGCGTGGACGCGAGCGCGGCGGCGGTCGCGAACAGGATGGCGGTGGCCAGGGTGGATCTGCGTCGGTTCATAGGGCTCCTCCAGGACCGTGCGTCATGGATGTGACGAGGGTGGGGGGTGGAGCGCGGTTCGATGCCGTCTGGGTGGGGCGGCGGGGACCGGATGAGCGACTAGTAATGTCCATGTCATTGACAGGAGTGTCAATGGCCACGGAAACGCCCCGGAGCCCCAAGGGGCGCTTTCCGGCCGCCTGGTGCGGGGGCCGTGCGTCCCTGGGGCCTACCGGCGTTTCGTCGGCGCGGGCGCGCCGGCTGTGGTGGGCGGGGCGGTGCGCACCTGGGCGAGGTGGGCGAAGACGACGAGGTTGCTCTCGTAGCCCGCCTTGTGCGTGAAGCGGCCGCTGCATGTGATCAGCCGGAGCTCCGGACGGCTCGCGGGCCCGTACACCTCCTGGTCGGGGAAGTGCGCCTTCTCGTACGTCTTGACCCGGTCCACGGTGTACACGGCGACCTTGCCGTCGGCGCGCCGGGCCTCGATGACGCGGCCGGGGCGCAGCACCCTGAGGTTCGCGAAGACGGCGGCACCGGTCCGCGTGTCGCGGTGCCCGACGGCGATGGCGGTGCCCGTCTCGCCGGGCGAGGGACCGTCGCCGTACCAGCCCACGACCTTCGGGTTGTTGACGGGAGGCGTGGCGAGCCGGTGCTGCGCGTCGAGGCCGAGGGCGACGACCGGTGCCTCGATGCCGAGGTAGGGAATCGCCAGCGACATCGCGCGCGACGGCGGCAGCGCGGCCGGCGCGGGCGGGCTCGGTCGTGGGCGCGCGGGCGGGGACACCGCGCCCCGGCTGTCGCCCGCCGGGGCCGCGGCCACTTCGGCCTCCCTCGGCCCGGCGGCGGACGGCGGCCCCGCCCCGTCGTCCTGCGCCCACCAGACGCCGCCCACCACCAAGGACAGGGCCAGGGCCGCTGTCCGCGTCAGGCGGTAGGCGCGCGTCCGGTGCCGGGCGATGGGAGTGCTTCTACGCTGCGCCATCGGTGCGGCGGCGGAGTCGGCGGATGTAGAGCACCCCGGCGACCGCGACCAGTCCTACGCCTGCCACGGCCCCCGCCTGCGGGATGCCCGGGGATTCGGCGAGACCGCCGCCGCCCGCCGGCACCCCGCCGTGCGGCCTGGTGTGCGGCGGGCCGTTGTGTCCGTCGATCGCGGCGCGCGGTGCGGACACCGGGCACTCGACGGTGAAGATCTTCTGCTTGCCCGGGCCCTTGCCGCCGACGACGTTCCAGCTGAGCTTGTACTGCCCGTTGGGCAGCGTGAGCGGAGGGGTGTGACCGGTGCCGGACACGAGCTGGATGGTGCTGGAGAGCGAGGGGCCGCCCGCCCTGATCGGTTCCGTGGTGGCGTTCCAGCTGGTGCCGGGCGCGGCGTCGAAGTCGAAGGCGTCGAGGTAGAAGTTGCAGACCTTCGGCTCGTCGCGCGGGTCGGTGAAGGGCGTACCCACCGCGTGAATCTTGATGTCGCCGTTGTCGCCGGGTGCGGCGAAGGCGGCGGGGGCGGCGGTGAGCGCGGCGGCCGCGAGAGTGAGGGCGGCGACGGCGGTGACCCGGGCGCGCGGCCGGGTGAGGGCGTGAAGTGCTGCGGCAGGCATGAGCGTTTCCTCTGGTTGGGATGATTGTCATACAAACCGGACCTGTGTCTGACTCTCTTTCACGTCCGCGCCCGCCGCGCCCGAGCCGCGCCGCGACACCCGCCGAATATCACCCGTCCGCCGCAACGCCGCTCATGCCGGGCGCTGTCCGCCGCCGTCTTGCTCCGTCTTGCGCCGTCTTGGCCGCGCGCCGCGAAGGCGGCCCTGACCGGACGCGCGGGCCCGTCGGCGCCCCCGTCCGCCGCCGCACCCGGATGGCGGGAATGGCGGTGTTGCCCGTGCGCCGTGCGGTGCGCGAGCGTGCTGTGTCATGGACCGTGACACCACCGCCTCCCGCTCGCCCCTCACCCTCTCCCGCCGTCAACTCCTCGCGGCCGCAGGCGCGGCCGGGGTCGTCAGCGCCGTCGGCGCCGTGCCCGCGCCTGCGGCGCCGCGCACCGGCCTCTCGCTGTCCTTCACCGCCGCGACCAACGGCGCGGCCAGCCTCTCGCCCGCCGGAGACCGGCTGATCGCGGAGGTCCAGGACGTCCTGTGGTCGCTCCCGAGGGCCGGCGGCGAGGCCAGGCCGCTCACACCGGCCGGGCTCGAACCGACCCGCCCCACCCACTCCCCGGACGGCTCGCTCATCGCGTTCTGCGCCTACCAGGGCGGCGGTTACCACATCTGGACCATGCGGCCCGACGGCTCCGAAGTGCGCCAACGCACCGAAGGCCCCTGGGACGACCGGGGCCCGGCATGGTCGCCCGACGGCACTCGCATCGCCTTCGCCTCCGAACGCGGCGGGGACCCGGTGACGGGCAGCGCCTACCGCATCCACGTCCTGGACCTGGACTCCGGCCGCGTCACCCGCCTCACCGGGCTCCCCGGGCAGGAGGGCCCGCTCCAGGACGCCGCGTGGGAGGACTTCGACCCGACGTGGTCGCCCGACGGCAAGCGGATCCTGTTCGTCCGCGCCAAGGCCGTCACCACGCCGTTCGGACTCGGAGTGGACGCCCGCACCATCGCCGCCGTCCCCGCGCACGGCGGGGAAGCGGTCACGGTGGAGCACACCGAGAGCGAGAACGCCCAGGTCATGACCCCCGCCCTCGCACCCGACGGCCGCCGCCTCGCCTATCTGCGCACCACCGCCGCGCCCAACGCCTCCTGCGTCCTGGTCGTCGACGCGAAGGCCGTGCCCGTCGCCGGCGACATCGCCCCGATGCCACCGCGCTGGACGGCGGATGGGGAACTGCTGCTCACCCTGGACGGCCGCTTCACGCTCGTACGCCCCGAGCGGCCGGCCGACCCCGAGGCCATCGCGTTCCACGGTGCGCTGCCCGTGGACCGGCCGCGATACCGGGTCAAGTCGTACGACCTCGGCGAGGAACGGGTGCGTCCGGTGCGCGGCATCCATCTGCCCGCGCTGTCGCCCGACGGCAAGCAGGTGGCCTTCGCCGCCCTCAACTCGCTCTGGCTGGCCGACCTTTCGGGCGGCCGCCCGCCGGTGCGGCTGCGCAAGGCCGCGCCCACCGGCTATCTGCTCGGACCGGTCTGGGCGCGCGACGGTCGCTCCCTGCTGTACGCCGACGACCGCGACGGGCTGCTCGGCGTCTACCGACGGGATCTGGCCACCGGTGCCGAGAGCGCCATCGCCACGGGCGGCCGCGTGCATCCGGCGCTCTCGCCCGACGGGAAGCGGCTGGCCGCCATCGACATGTCGGGCCGGCTCGTCGTGCGCGACCTCGCGAGCGGCACCGAGCGCGTCCTGGTGGCGCCGCTCGGCGGCGGCGGACTGCCCGGCCGGCCCAGCTGGTCGCCCGACGGACGCCATGTCGCGCTCTGCGACCGCAACCGCCTGAACCTGCGCTTCCGTGAGGGCTACAACGTCATCCGGGTCGTCGACACCGTCACAGGGGCCGACCATCTGCATGCCGTGGCCCCGCACGTCTCCATCGCCGACCGCTACGACTCGGGGCCCGTCTGGTCGCCCGACGGACGGTGGATGGCGGTCGTGGTCGAATCCGCCCTCCAGGTGCTGCCCGTCGCCCCCGACGGCACCCCGCAGGGTCCGCCGCGCGCCCTCACCACCGAACCAGCCGACCATCCCTCCTGGTCGGGCGATTCCAGGACGCTGCTGTACCTGTCGGGGACGCGGCTGCGTCTGATCGGGGTCGAGGGGGGAGCGGCGCACACCGTGCGGGTGGCGCTCGACCAGCGCAGGCCGACCCCCGCCGACGTCGTGGTGCACGCCGGACGGCTCTGGGACGGCACCGGGGAAACGGTGCGCGAGGACGTCGACATCGTGGTGTCCCACGGACGCGTCGCCTCCGTCGAGGCCCACCGCGCACGTGGCGCCCTGCGGACCATCGACGCCTCCGGCGGGACCGTCGTGCCCGGACTCTGGGACACCCACACCCACCCCTGGCAGAGCACGTACGGCGGCCGTCAGACCGTCGGCCAGCTCACCTACGGCATCACCACCGCCGTGTCGCTCGGCGGATTCGCCTACGAGCAGGCCCGCATCCGCGAGGCCGTGGCCACCGGGCAGCTCGCAGGGCCGCGCCTGCTGACCACGGGGGAACTGCTCGACGGCGCGCGCGTCGCGTACAGCATGGGCCGCGCCCACCGCACCGAGGCGGGCCTTGAGCGCTCCCTCCAGCGGGGCGCGGCCCTGGACTGGGACTTCGTCAAAACCTATGTCCGGGCGCCCAGTTGGCTCATGAAAGAGGCGGCACGTTTCGCGCACGAGCGTCTTGGGGTGCGCTCGGGAAGCCATCTGGTCTCCCCCGGCGTCGAGGTCGGCCAGGACCTGACGACCCATCTGCTCGCCACCCAGCGCGCGGAGTTCGGGCACGCCACCTCGGCGACCGGACACGCCTACGAGGATGTCGTCGAGATCTACACGGCCCGTGGCGTCAACTTCGCCCTCATCATGACGCCGTTCACCTCCGCGCCCCTGCTCGGCGCCGACCCCGCGCTCGCCGACGATCCCCGGGTCACCGCCGTCATGCCGCCGTGGGACACCCAGGCCGTGCGAACGGCGGCCACCGCGCCGCCCACCGAGGCCCAACTGGCGACCCTGCGCACCGAGACGGACGTCTACCGCCGCGTCATGGACGGGGGCGGACTGATCGCGCTCGGCACGGACCAGCCCCTCGTCCCCGTCGGACTCTCCCTGCACCTGGGACTGCGGGCCCTGCACAGGGGCGGGTTCTCGCCGGTCGAGGCCCTGCGCACCGCGACGGTCCACCCGGCCAGGCTCTTCGGTCTCGACAAGGACCTCGGCACGGTCGAGCACGGCAAGCTCGCCGACCTCACCCTCATCGACGGCGACCCGTTCGACGACTTCGACTCCCTGGTGCGCACGAGTGGGACGCTCAGGGGAGGCGTGCCCTACACGACGGCCGATCTGGTCGCCGCCTTCGAGCCGCACGACAGGCACGCGGCCGCGCGGGGCGAGGACTGGCTGGCGGTGGGCCGGCTGATGCGGCGCGACGGCTGCTGCGACGCGGGCCTGTGACACGGCGGGGCCGGGCCACCCGTGGGGCCCGGCCCGGTGCCGCGGGCGCCGCGACGCTCAGCCGAGCGCCGCGAGTCCCTTCGCCAGGTCCTCCCCGTTCATGACCGGTGAGAGGTCGACCTTGGCGTCGAGGTCCTGGAGCAGCGGCTCGACGGCCTTCGGGATCCCCGACGGGTCGGCGAGGTCGAAGACGATCAGCGCGGTGCGGGAGCCGCCCTCCGCGGTGAAGTAGGCGGCCTCGGGGCGCAGCGTCTCCATCATCGTCCGCATGCGCTTGGGCAGAGTGCCGTCGCGGATGGCTTCGTTGGCCTTGTGGGTATCGAGCTGAGCCTTCAGCAGTACGCGCATGACACTCACCTCTCCCGGGCCGGGCGGGTGCGCTGAGGTACCGGTGGCGTCCGGCCGCGTTCACCTCAAGCCTGCCCCTTTCGTCCGGGTAACTCAACGCGTGCCCCGAACAGCGCACCAGGACGGGCGGCCGGGCCGGGCCCCGGCTGCAATGGACGGGTGACCGCGCCTCCCGACGACTGCCTCGCGCACAACGACTGGATCTGCGGCGCCTACCTGTCGAGCCGCCGCCACATCCTGTGGGACGCGGTGCTCCAGCACCTCCAGCTCACGGCGCTCTCCGTGCTGTTCGGCCTGATCATCGCGGTGCCCCTGGCCATCGCCGCCCGCCGCTGGCGCTGGGCCTCGGGCCCCGTCCTCGGCGTGACGACCGTGCTGTACACCATCCCCTCCCTCGCCATGTTCTCGCTGCTGCTCCCCGTGTACGGACTCTCCGCCTCGATCGTCGTCGCGGGCCTGGTCCTGTACTCCCTGACGCTGCTCGTACGCAACATCCTGGCCGGCCTGCGCGCCGTGCCCGAGGACACCCGGCAGGCGGCCCGGGGCATGGGCTACGGACCGGTACGGCTGCTCCTGGCGGTGGAGCTTCCGCTCGCCCTGCCCGCCGCCATGGCGGGGCTGCGCATCGCCACCGTCTCCGCGGTGTCCCTGGTGACGGTGGGCGCCATCGTCGGCTACGGGGGGCTCGGCAATCTGATCTACGCCGGCATGAACACCTACTTCAAGGCGCAGGTGCTCACCGCGTCGGTCCTGTGCGTGCTGATCGCCGTCGCCGCCGACCTCGCGCTGCTCGCCGTCCAGCGGCTGCTGACCCCCTGGACGCGGGCGGCGCCGTCATGACGACACTCGCCGACGCCTGGTCCTGGCTCACCTCGGCCGCCCACTGGTCGGGGGAGAACGGCGTCTGGCACCGGCTCGGCGAACACCTCTGGCTCACCGCGCTGTGCCTCGTCCTGAGCTGTCTCATCGCGCTGCCGGTGGCGCTGGTCCTCGGCCATCTGGGCAAGGGCGGCACGCTCGCCGTCAACGTCTCCAACGTGGGGCGCGCCGTGCCCACCTTCGCCGTCCTCGTCCTGCTCCTGCTCACCCCGCTGGGCCGGCACGGCGAGTGGCCGACCATCATCGCCCTGATCCTCTTCGCCGTACCGCCCCTGCTCACCAACGCCTACGTCGGCATGCGCGAGGTCGACCGCGACGTGGTGCGGGCGGCTCGGGGCATGGGCATGACCGGGCGCCAGCTCCTGCTCCGCGTCGAGCTGCCGCTCGCGCTGCCGCTGATCCTCACCGGCGTACGCGTCGCCGCCGTCCAGCTCGTCGCGACCGCCACGCTCGCGGCCCTCGCGGGCGGGGGCGGTCTCGGACGGATCATCACCGCCGGGTTCAACCTGGCCTCGACGCCGCAAGTGGTCGCGGGCGCCCTCCTCGTGGCGGTGTTCGCGCTCGTCGTCGAGGGGATCTTCGAAGCCGTCCAGCGTCTCGCCCCGCAGTGGGCCAGAGGCGGGACAGGATGAGGCCGCGCCTGCTTCCCGCCGTCCTCGCCCTGATCGCGGTCACGGCCTGCGCGGGCGGCCCGAGCCTGGAGCAGCAGGGCTCGGTGACCGCGCCGCCCGGCGACAGCGGGCATCTGACGATCGGCTCGGCCGGATTCACCGAGAGCGACCTCCTGGCGCAGATGTACGCGCTCCTCCTTGACCAGGCCGGCTACCACACGAAGATCCTCTCGGTCACCAACCGGGAGATCTACGAACCCGCCCTGGAGAGCGGCCAGATCGACGTGGTGGCCGAGTACGCGGCGACCTTCGCCGACTGGCTGAACGCCAAGACCCACGGCGCCGACGCCGAGCCCGTGGGTTCACCCGACATCGGCCGCACCATGGCGGCCCTGCGCGCCCTCGCCGGGCCGCGCGGTCTGACCGTCCTCGACCCGGGCAGGGCCGTCGACCAGAACGCCTTCGCGGTGGCGCGGACCTACGCGCGCCGGCACGGGCTCAGGACACTCAGCGACCTCGGCGCCGCGAAGCTTCCGGTGCGGCTCGCGGCGGGGGACGAGTGCGTGCAACGCCCGTACTGCGAGCCCGGGTTGAAGAAGACGTACGGCATCGACGTCACGGCGGTCGACCCCAAGGGGGTCGGGACCACCCAGGCCAAGCAGGCCGTGCAGAGCGGTCAGGACCAGATGGTCCTCACCACCACGACGGACGCCACGCTCGACGCCTTCGGCCTGGTGCTGCTCGCCGACGACAAACACCTCCAGAACGCGGACTGCGTCGTACCGGTGGTCAATCGCTCGCGGGCGGGCGGCAAGGGCGTGACGGACGCGCTGGGCAGACTCAACACCGTGCTCACGACCGCGGACCTCGCCCGGCTGAACGAACAGGTCGACAGCTGGCGCCGGCTGCCGCAGGACGTGGCGAGGACGTACCTGAAGGCCAAGGGGCTGATCCGAGGGGGGTGACCGGCGCCCCGGGGCCCGCCCGGGCTTGGGGCGGAGCCCCTGGAGCCCCCCTCACCCCCTTCACGCATCCGCGACGGAGTCGAAGTCGACCTCCGTCCGCTCCACCCCCAGCGCATCCGCGTCCACCGACCGCCGCAGCGCCTCATGCAGCTTCGCCGGGGTCAGGACGCCGACGAAGCGTGCGCCGTCCAGTACCGCGACCCAGCCCGCGTCGTACTGCAACATCTCGCTGAACGCCTGCTTGAGCGGGGCGCCGACCGGCACCCACGCCTCCATGCGCCGGGCCAGATTGGCGACCGCGCCCGGTCCGGCCGACGAAAGCTCCTCCGTGCCGACCCACCCGTGCAGGTCGCCTTCCTCGTTGAGCACCACCGCCCAGCGCGCGCCCTCGGCCCGCAGCCGGGCCGAGGCGGCCCCGGCGGGCTCGTCGAGGCGTACGACCGGCGGCTGCTCCACATCGTCCGGCTCGACGGTCGTCACCGACAGCCGCTTCAACCCCCGGTCCGCGCCGACGAATTGAGCCACGTAGGAGGTGGCGGGCGCGCCCAGGACCGAGGCCGGGGTGTCGAACTGCTCGATGCGTCCTGAGCCGTACACCGCCATCCGGTCGCCCATCCGGACCGCCTCCTCGATGTCGTGCGTGACGAGCAGGACCGTCTTGCGCACCGTCGCCTGAAGGCCGAGGAATTCGTTTTGCAGACGCTCGCGCACGACGGGGTCGACCGCGCCGAACGGCTCATCCATCAGCAGCACCGGCGGATCCGCCGCCAACGCCCGGGCCACGCCCACGCGTTGGCGCTGACCGCCGGAAAGCTGAGCGGGGTAGCGCGGCCCGTAGGTCGCGGGGTCGAGCCCGACGAGATCGAGCAGTTCCGCCGCCCGCGTCCTGGCCCTGCCCCGTTTCCACCCCACCAGCGCCGGGACGGTCGCGGTGTTGTCGAGGACGGTACGGTGCGGGAAGAGCCCGACCTGCTGGATGACGTAACCGATGCGGCGGCGCAGCTTGACCGGGTCCAGGGTGGCGATGTCCTCCCCGTCGACCAGGATGCGCCCCGACGTCGGCTCGATGAGCCGGTTCACCATCATCATGGTGGTCGTCTTGCCGCACCCGGACGGGCCGACGAGCGTGACCAGTTCGCCCTCTGCGACCTCGAAGGACAGGTCGTCGACGGCCCGGGTGCCGTCCGGGTACACCTTGCTGACCTGCTCGAACCGGATCATGGACCCACGCTAGGAGCCCTTGGCCCCGGCCGCACTCGGGCCGGTCCGGGGGAGTGGGAGGGATCCGCTCAGGCGGCGCCGGGCAGCAGCACCCGGAACACCGCGCCCCGGCCCGGCGCGGTCGTCAGCTCCACCCGGCCCCCGTGGGCCTGCACGAGCGCCGACGCGATGGCGAGGCCGAGCCCCGCGCCGCCACCGGTCTGGCGGCTGCGGGAGGCGTCCACGCGGTAGAACCGCTCGAAGACCCGGGCCGCCTGCTCGGGGGTGAGCCCCGGACCCGCGTCGGCGACCTCGATGACGCCGTGTCCTTCGTGGGTGCCCACCCCGATACGTACGGGAGAGCCCGACGGCGTGTGGGCGACCGCGTTGCCGACGAGGTTGGCGACGACCTGCCGCAGCCGCGCCTCGTCGCCGAGTACGGGGGCGGGACCCGGCGCCCCTTCGCCACCGGGCCCGGTCAGCGTCACCTCGCGCGCCGGATCGAGGGCCCCGGTGTCGTGCAGGGCGTCCACCGCGAGGGTACGCAGATCCATCGGGGCCAGCTGAAGCGGACGCTGCGCGTCCATGCGGACCAGGGTCAGCAGATCCTCCACCAGACCGCCCAGGCGCACCGCCTCGCTCTCGATCCGGGCCATGGTGCGCTTGACGTCGGCCTCGTCGGCGAGCGCGCCCATCCGGTACAGCTCGGCGAAGCCCCGGATGCCGGCGAGCGGGGTGCGCAGCTCGTGGCTGGCGTCCGCCACGAAGCGCCGCATCTGCTCCTCCGACTCGGCGCGCGCCGCGAACGCCGATTCGAGCTGCGCGAGCATCCCGTTGAGCGCGCTGGTGAGCCGGCCGGCCTCGGTGCTCGGTGAGGCGTCCGGCATACGGTGCGACAGCGGGCGGCCCGCGGCGATCTCCACCGCGGTCGCCTCGATGCGGCGCAGCGGGCGCAGCCCGGCCCGGACCGCGAACCAGCCGGCGACCCCCAGCAGCAGCGCCACGACGACACCGATGAGCTGGAAGGCGGTGGCCAGGTGGTCGACCGTGGAGGAGACCTCCTCCAGTGGCGCGGCCACCACCACACCGGCGGGCAGCGCCGGATCTTGGCTGTCCACCGGCACGATCAGCACCCGCCAGCTGCCGCCGCCGTGATCACTTGGCACCTCGAACGGCCTGCCCATGCGCGCCCGCAGTGCCCGCGCGTCCATCGACGGCCACAGCGGCCGGGGATCGCCCGCCGCGACGGGCTGACGGAACTGCTCGGTCACCTTCCCGTCGTCGGCGGCGAAGGCGATCACGTACTGGCTGGGGAGCCAGGCCCGGCCGCCCCCCGTACGGCCGGGCCTGGGTGTGGGGGTGCCCTCGACGCCGACCCGGTGCGCGACGGAGTCGCCGAACCGGTCCAGCTGCTGGTCCACCCGCTGGACCAACTGGGCACGTACCGAACTGAGCACCACGGTGTCGCTCACCGTCAGACCGAGCGCCACCAGCGCCATGGCGAGCAGCACGAGCCGGGAGCGCAGGGACAGCGCGGAGAAACGTCGCGGCAGGTGCCTGAGCCACGCCCGCGGATACCTCGGCATCGGGCGGGCCCCTCAGGCCTGCGGGCGGCGCAGCACATAGCCGATGCCGCGCACGGTGTGGATGAGTTTGGGCGCGCCGTCCGCCCCGGAGTCGACCTTGCGGCGCACATAGGAGATGTAGGACTCGACGATGCTGAGATCGCCCCCGAAGTCGTACGCCCACACATGGTCGAGGATCTGCGGCTTGGACACGACCCGGTCGGCGTTGGTCATCAGATAGGCGAGCAGCTTGAACTCGGTCGGCGAGAGCGAGACCGGCCGCCCGGCGCGCAGCACCTGGTGGCCCACCGGGTCGAGTTCGAGATCGCCCGCCACCAGCCGGCCCTCGCCGCTCGGGCCGCCGGTGCGGCGCAGGATCGCGCGGATCCGGGCGATCAGTTCCTCCAGGCTGAACGGCTTGGTGACGTAGTCGTCGCCGCCCGCCGTCAGACCGCTGATCTTGTCGTCGACGCCGTCCTTGGCGGTGAGGAAGAGCACTGGTAGGTGGTCGGGGCCCGTCCCGCCACCGGCCTCCTCACGCAGCCTGCGCACCACCGCGAACCCGGTCATGTCGGGCAGCATCACATCGAGCACCACCAGATCGGGACGCTCCTTGGCGACGGCGGCCAGGGCGTCGGCCCCGGTCGCCGCCGAGACGACCCGGAAGCCGACGAAGCGCAGCGAGGCCGAGAGCAGTTCCCTGATGTTGGGCTCGTCGTCGACGACCAGCAGGCTCGCCTCGGGTGCAGCTGCGTCCGTCAGAGCCATCGGTTTCCTCCTCGTGGCGGTGTGGGCCCGGGCGCGGTCAGCCCCGGCCGCCGCCGAAACCGCCCGCCCCGCCCTGGGTGACGGTCGTCGCGGCGACGTCCCCCGAGGCGTTCTGGCTGCCGCGTACGGTGACCGTCTGGCCGGGCTGGAGATCGGACACCTTGCCGCTCTTGGCCTCGGTGACCTGGGTGCTGCCGGCGGTGGTGACCTTGACGACGTTGCCCTGGGTGTCGGTGACGTAGATGGTGCTGCCGTCGACGAGCTTCACCGTACCGATGGTCAGACCGCCCGCCGCGCCCGCCCCCGCGCCGCCGCCCTGGCGCTGGCCGCTCGCTGCGCCCTGCCCGGAGCCGAAGGCGGGGCGCTGGCCGGTTCCCGTGGCGCCGGCGCGGCCGGAGGCGGCCGGTGTGCGCTGCGTCGCGGACGAGCCCTGGTCCTGGCTCTTCTCCACCAGGGCGCCGCCCGCGAAGGCGACGCCCGCCACCAGGCCGCCCGACAGGAGCAGCGTGAGCCAGGGCAGCCGCGGCCGTGGCGGCGCGCTGAGCTCGGCGGAAATGTCCCGCGTGTCCGGTGGTTCGGCGAGGATGTCCTCCGGGCCGCCGGCCGCCTCGGGGCGGGCGCTCTGCACAGTATCGGCGTTGCCGAACATGTCCTCTCCCTGCTCGTACATGGGGTTCATTCGTGACGCAGCGCTTCGATGGGCCGCAGGCTCGCGGCGCGGTTGGCCGGGTAGCCGCCGAAGAACAGTCCGATCGCCACGGCGATCGCGAAGGCACCGACGACGGATTCGGGGATGATCACCGGCTTGATGCCGGCGATGGTGAAGTGCGAGCCAATCAGACCCGCCGCGACCCCGAGGCCGCCACCGATCAGCGAAAGCAGTGTGGACTCGGCAAGGAACTGCCCGAGGATGACGCCGCGCGGCGCGCCGATCGCCTTGCGGATGCCGATCTCGCGGGTCCGCTCGGTCACCGTCACCAGCATGATGTTGGTGATGCCGATCCCGCCGACCAGCAGCGAGATCGCCGCCACCGCGCCGAGCAGCACCGTGAACGTCTTGTTGGTGTCCGCCTGTGTGCTGAGCAGGGACGCCTGGCTGCTGACCCGGAAGTCCAGCGCCGAGGGGTCCTTGAGGCCGTGCCGGCCCATCAGGACGGTGGTGATCTCGTTCTGCGCCGCCGTCGTCGCGTCGGCCGACGTGGCCTCCACGAGGATCTGGCCGAGCGAACCGAAGCCCGTGAAGGCGTTCTGCACGGTCGGCAGCGGCGCCACCACCACGTCGTCCGGGTCCTGGAACCCGGTGCCGCCCTTGGTGGCGAGCACGCCGACCACCGTGAACGGGGTGCCGCCCAGCGTCATCTTCTTGCCGACCGGGTCGGCCGTGCCGAACACGTCGGTCGCCGTGGTCGAGCCGATCACGGCCACCTTGCGCGAGCCCAGTACGTCGTCGGAGCTGAAGTAGTCGCCCTTGGCCACCTTGCTGTTGGAGGCCTTGAAGTACGCCGGGTAGGTCCCGACGACCTGGCCGACGGCGTGCGAGGTGCCCTCGTACAGGGCGGTCTGGGAGGTGGTGGTCTCCGGGGCGACGGACTCGATGTGCGGCGCGGACGCCGGATCGGCGAGCGCCCTGGCGTCGTCCACGGTCAGCGGCTTGGTCACGGTGGCCGAGCGCGAACCGCCGAAGCCGCCGCCCGAGGACACCGTGAGCGCGTTGGTGCCCAGCTTCTCGATCGAGTCCTTCACGGCCTGCGAGGATCCGTTGCCCACCGCGAGGAGCACGATGACCGCGGCCACGCCGATCAGCACCCCCAGCATGGTCAGGGCGGAGCGCACCTTGTTCGCCGCGAGCCCGCCGAAGGCGAAGCGCAGCGTCTCGAAGGGGTTCACCGGCCGCCTCCGACCAGGAAGCCGCCCTCGCGCAGGGCGGGCGGGGGCCCGTCGGCGGGAGCCTGTCGCACGTCTTCGACGATCCTTCCGTCGACGAGGCGGACCACCCGCTTGGCGTGCCGGGCCACCTCGTCCTCATGGGTGATCAGGACGACGGTGCGCCCCGCCGCGTTCAGCCGGTCCACGACGCCGAGCACGTCCTCGGTGCTGTGGCTGTCGAGGTTTCCGGTGGGTTCGTCCGCGAGCAGCATCGCGGGCGAGGTGACCAGGGCCCGGGCGACGGCCACCCGCTGCTGCTGACCGCCGGAGAGTTCATTGGGCCGGTGGTCCATGCGGTCGGCGAGCCCGACCAGGGTGAGCGCGGCCTCGGCACGACGGCGCCGCTCGGCCGGCTTCACTCCCGCGTACGCCAGCGGCAGCTCGACCTGGGCGAGCGCGGGCGTACGCGGCACCAGGTTGAACGACTGGAAGACGAAGCCGATCTTGCGGTTGCGCACCAGCGAGAGCTGGCGCTCGTCGAGCCCGCCGACGTGGATGCCGTCCAGGAGGTACCGCCCGGACGTCGGCACGTCCAGGCACCCCAGAATGTTCATCAGGGTCGACTTGCCCGACCCCGAGCTGCCCATCACGGCCACGAAGTCGCCCTGCTCCACGACCAGTTCCAGACCGAGCGCCCGGCCGCTTACCGGGTCGGCCGGCCCGCTGAGCGCGTGGACGGCCGCGTCGCCATGACCGTACGTCTTGATCAGCGAGCGCACCTCGATGACCGGCGCCGGGTCCCAGGGTCCGTCGTCCGGCGCGGGCTCGGGCAGCGCCGCGCTCCGGCGCGGCCACAGGGGCGGCGTCATCCGCGGCCACCCCCGCCGCCGCCCCCGCCGGCGCGCGAGCCGCCACCGGCTCCGCCGCCTGCGCCTGCGCCGGCACCGCCGCCGCCACGGGTGCGCCCGCCACCGCCGCCGAAGCCGCCGGGGAAGGCGCCGCTCGGGAACCCGCCGTTGCCCGTCGCCGACACGCTCGCCAGCTGCACCTTCTCGCCCTCGCTCAGACCGCTCAGGATCTGGTCAGAGGTGTCGCCCTCAAGGCCCACCGTCACGGCGGTGCGCTCGGTGCTGCCGTCCGCCTTGACCACGGTCACCGTGCGGTTGGCGCCGCTTCCGCTCACGGCGGCCGTCGGTACCGACAGGGCGCCGGAGGCTTCGCCGGTGACGACCTGGATGCTCGCGCTCAGCCCGGTGCGCAGATCGGTGGTGGGGCTGGTGATGGTGAGGGTGGCCGCGTACTGCACGGCGCTTCCCGAGGCGCTGTTGCCGCCCCCGCCGGAGCCGGAGCCGCCGCTGACGGGCAGCGAACTCACCGACAGGACCTTGGCGTTGAGCACCGTGCCCGACTCGGCGTTGAGGGTGACGGTGGCCGCCTGACCCGGCTTCAGCTTGAGCGCGTCGGCCTCGGAGAAGTTGGCGGTGACCTGCATCCCCGTGGGGTTGGTGAGCACCACGAAACCGGACAGGGCCGATGACGAGGACGAACTGGCGCTTGCCGAGCCGGAGTTGGAGCCGCCGCCCGAACCGCCGCTGCCGCCGGCGGCGTTGCCGCCGGTACCGGCGACGGTGTCGCCCTTCTTCGCCGACACCGAGGCCACGGTCCCCGAGACCGGGGCCGTGAGCCTTGTCCCGTCCACCGCGCGCTGCGCCGCGTCCACCGCGTTCTGGGCCTGCGTGAGCTGGGCCTCGGCCTGGGCGAGCTGCGCGGAGTCGACGGTGGGGGAGGCGGCGGGGGTGGGCGCGGCGCCGGCCGTGCCGCGCGCGGACGAACCGCTGCCCGAACCGGAGGCGGCGCCCGAACTCGGCTGGCCCGCCTGCACCTTGGTGAGGTTGGCCCGGGCCGCCGTCAGGGACGCCTCGTCCTGAGAGAGGGTCTCCCTGGCCGCGGTGGCGTCCACCTTGCCGAGGAGCTGGCCCGCGGTGACCTTGTCACCCGGTTTGACGTCGACCTCGGTGAGCTTGCCGCCGGTGGTGAAGTTCACCCCGGCGTCGCTGGGCGAGGCGAGGGACCCCGAGCCGGACACGGTGGCCAGGACCGTGCCCTTGGTGACCGTGACGCTCTTCGCGTCGCCGCGAGCGGGAGCGGCGTCATGGCTGGTCACCGCCGCGTAGGCGCCGCCGGCGCCCGCGAGGACGGCCACACCGAGCACCGAGTTGATCAGGACGGCTCTGCGCCGTCGTGGGAGCACCTTCATGACGCCGGATCCTGGCCGCCCGCACTTTGGAACCCCTGGGAGCTTTCTGGGAGTTCCCTGGGAGCGCCGGGGCCCGGCAAAAGGCGCGGGGCGGCAGAAGGGGTATGTACCGGATCACCCCGCGTGGTGCATGAGCCGCGCGGGGGACCGGGCGTCCAGGAAACTCCCAGCTCTTCCACCGGGGGCACCCACCCGGGTGCGGTTCAGTCGTGGGTCGCCGACGGCGTGCCCACCGGGGCCGGGCCGTCGTCCGCCCAACGCACCGAGGAGACACCGGACATGACCTGGACCAAGCGCCGGCCCGCCCCCGCGCGCACCTCGCTCGTCGTGCGGGCCGCCGTTTCCACCGCCACGTTCGCGGCGTGCGGTCTGCTGCTCGCGGCCTGCTCGTCATCGACGGGCTCCCCCTCCGCGTCGCAGGCCAAGCCCTCCGCGTCGGCGTCCGCATCGGCGGCCAAGGGCATGGAGGCCTACCGGCAGTGCCTTGCGCAGCACGGCGTCACGATGGCGCCCCGGCCGAGCGGCAGCGGGCACCCCAACGGCTCGGGCAGGCCCAGCGGCGCCGCCCGGCGGCCCGGC
Source organism: Streptomyces sp. NPDC006711 (assembly GCF_042869775.1). Classification (NCBI taxonomy): domain Bacteria; kingdom Bacillati; phylum Actinomycetota; class Actinomycetes; order Kitasatosporales; family Streptomycetaceae; genus Streptomyces; species Streptomyces sp. NPDC006711. The sequence goes on from NZ_JBIAGO010000004.1 coordinate 95,724, forward strand.
GGGGGAGGCGGCGGCTTCGGCGGCTTCGGAGGCGGTGCGTCCGCCGACCCGGCCCAGCGCCAGGCGGCGCAGGCCTGTGCGAGTGTGCGGCCGCAGTTCAATGGGGGGCGGGGCGGGGGTGCGGGCAGCACCGCGATGAAGGCGTTCACCAGTTGCCTGGGGGACCACGGGGTGGTTCTGCCGTCGGCGTCACCGGGCGGGGCGGGGGGAGGTCTTCGGGGCCTGAACACCACGGACCCGAAGACGGCCCAGGCCTTCGCGCTCTGCAAGCCCCTCCTCCCCCAACGAGCCCAGCCCCCGTCCCCCACGGCAACCCCGTGAGACCGCGCGTGACTGGCCGCGCCCCTGGCCACTCGGCGCTGACCCGCACGGGCCGCCTCAGCCGGTCCTGGGTTTGGGGCGGAGTCCCATGGCCCTCGGCTGCGGACCGTGGGTGGCTGGTCGCGCAGTTCCCCGCGCCCCTGACGGGGGTCATGCTGGCCCGCACTGGTCACCTCAGCCGGTCCGGGGTTTGGGGCGGAGCCCCGGGGGCCTCGGCTGCGGGCCGTGGGTGGCTGGGCGCGCAGTTCCCCGCGCCCCTGACAGGGGTCATGCTGGCCCGCACTGATCACCTCAGCCGGTCCTGGGTTTGGGGCGGAGCCCCGGGGGCCTCGGCTGCGGGCCGTGCGTGGCTGGGCGCGCAGTTCCCCGCGCCCCTGACAGGGGTCATGCTGGCCCGCACTGGTCACCTCAGCCGGTCCGGGGTTTGGGGCGGAGCCCCGGGGGCCTCGGCTGCGGGCCGTGCTGGGCTGGGCGCGCAGTTCCCCGCGCCCCTTGGCGGGGCTCGTGCTGGCCCGCATCGGCAACCTCAGCCCGTCCGGCGTTTGAGGACGAGCGCCTTCAGCGCGAACGGGGTCTGGGGCGGAGCCCCAGGGACCCTGGCTGCGGGCCGTGCTGGGCTGGGCGCGCAGTTCCCCGCGCCCCTTGGCGGGGCTCGTGCTGGCCCGCATGGGCATACCCAGCCCGTCCGGCGATTGAGGGCGAGCGCCCTTAAGGCGCGACGGGGTCCGGGGCGGAGCCCCGGGGAGCCGGACGCCCGCGTGCCATCCTCCCCACCGCCGGATGGCTATACGTGCGGCCGATGCCCCCGCTCCTGCCGGGGAAAGGACTGCGCCGCCCCCGGCAACACCGGCTTCGGCAACGTAGCCACCTCCCGCTTCGCCTCCGCCAGCTGCTCCGCCGTGTCGTCCGGCAGCCGAGGCGCCTGAGGCGCACCCGTGCTGAACCGGAACGCCGAGGTCAGGTCACCGAACGTACTCCGGCGCCACTCCGTGATGTTGGGCTCCTTGACCCCCGTGAACTGCTCGAGGAAGCGCAGCGCCGACGTGTGGTCGAACGCCTCGCTCGCCACCCAGCCGCCCACCGTCCACGGCGAGATGATGATGGCCGGCACCCTGAATCCGCCACCGATGGGCAGCCCGCCGACGAACTCGCCCGCGGTGCCGGCCTTCGGGGTCGGCGGGACCACATGGTCGAACAGGCCGTCGTTCTCGTCGTAGTTGAGGATGAACGCGGTCTTCGCCCAGACCTTCGGGTTGGAGGCGATGGCCTCGATCTTCTGCGCCACGAAGTCCGCGCCGGCCGCCGGCAGATAGTCCGGGTGCTCGGACTGGTAACTCGTCGGCATGATCCAGGACACCGCGGGCAACCGGTCGGCCCGGGCATCGTCCTCGAACGTGCCCACGGGCTGCGGACGTACCCCGCGCTCGTACAGCGGGGACCCGGGCTTGGCCTCGCGGAAGGCCTGGAACTGCTCCAGCAGATTGCACCCGTAGTCGTCGTCCTGCTGGTAGACCTTCCAGCTGATCCCGGCGGCCTGCAACCGCTCCGCGTACGTCGTCCACCGGTAGGGGCTGGGCGCGGAGTTGCTGATCACCGGGCCGCCCTCGGTGCCGGCCGGGTCGATGCTCCCGGTCATCCAGTAGAGCCGGTTGGGCCAGGTGGGGCCGAGGACGGAGCTGTAGTAGTTGTCGCAGATGGTGAAGGCCTCGGCGAGCGCGAACTGGAACGGGATGTCCTCGCGCGTGTAATAGCCCATCACGTAGGGCCCGTTGGCGCCGTCGGCCTTGCGGTGCGCGGGCAGCCACTGGTCCATCTTCCCGCCGTTCCACGCCTGGTGCTGCACGGCCCAGGCGTGGCTGGTGGAGGGGATGGCCTGGGCGCTCGTGCTGTGGGTGTCCAGGTGGAAGGGCAGCAGATAGCCCTTGGGGTTCAACGCGTCGGGCTGGTAGAACACCGACCGCCCGCCGGGAAGCTTCAGGGCGTCGGGGTCGCTGAACCCGCGCACCCCCGAGAGGGTCCCGAAGTAGTGGTCGAAGGAGCGGTTCTCCTGCATCAGCATGACGACGTGCTCGACGTCGCGCAGCGAGCCCCGGCGCGGCGCACCCGCGGCGACCGCCTTCTGGATGCTGGGTGGCAGCAGGGAGAGCGCCGCGGCTCCGCCGAGTGCTCCGGCTGCCGATCCCAGGAGTCTGCGTCGTGTCAACTCGGTCATGAACGCCCCTTCCAGAGCCGTCGGTTGAGACCTGTGACGTGGACCTGCCAGTGAGTCTCGCGCCCTGTGATGAGGGCGGCGGAGGAAACCGGTGAACATCCGCCCAACGGATCGCGAGCGCTCGGCCAACCCCGGGCCGGAAGTTCACCCGGCCCGGACGGGGTCACCGTCGCAGGGGTGCGCCGCACGGGGGAGTCCCTTAGTCTCGACAGACCTGACGGGTGGTCAGCATAGGCAAGTGGAGGGGTGATGATCGACACCCTGGACCGGCGGGTCGCCGACGGAGAGGAACGCATCCGGCTCGACGTCACCGGCTCCGGTCTCGCCGTGCTCACCCTGTGCCGCCCCGACCGGCTCAACGGATGGAGCTGGGAGTCGACCCGTCAACTGGGCCTGCTCGCCGACCGCGTCCGCTTCGACGAGTCCATCAGGGCCGTACTGCTGCGCGCCGAGGGACGTGCCTTCTGCGCGGGCATCGACGTCAAGGAGCCCGGCGGTGACATCACCGGACGCTCCCCGGCCGAACGCGCGTACCAGTACTACGAAGGCGTTCGCTGGGCCCATGAGCGGTTCGCGGCGTTCGCCGGACTGCCCCAGCCGGTCATCGCCGCCGTCCAGGGCTACTGTCTGGGCTTCGGTTTCGAACTGGCGCTGATGGCCGACATCAGGTTCGCCGCCGATGACGCCGTGTTCGCGCTCCCGGAGACCGGCATCGGCGTGGCCGTGGACGCCGGAGGGGATCTGCGGATCGCACGCGAGGCGGGCGCGGGCTGGGCCAAGCTGCTCGCCCTCACCGGCCGGCGGATCGACGCCGCCACCGCCGAACGGATCGGCCTGCTCCAACAGGGCGTTGCTGTCGGCGAGTTGGAGCGGACGGCGCGGGAGACGGCGGACGAGATAGCGAGCCGTGCGCCCCTCGCCGTCCGTGCCGTCAAGCGTGACATCGACGCCTTCGCCGACGCGGGCCTCGCCCAAGCCCTCGACCGGACGGCTCTGGCCGCCGCCCTCACGCTCACCTCGCGGGACGCCCGTGAGGGGTACGCGGCCAAGGCCGCCAAGCGCCCGCCGTCCTTCGAGGGGATGTGAGGGTCAGGAGGCCTACGCGCCGAACGGCCCGCGCCCCAACTGCTCCCGCACGCTGCTCACCGGCGGCGACACCAGGGCCCGCCGCTGCCAGTTCGCGCCGTCCACCACCAGGGTGTGGCCGCTGATGAAACGGGCGTACGGTGAGGCAAGGAAGGTGGCCGCCCAGCCGAGCTCACGTGGCTGACCGACGCGTAACGCGGGCTGGCGCGAGGGGAGTTCGCCCCGTTCGTCGGCGCGCTCCAGGGTGGCGCGGACCGGTTCCGGCAGGTCGGGGTGGGGCATCAGACCCGGCACGAGGCCGTTGACCTGAATGCCGTACGGGCCCCACTCCACGGCCAGCGTCTCCACGAGATTGCGTACGCCCGCCTTCGCCGCCGCCGAGTGCGCGTGACCCGGGCCGCCGGTCCAGGCGTAGGAAGCGCCGATGTTGATGACCGAGCCCGGGGTGCCGGCCGCGAGGTGGTGGCGGGCGAACTCGCGCGTCATGAACCACGTGCCGGTCAGCGTGATGTCGAGGACCGCCCGCCAGGCATTCGGCGTCAAGTCCTCGGCAGGAGAAGGGAAGTTGGCCGCCGCGTTGTTCACCAGGACCGAGGGGAGGCCGAGCGAGCGCTCCGCCGCGTCGAACACCTCGGCCACGCGCTCCGGCTCCCTGATGTCGCAGACCGCGCCCGCCACGCGTCCGCCGAGCGCCGCGAGCTCGCGTTCGGCGGCCCTGAGCCGGTCGGCCGAGCGGCCCACGATCATGAGATCGGCGCCGAGCCGCGCGAACTCGGCGGCCATCGCCCTGCCGAGCCCCGACCCGCCCCCGGTCACCAGGACGACACTGCCCTCGTACGTACCCGGCGGCAGCGCACACGCGCCGAGCGGCGGCGGCGCGGGCAGACCCGGGTACGCGGGGCGCGGCGGCGGTGCGGCGGCGTCGGTCATGGGCGCATCCCTACCGGCTGCCGCCACAAACCGCCATGCCCGTGCGCGGGCCGGCGGCAAAAGATGCCAGGAGGCGTCAAGCGGCACCCGGACCGGTGCGCCAGGATGATTCCCTTGCGGCAAGCGACCGCTTAGTATGCTCGCGAGCAGTGGAACGTACTCAGCGGTACGCAGCCCGTATCGCGCCCGGCGTGTGGAGGCCCCCGAATGCAGGCATGGCGAGTGCACGAGAACGGCGAGCCGGGCGAGGTGATGCGGCTCGACGACATCGACCGGCCCGTGCCGGGCCCGGGGCAGGTGCTCCTGAGGGTGCGGGCCGCCAACATCAACTTCCCCGACGCGCTGCTCTGCCGGGGGCAGTACCAGATCCGCCCGCCGCTGCCGTTCACGCCCGGAGTCGAGATCTGCGGGGAGACCGAGGACGGCCGCCGGGTGATCGCCAACCCGGCGCTGCCGCACGGCGGCCTCGCCGAGTACGTCGTCGCCGACGAGGCGGCGCTGCTGCCCGCGCCCGGCGCCCTGGACGACGCCGAGGCGGCCGCCCTGCACATCGGCTACCAGACCGGAGTCTTCGGCCTGCACCGCAGGGCCCACCTCCAGAAGGGCGAGACGCTGCTCGTGCACGCAGCCGCCGGGGGAGTGGGCAGCGCGGCCGTGCAGCTGGGCAAGGCGGCCGGCGCGCGTGTGATCGGCGTGGTGGGTGGGCCCGAAAAGGCCGCAGTGGCACGGGAGTTGGGCTGCGACCTCGTCATCGACCGGCGTAGCGAGGACATCGTGGCCGCCGTCAAGGAGGCGACCGGGGGCCGTGGCGCCGACGTCATCTACGACCCGGTCGGCGGTGACGCGTACGCCAAGTCCGCCAAGTGTGTCGCCTTCGAGGGACGGATCGTGATCGTCGGCTTCGCCAGCGGCTCCGTTCCCGCGCCCGCGCTCAACCACGCCCTGGTGAAGAACTACTCGATCGTCGGGCTGCACTGGGGTCTGTACGCGCAGAAGGACCCGGCGTCGATCGCGCGCTGCCACGATCAGCTCACCCGCCTCGCCGCGGAGGGCGCCATCAAGCCGCTCATCAGTGAGCGGGTTCCGCTCAAGGACGCGGCGGCCGCCGTGCAGCGGGTCGCCGACGGTACGACCACCGGCCGCGTGGTCGTCCTCACGGAAGGAGCCGCCCGATGACCGACGCCGCCGAACTGCGCACGCGTACGCGGGAGTTGCTGGCAGCGCACCCGCCCGCCGACACCGAACCGCTCGACTTCCTCAAGGCGCGCTTCGACGCCGGGCTCGCCTGGGTGCACTACCCCGTGGGTCTCGGCGGTCTTGCCGCGCCGCGCTCCCTGCAACCGGTCGTGGACGCCGAGCTCGCGGCGGCCGGCGCGCCCGACAACGACCCGCGCCGGATCGGCATCGGCCTCGGCATGGCCGCGCCGACCATCCTCAAGTACGGCACCGAGGAGCAGAAGCGGCGCTTCTTGCGGCCGCTGTGGGTGGGCGAGGAGGTCTGGTGCCAGCTCTTCAGCGAGCCGGGCGCCGGCTCCGACCTCGCGGCCCTCGGCACCCGGGCGGTGCGCGAAGGGGACACCTGGGTCGTTGAGGGACAGAAGGTGTGGACGTCGAGCGCGCACCTCGCCCGCTGGGCCATCCTCATCGCCCGCACCGACCCGGCGCTGCCCAAGCACCGGGGCATCAGCTACTTCATCTGCGACATGAGCGACCCCGGCGTCGAGGTGCGGCCGCTGCGGCAGATCACCGGTGAGGCCGAGTTCAACGAGGTGTTCCTCACCGGCGTGCGCATCCCCGACGCGCACCGGCTCGGGGAGGTCGGCGAGGGATGGAAGGTCGCCCAGACCACCCTCATGAACGAGCGGGTCTCCATCGGTGGCATGCGCATCCCGCGTGAGGGCGGAATGATCGGTCCGGTCGCGCGGGTCTGGCGCGAACGGCCCGAGCTGCGCACCCACGACCTGCACCAGCGCCTCCTCACCCTGTGGGTCGAGGCCGAGGTCGCCCGGCTCACCGGCGAGCGACTGCGCCAGCAGCTCGTCGCGGGCCAGCCGGGGCCCGAGGGCTCCGGCATGAAGCTTGCCTTCGCGCGCCTCAACCAGGACATCAGCGGCCTTGAGGTCGAACTCCTCGGGGCTGAGGGCCTGTTGTACTCGGACTGGACGATGCGCCGGCCCGAACTCGTCGACTTCACCGGGCGCGACGCCGGCTACCGCTATCTGCGTTCGAAGGGCAATTCGATCGAGGGCGGCACGAGCGAAGTGCTCCTGAACATCGTCGCCGAACGTGTCCTCGGGCTGCCCGCCGAGCCGCGCAATGACAAGGACGTCGCCTGGAAGGACCTGGCCCGATGAAGGCGCAGACAGCGCAGCCCGCCGAAGAAGCCACCCCCGACCTGCTGTACTCCGAGGCCGAGGACGACCTCAGGGCTGCCGTACGGGCCCTGCTCGCCGGCCGCGCCGACGCCGCGTCCACGCTCGCGCGCGCCGAGTCCGACGTGCCCTGCGACCCCGAGCTGTGGCGCGCGCTCGGCGCCGGGATGGACCTCGCTGGGCTGCTCGTACCCGAGGAGCTGGGCGGGCAGGGCGCCTCGCACCGGGAGGCCGCGGTGGTCCTTGAGGAGACCGGGCGCGCGGTGGCGCCGGTCCCGTTCCTCACCAGCTCCGTGATCGCCACCGAGACCCTTATGGCACTGGGTCCGGAGAAGGACACCCAAGTGGCCGCGCTCCTTGGGGAGTTGGCGAGCGGGCACCGGACGGCCGCGCTCGTCGTGCCGTTCGCCTCGGGTCCCGGCTCGGTCCGGCTCCTCGCGACGCCGGCCGGCACCGTTTCCGCGGTGGCCGACGCGGCCACGGCCGACGTGCTGATCGTGCCGACCGAACAGGGTCTGTACGCCGTGGACGCGGCCGACGCCACGATCGCCCCGCTGACCCCGCTCGACCTGACCCGCCCGCTCGCCACCGTCACCCTCGACGGCGCGAGCGGCACGCTCCTGGCAGGAGGGGACGCCACGCCCGGTGCCGTGCGGCGTGGCCTGCTCGCCGGGGCGGGGCTGCTGGCTTCCGAGCAGCTGGGGGTCGCCGAGTGGTGTCTGGCCGAGACGGTGGCGTACACCCGTGAGCGCAAGCAGTTCAACCGGCCGGTCGGCTCCTTCCAGGCGCTCAAGCACCGCATGGCGCAGCTCTGGCTGGAGGTCGTCTCGGCGCGCGCGGCCGCCCGCAACGCGGCGGACGCGCTCGCGAGCGGCAGCCCGGAGATGCCGCTCGCGGTGGCGCTGGCCCAGGCGTACTGCGCGCGGGTCGCCGTGCGGGCGGCGGAGGAGTGCGTGCAGTTGCACGGCGGGATCGGGATGACCTGGGAGCACCCCGCCCATCTCTACCTCAAGCGCGCCAAATCGTCTCAGATCGCGCTGGGTTCGGCGGGCGAGCACCGGTCCGCGATCGCGGAGCTCGTCGATCTGCGGGCGCCCTGAGGGCGTCCGGGGAGGGGGCGCACGGGATCGCGCCACGGGCACGGGCCGTACCGGGCCGAGCGCGCGGTTCCCCGCGCGCCCGCCCGGATCGGGGCATGGCCATTTCGGGCGAGGTGACCGCGTCGTACCCTGGGGTGCGCCTGACGGAACGTTCCTTCAGGGTCATACCCGGCATATGGCCGGGATGGCACGCCCCCTGGGAGGACTCCCGTCGTGCTTGAACTCAGCAACATCACCGCGGGCTATGAGCGGGGCCGCCCCGTCGTGCGGGACATGAGCCTCGCCGTGGGGCGCGGCGAGGCGGTCGGGCTGCTGGGACCCGGCGGGTGCGGCAAATCCACGCTGGCCAGGGTCGCCGCCCTGCTGCACCGGCCGGACGCGGGAAGGGTCGTCGTAGACGGCGTTCCCGTCGTGGACAGCGTGCCGCGCGCCCTGCGCACCACCGTGGGCGTCGTCCACCAGGGGGCACGGCGCCCCGCGGACCCGGGCGTGCGGCTGCGCGACCTGATCGCAGAACCGCTGAAGGCGACCGGGCGGCGCATCGAGATCCGCGAGCGCGTCGACGAACTGGCCCAGGCCGTCGGCCTCGGCGGCGCCCTCCTGACCCGTAGCGCCGGCGAGGTCGGCGACGGCGACCTCCAACGCGCTTGCCTCGCGCGCGCCCTGGTGCTCAGGCCGCGCCTGCTGATCTGCGACGAGATGACCGCCCTCCTGGACCCACCGACCGCCGCCGCCCTGATCGAGGCGGTGGAGACCTACCGCGGCGCGACGGGCGCCGCCCTGCTGGCCGTCGGCCACGACCGGGACCTCATCGCCGACTGGTGCGACCGCACGGTCACCTGGGCCGCGCCGCCGCCGCAGGCACGCGGCTGACACCAACTCGCCCCGGGCGCCGCGCGCCGGAGGTCACGCGCAGTCAACACCCGTACGGCGGACATGTCTTGGCCGGGATCCCGGCACCTCCTCCGCCACACTGACGCCCGAACGCCGGGATGCCGGCGCGGTGGAGGAGGCTCGTCATGGCTGTTTCGATCTCGGTGGTCCTGCTGCTCGTGGTCCTCGCGGTGATCTTCCTGCGGAGCGGAGGGCTCAAGTTCTCGCACGCGATCGTCTGTGCGCTGCTCGGCTTCTTTCTGGCCGGTACGAGCATGGCGCCGACGATCCTGGACGGCCTGAACGCGACGGCGGGTGTGGTCGCTAGTCTCAAACCATGACCCACACGCGTCGGAAGATCACCGCCGAGGAGCGCCGCGCGCGCCTCGGCGCCCGCCACCTGCTGGCGCCGGCGGCCCGCGCCGCCACCCCGGAGGCGGTGGCCGAGGCGCTGCTCGGTCTGCACGCCACCGACCCCGCCTCCGTGTATCTCTCCGTCGCCGCCCGCCTCCAGACCCCCTCCGTCACGGAGCTCGAGCGGGCGCTGTACGAGGACCGGACGCTGGTGCGGATGCTCTGCATGCGGCGCACGATGTTCGTGGTCCCGCGCGAACTCGCTCCCGTCGTGGACGCCTCGACCGCCCGCGCGGTCGCGGCCCGCGAACGCCGCAACCTGACCAAAGTGCTTCAGGAACAACTGGGCCTGGACGCACGCTGGTTCGCCCGGACCGAGGAGGCGGTCCTCGCCGCGCTTGAGCGGCGCGGCGAGGCGACGGCGGCCCAAATCGCCGACGACGTACCGGACCTGAAGGCGCAGATCGTCCAGTCCGAGGGCAAGCCGTACGAGGCGCGGCCGCGCATCACCAGCCGTTTCCTCGGTGTGATGGCCGCCGAGGGGCGCATCCGGCGCGGCCGCCCGCTCGGCACCTGGGCCTCCAGCCAGTACCGCTGGATCCCCGCCGAACCGCACCCCGAGCTGCCGGCCGACGAGGCCAAGGCGCGCCTGGCCGCCCGCTACCTCGCTGCTTACGGTCCCGCCACCACCGAGGACGTCAAGTGGTGGACGGGCTGGACGCTGACCGACACCCGCAAGGCGCTGGCCCGCACCGACGCGGTGGCGGCCGACCTCGACGAGGGCGCGGGCCACGCCCTGCCCGCCCACCTGGAACCCCCCGCCGAACCGGAGCCCTGGGCCGCGTTGCTGCCCGCGCTCGATCCCACCCCGATGGGCTGGCGCGGCCGCGACTGGTACCTCGACGCCGCGTACACGTCCCAGCTCTTCGACACCAATGGCAACATCGGGCCCAGCGTGTGGTGGAACGGCCGTGTCGTGGGCGGCTGGGCCCAGCGTCCCGACGGCGAGATCGTCACGGAACTCCTGACGCGCCAAGGGGTGGGCCGCGAGGCGCGCGAGGCGATCGCGGCGGAGGCGGCCCGGCTGACGGCGTTCTTCGCCGACGTGCGCGTCAAACCGAGCTTTCGCACCCCCTTGGAGCGACGGCTCGCGGCAGCCGCGAGCGGATGAGGAACCGCACCCCGCGTCGCCCCCGGCCCCGGGCGGTGTCCTCAGATGAGGTCCATCGCCGCCACCTCGTCGGGGCTGCCGTAGCTGACCGGCCCCTGGAAGCGCCGGCGCGCGGTGGCGAACCACCAGATGGTGGCGATGAGCAGCACCACGCCGAGCGCGATCGGCGCGTAGTTGAAGGAGTCCGCGGTGATGGGGGAGACCTGGGGCAGCATGAACAGGACGCTGCTGAGCACGATCCACACCACGGCGACCGCCGCCACCGGCCTGCCGTAGCGGCCCAGGTTCCAGGGGCCCGGCTCGAAGTCCTTCAGGCGCAGCCGCAGGAAGATGGGCACGCCGTACGCCAGGTACAGGCCCACCACGTTGACGCTGACGATGGCCGTGAACGCCGTGTGCGACCACCAGCCCGGGATGATCAGGACCAGGGCGCACGCGGCCGCGAGCCACACCGCCTTCACGGGCGTACGCGTACGCAGCGAGACCGAGTGCCACCAGCGCGAGCCCGGCATCGCGCCGTCCCGCGAGAAGGCGAAGATCTGCCGGGTGTTGCTGGTCATGTTGGCGAGCCCGCAGAACAGCATGGCGCCGATGACGATCAGCAGGAGCAGCTTGGCCATGCCGAGGCCGAGCGCGTCGACGAGGATCTGCACCGGCGGCGCCGACGCGGCGATCTCGCTCGCGTAGTCACGGATCGAGTACACCAGGGCGAGCATGAGGACGAGGCCGGCGAGCGCCGAGTAGAGGATGGCGCGCATGATGCCCTTGGGCGTGTTGACGGTGGCCTTCACCGTCTCCTCGGACATGTGGAAGCTGCCGTCGAAGCCGGTGAACGTCCAGCTGGTGACGAGCAGGCCGAGCATCGCGGCGTACAGACCGTTGTCGAAGCCGGTGCTGTTGACGAAGTGCGTCGCGAACGAGACCGGCTGGTGCGATCCGGGCTTCACGGTCAGGGCGACGACGATGACCACCATGCCGATCAGGAGCCACCACACGGAGATCCGGTTCACCACGGCGACCAGCTGCACGGTGTAGGTGTTGGCCAGCGCCTGGATCAGCAGGATCGCCGTGGCGATGCCGACCGTCTGCTGCGGCGTCCCCTCGTAGGACGGCCATTGCATGGAGACGAAGGCCTGGATGAAGGTGGCGGCGGCGTAGTTGGTGGCGGCCGTGCCGCCTACTTGGCCGACGAAGTTCAGCCATCCCGTGTACCAGGACCAGGCCCCACGGTGCCGCTTGGCGAGCTTGCCCGCCGAGAAGTACAGGGCGCCGCTGGTGGGGTAGGCGGACGCGATCTCACCCATCGCCGCGCCCACGAACAGCACCATCACCGAGACGCCGATCCAGCCGAAGACCAGAATCCGGGGGCCGCCCGCCCCCATTCCGAATCCGAAGGCGGAGAAGATGCCGGAGATAATGTTGATGATGGTGAAGGATATGGCGAAATTGTCGAACGCGTGAAATCTACGGGTGAGTTTCCGTGGATATCCCATCGCATGGAGCGTGGCGTCGTCGTCGAAGGTGGCGGATGTTTCCGCCGGTCTGCTCGACGAGCGGGTGGTGGACGTCTGCTCGGACACAGGGGCAACCTTTCCTTGGGGTGAAAAGAAGCGTGCTCGCGGGCGGGCCGTTCACAGAGGCCGAGGTCAGGTGGGTGCGGGGGTCGGCAGCCCGCAGGACTTGCGGGCCCGGTTCAGCTGCTCCCCGGGATCGCCGAACACGCTCCAGGGCATGCGCGAGGCGTAGGGGCCCATGGCCGTCAGGACTTCCCGCGCCTCGAATTCCCGCTTCGCCATGAACAGGGCGTGTGCCAGATAGGCGAGGTCAAGAACGGGCGTGAACCGATAACGGGCCGCCTGGGGAAACCAGTTGTGGTAAATCCCGAGCGCCGTGGAGGCCCATTGCGGCTGTTGCCAGGTGCGGTCGGCCAGCAGCGCGCTCGGATCGTAGTCCTCGACCAGCGCGACGAGCGGCAGCAGGCGCAGCGCCGAGGTGGCGGGCGCCCGGTGGCTGAGGAAGGAGGCGACATCCCAACGGGCGCTCGCCGAACCGCCGTTGCGGGTGAAGAAGCACGCCAGGAAGCGGTGGTGGGCCTCGCGGTGCCAGGGGTCGAGCCGCAGCACATGGGCGAACAGCTGCCAGGGCCCGGGCGGCGCCGTCAGGAGTCCTCTGGGCGCCGCGTCGCGGGGGCCGTCGATGCGGGCCAGGGCGAGTTGGGCCACCCAGGGCGTGGGGTCCTGGGGCAGCAGCCGCGCCGCCCGCACACAGGCCGCCTGCGCCATGCGCAGCAGCGCGTCGGCGCGGGCGTCCCTCGCGTCGGCCGAGCGCAGCGCGCGGATCATCGCCACCCGCGCCGCCAACAGGGCGGCCTCCGGGCCGGGTTCCTCGGTCAGCCAGCGCTCCGCCAGGTCGGAGTCGGCCGCCTCGGAGGCCAGCACCAAGGAGCGGTGCGCGCGCAACTCGTGGTCCCCGCGCGCCTCTTGGAGGACGTTGTGGGCGCCCAGGTAGCGGCCGGCCCGCACATCGGTGCACGCCCGTGCCAGCTCGCGATCGTCGGCCGCCGGATGCCACACGTAGTGTCCCTCGAACGAGCCGGCAGCCACGATCCTCTCCCTGTGTCCCCGCGGACGACACCCCGCGCCTACGAATCCCCGCATGCGGAATTCAGCCGGGCCCGAGGTCATGTGCGGGTTCACCGACAGCGACCCACACCTTACTCATCCTTTAGGCGCCTCGAAACTCATCGTCCGGAATATCTGGTTCCGTGCCTTTTAGTAAGGGGATGCGGGGATGTGAATCCGTGGGTCGCGAGTCAGTTTTCGGCCAGGTATTCCGGCCCGTGGCTCAGTAGCGCACGTATTTGGCATATTCAAGCGGCGGGCGGGGGCGGACGTCTGCGGCGCCGGGCCGCGCCCGGGCGACAAAAGTCCAAGCCCGGCCGACGGATGTCCGTGGACGGTGGCCGCCGCGGTGCACAGACTGCGCAGCACGCGGGCGGCCAGGCCGTCGGCGCGCGCCGTTCCCCACCCCCACACCCGTGGGCCGTCACAGAAGGAGCGCCCGTGTCCTCCCCCACCTTCAGAGCAGTGGCCGCGGCCCTCGGCGCCGCCGCCCTGGCGCTGGCCGGCTCGGTGGCGCCGCCGGCCGCCGCCGCGCCCCACGACGTCAAGCACAGCGTCCCCCACGACGTCACGTACAGCGTCAGCGTCGGGACACCCGTGCCGTACACGCACCCGACGGACACGCCCGCCTCGGTCTACGTCGACAAGGACGGCACCTTCTACTTCCAGCAGTCCGCCGCCCTGTACGGCGCGAAGGACCCCCGGTACTGGGACTTCTTCACCGGCACCGACATGGACGGCGCCGCGCGGTCGAGCGCGATCAGTGACGCCGTGAACCCGGCCAACCCCGCCGACAAGAACAACGACACGACCTGGCGCTGCGACAACAGCCCCACCGGCCGTGAGGCCACGTACGCGGTCGGCAACGCGGGCTACTCGCAGAAGAACTACTGCGACCTCTCCGGCGTGTGGGTCGACCCGGACACAGGGGACTGGTACGGGCTCGTCCACAACGAGTTCACGCCGGCGCCGTTCTCCGACGGCATCCACTTCGACGCGATCGACTACGCGCTCTCCAAGGACCAGGGCCGCACCTGGACCATCAAGGACCACGCCATCACCTCGCCGTACAGCACTCAGCGCGGCGACACCACGCAGTTCCCGCACGAGACGTACTCCTATGGCGACGGCGACCAACGGCTCTTCGTCGACACCGCTTCGGGTTACTTCTACGTCTACTACGGGTCGCGCGTCGTCGCCAAGGGCGGCAACTGGCAGGACAGTCTGGCGCACGTCGCCCGCGCGCCGATCTCCTCGAAGATGGCACGTGGCTCCTGGCAGAAGTGGTACGACGGGCACTGGTCGCAGCCGGGCGTGGGCGGCCTGGAGAGCAACATGGTGCCGGTCGACGGCGCGAGCTCCACGGGGTACACCCCGGTGGCCGGCGACTACGACCCCTCCCACGCCGGCACGGTGGCCCAGCAGATCGCGGCCGGTCAACTGCCGCCGAAATCACCGCTGTTCGTCATGAACATCACCTACAACGCCTACCTGGGCCTCTACATCGGCGAGCCCGAGGCGGTCAACGGGACGGCGCCGCAGCGCATCTACGCCACCGACGACCTCACCAGCCAGAAATGGCACCTCATAGGGGACACCGGCGGCTACACCAACAACTCCTGGTACCGCTGGTTCCTCGACGGCGCCAACCGCACCAGCTCCACCATCGTCGGCAAGACCTTCAGGTCGTACTGCTCCATCGACTGCCAGGGTGGCGCCGACGGCGAGTACGTGGACATCACGGTGGGCTCGTCCGCGCCCGCCGCGCCCCCGGTCGACGTCACCAAGGCCTACCGGATCGCGAGCGGGGACGGCCGGGTCCTGGCCCAGGCGGCCGACGGCGTCTCGGTCACCTCCGACCCGGCGGCCACCCGGTCGGCCCTTCAGCCGTGGGTGTTCACCTCCAACGGCGACGGCTCGTACCGCATCGCCGCCGCCTCCACCGGCAAGCTCCTCGGCGTTCCCACCACCCCCAAGTCCGGGCGCGCGTGGGGCGCGAAGCCGGTGCTGGCGGCCGCCGGGGCGGGCGGGCCCACGGTCGGCCAGCAGTGGTTCGTCGTGCCCGTCACCTCCACCGGCTCCTACCGCCTGGTCAACCGCTACAGCGGGCTCGTGCTCGGCCTTTCGGCGCGGCCCGGCCGGCTCGCCGAGACCACCCCGGTCCGCAGCTGGAGCGACACCACCGGCAGCGCGGTCGGCGGCTCGCGCACCGCCGCGGAGCAGACCCTCGGCCTCACCCCGACCGGTCCGGCGAGCGGGGGATCCCTCGACGGCACCCACACCCTCACGGCCTCGGGCAAGGCGCTCGACGACCCGGGCCACTCGACGGAACAGGGCGCCCAGCTCATCACCTGGAGCCCCAACGCGGGAGCCAACCAGAACTGGGTCTTCACCCGGCAGCCCGACGGCAGCTACCAGATCGTCAACGGCGAATCCAAGCTCTGCGCCGACGTCACCGCGAGCTCCCGCGCCGCCGGGGCCGAGGTGATCCAGTGGCCCTGCACCGGCGGCGCCAACCAGCACTGGTCGGTGACCGCCACGGCCGACGGCCGCTACACGGTCGCGTCCAAGGCCAGCGGGCTGCTCCTCACCACGGCAGCCACGACCGACGGGGCGCTCGTCACCCAGCAGCCCGACACCGGCTCCGCGCTCCAGCGCTGGACCCTCGGCTAGACGCCCGCGCCCGGTCCCCGCGCGGGGACCGGGCCCCCGCCGACAAGGCCGCCCCGTTCGCGGGGACACCGCTTGAACGATCAAAAGGGCAGGGGGTTAGCATATGAGCGCCGCCTAGCTCGAAAGATGAACTTCCGTGACTGTCAATGACGACTCGTTCACCAACTGGAAGAACCGCGAGGAGATCGCGGAGTCGATGATCCCCATCATCGGCAAGCTGCACCGGGAGCGGGACGTCACGATCCTGCTGCACAGCCGTTCCTTGGTGAACAAGTCGGTGGTCAGCATTCTGAAGACCCACCGATTCGCCCGCCAGATAGCCGGCGAGGAGCTTTCGGTCACCGAGACGCTGCCGTTCCTCCAGGCTCTGACGACCCTCGACCTCGGTCCCTCCCAGATCGACATCGGCATGCTCGCCGCCACCTACAAGGCGGACGACCGCGGCTTGTCCATCGAGGAGTTCACCGCGGACGCCGTCACCGGCGCCACCGGCGAGAACAAGATCGAGCGCCGGGCCGGCCGCGATGTCGTCCTGTACGGCTTCGGCCGCATCGGCCGCCTCGTCGCCCGCCTGCTCATCGAGAAGTCCGGCTCGGGCAACGGCCTGCGCCTGCGCGCCATCGTGGTGCGGGGAGGCGGCGACGCGGACCTGGTCAAGCGGGCCTCGCTGCTGCGCCGCGACTCCATCCACGGCCAGTTCCAGGGCACCATCACGGTGGACGAGGCGACGAACACGATCGTCGCCAACGGCAACACCATCAAGGTGATCTACGCGAACGACCCGTCCGAGGTCGACTACACGGCGTACGGCATCAAGGACGCCATCCTCATCGACAACACGGGCAAGTGGCGCGACCGCGAGGGACTTTCGAACCACCTGCGCCCCGGCATCGACAAGGTGGTCCTGACCGCCCCGGGCAAGGGCGACGTCCCCAACATCGTCCACGGCGTCAACCACGACACCATCAAGCCGGACGAGCAGATCCTGTCCTGCGCCTCCTGCACCACCAACGCGATCGTGCCGCCGCTGAAGGCCATGGCCGACGAGTACGGCGTGCTGCGCGGCCACGTGGAGACCGTCCACTCCTTCACCAACGACCAGAACCTCCTGGACAACTACCACAAGGCCGACCGCAGGGGCCGCTCCGCGCCGCTGAACATGGTCATCACCGAGACCGGCGCCGCGTCGGCCGTCGCCAAGGCGCTGCCCGACCTCAAGGCGCCCATCACCGGCAGCTCGATCCGCGTGCCCGTGCCGGACGTGTCGATCGCCATCCTCAGCCTGCGCCTGGGCCGCGAGACCACCCGCGAGGAGGTCCTTGACCACCTGCGCGACGTTTCCCTGCACTCCCCGCTGAAGCGCCAGATCGACTTCACGACCGCTCCCGACGCCGTCTCCATGGACTTCGTCGGCTCGCGCCACTCCTCGATCGTCGACGCCGGGGCGACCAAGGTCGACGGCGACAACGCGATCCTCTACCTCTGGTACGACAACGAGTTCGGCTACTCCTGCCAGGTCATCCGCGTCGTCCAGCACGTCTCCGGGGTGGAGTACCCGACCTACCCGGTCCCGGTGCTCTGACCGGACGCCCCTGAACGACCGACGCCCGCGCTTCCCACCGCCGCACCCCGGCGATGGGAAGCGCGGGCGCTTCGCGTCATACCCGCGAGCCGGCCCCGCCGCCGCTGCCGGCCGGCGCGCTGCACGGCACTGCGGCTCACGCGTCGCGGACGAAGGCCGCGCAGTCCGGACACTCGTCGAGATAGCGGTGCCGGCACTCGGCGGCGTGCCGAAGGAACGTGATCGCCTGCCGACGGTGGGCGATTTCCTCCTCGAGCGCTGCCATTTTCGCCCTGACGACCGCCTGCGCCGCCGCCTTCGTCGGCGCCATGGCGGCGGTGACCTCGGGCAGGGAGAGACCGACCCGGCGCAGCTTCAAGACCGTACGCGCCGCGTCCAGCGCGCTCTCGTCGTACACGCGGTAGCCGTTGCCGTCGCGGCGCACGGTGAGTGCTCCCACTTGTTCCCAGTGCCGCAGCACATGCGGCTCCACGCCGAGTTCCGTCGCCACATCCCCGATCGTTCTCACCGTAAGCGCCTTGCCTTCATGTCGACCTGAACCCCTAACGTCTCGATCATGCCTGACACCGAGGGGCCCACGGCCTCCCCGCACAGCCCATCCATCCTGGTCACCGGCGCGACCGGCAACCTCGGCCGGGAGATCGTCGCCCGCCTCGCCGTGCGGGGCGCGCGCGTACGCTGCCTCACGCGTGAGCGGGGCGCCGCGCGCCCGGGAGCCGAGTGGGTGGCCGGTGACCTCACCGATCCCGGCGCGGTGCGCCGGGCGCTGGTGGGCATCGACGCCGTCTTCGTCATCTGGCCGCTGCTCACATCCGCACCCGCCCACGCCCTGATCGCGGAACTCGCCGCGGCGGCGCCGCGCGTCGTTTATCTGTCGTCCTCTGCGGTGGACGACGAAGCCGCTGAGCAGAGCGATCCCATCGTGCGGGTGCACGCGGAGATAGAAGCCCTGCTGCATGACGCAGGGCTGCGCCCCGTGGTGCTGCGGAGTGACACGCTGGCCTCCAACGCCCGTGGCTGGGCGTCACAGGTACGGGCGGGCGATGTCGTCTCGGGCCCGGACATGGCCCCCACGGCCGTCGTCGACGAGCGCGACGTCGCGGACGCCGCCGTGGCCGTCCTGCTCGACGATCGCGGTCGACTGGGCGCCGGGCCCCACGTGTTGACCGGCCCCGAGGTGCTGGGGCGGGCCGGGCAGGTGGCGCGTCTCGGCGCGGCGCTCGGGCGTGATCTGCGCTTCGTGGCACTCGCCCCCGGCCTCGCGCGATCGCGGATGCTCGCGGACGGCCGCCCCGAGCCGTTGGTGGAGGCACTGGTCGCCGCCTCCGAGCGGCGACCCGCCTCGCGCCGCGTCACCGATCACGTGGAGCGTCTTGCCGGCCGCCCGGCCGGGACCTTCGCGCGGTGGGCCCTGGAGCACACGGCCGAGTTCCGCTGACGACGGCCGTGGCAGGCCCGTCCGGCAAGCCCGGCGGGCCGATGCCGCCTATCGTGAAAGGCACGAGATCCAGGCGGCGTCGCGCGGGCAGGTGCAAGGTGAACGGGTCCGGCATCCACTACGAGGCGGTGTTCCGGGCCCTGCCCGCCCCGGTGGCCCTGCTGACCACCGACCTCGTGTACGCCGATGTGAACAGGGCGTTCACCACGATGACGGGCCGGACCCGCGAGCAGCTGGTCGGGCACTACCTCTTCGACGTCTTTCCCGACAACCCCGACGACCCGGGCGCCAGCGGCATGCGCAACCTGGGCGCCTCGCTGCGCCGGGTCGCGGCCACCGGCGAGCGCGACACCATGGCGCTGCAACGCTACGACGTGGAGGACCCCACCCGGCCCGGGGTGTGGGAGGAGCGGTACTTCAGCCCGGTCAACACCCCCATCCGCGGCCCGGACGGCGAAGTGGTCCTGATCCTGCACCGGGTGGAAGAGGTCACCGAACTCATCCGTGCCCGTGGCGGAGCCGGCGCCGCCGGTGACGGCGACCGGGCCAGGGGCCTGGAGGCCGAACTGTACAACCGGGCCAGGGAACTGCAAGAGGTCAACGAGCGGCTGCGCCAGGCCCACTCCCGGGAACACGAGATCGCTCTCTCCCTTCAGGCCGCCATGCTGCCCGTGCCCCGCCCGCTGGGACAGCGCACCGCGGCCGTGCGCTACCGGCCCGCCGTCGGCGCCCTGAACGTGTGCGGGGACTGGTACGACCTGGCGGAGCTGCCCGGCGACCGGCTCGCCGTCGCCGTCGGCGACGTGGTCGGGCACGGCCTGGCCGCCGCCGGGGTGATGGGGCAGCTGCGCAGCGCCCTGAGCGCCGCGTCCCTGGTCGCCGAGGGGCCCGCGCGCGCCCTGGACGTCCTCAGTCTGTACGCCCGCTCGGTGGACGGCGCCGAGTCCGCCACCGTCTTCCAGGCGGTCATCGACTGGAGCAGCCACACGCTGACCTACAGCAGCGCCGGACACCCGCCCGCCGCGCTGGTGCGTCCGGACGCCGCCGTGCGCTTCCTGGACGCCGCGACGGACCCGCCGCTCGGCGCCCGTCCGGAACCGGTCGCCCGGCCGCAGGCCACGATCCCCTTCACGGCGGGGTCCAGCCTGGTCCTGTACACCGACGGGCTCATCGAGCGCCGCGACGAGGACATCGACACCGGCCTCCAGCGGCTGGCCGGTTCCCTCACCCGCCACCACGGGGCCGGTCCCGAAGCGCTCGCGGACGCCGTCCTGGCCGATCTGATCCCGGTCGGCGGCGCCACCGACGACACGGCCCTGGTCGTCATCGGCCTGTGACGCGCGCGCCGGGGACCGTGCCGCTGCCAGGCGGACACGGTCCCCGGGGCGCTTCTCGTGCGGCGGACGGAGTACATCCGCCCGTGCATCCGCCTGGGGCCGTTACCAGTAGTGCCGCCGGCCGCCGACCGCGTGACCCACGGATCCCAGGATCCACAGGATGACGCCGAGGACGACGAGGATGACGCCGATGGTCCACAGGATGGATATGCCGGCCACGAAGCCGACGACCAGCAGGATGACTCCGAGGACGATCATGATGTCCTCCGCTCTCGTGGAAGGGTTGCCGCTCCTTGTACCAGAGTAGGTCCGCGCGCCCGAAAGGGACCTGTTCGAACGCGGCGAACCTCGGCGAACCCGGCGCCGGTCCTGGGGTGACGGTGGCGGCTAGGGGGTGTCTGGTGGACCATGGCCGGGGGCGCGGCGTCTGGCACGGCACCTCGCGGCGTTGCCGAATCGCCCCGATAGCTCCGCTATCGAGACGCTCCGGCGCCTTGCGATGCACCGCACCAGACGCCGCGCCCTGACCGACCCTGATCCACCAGACACCCCCTAGGCGTTCGTGAGCCGGAGCTGGACGTCGACCTCCTGGTCGCCCGCCGCGCTGCCCGCCGCCTCGACCGCGAAGGCCGCGGCCAGCGTGCGGCGCAGCCGCTCGACCGCCACCGGGCCGCCCTGCAACTCGGCGGTGACGGGTCCGGACAGAAGGACCCCCGCCACCTGCTCGGGAGCGTGGTCGACACAGAAGCTTCCGGTCCACGCGGCCGGCTGCGGCCCCTCGTCGCGGTGGGGCACGACGCCCGCGCGGTCGGAGGTGAAGTGGGCGCCAAGGACCTCGAAGACCGCGTCCGCGTCGGCCGCGGAGCACTCCGCGAGCATGACCTGTACGAGGTCGGGGGAGTCGGGGGAGGCCGGGGTGGAGGTGTCGTTCACGTTGTTCTCCGTGCTTCTGGCTCAGTGGGCTGGCGCCCGGACAGGACGGTGGGAGGAGCGGGCCCCGGGCGGGCCGCGCGCCCGCTTCGGCGGGATGGGTGGGGCGTCACGCCCGGCACAGGCAGAAGGGGTGGCCCGCCGGGTCCGCGTACACGCGGAAACCGCGCTCGCCGCCGCGGTCGTCGAGATCGAGCGGGGTGGCGCCGAGGGAGAGGACCTGCTGCTCGGCCGCCTCCATGTCCTGGACGGTGAAGTCCAGGTGCAGCTGCTGGGAGTTGCGGTCCCCGCGCGGCCATTCCGGTGGCGTGAGACCCGGCGCCCGCTGGAAGGAGACGCGGTGGCCGCCGGGGGCGTACAGGTCGTACCAGTCCTCGTTGTCGTTCTTCACCTCGCCGCCGAGCACCGCCGCGTAGAAGGCGGCCAGCGCCTGGGGATCGGGACAGTCAAGGGCCACGAGGCAGTACGTCGCGATGGGCATGGGTCTCCTCGGGTGTCGTCGTTACGGGTGTCGTCCTCGGTCAGAGTTCGCGCAGCGCGGGAAGCAGCTTCTGCTCGGCCCATTCGATGAACGGGCGCTGGTGGTCGCCGCCCACCTGGACGAGCGCGACCTCCGTGAACCCGGCCTCGACGTAGGGGCGTACGGCCTCGACGAAGGCCGAGACGTCGTCGCCGCACGGGATCGCGTCCGCGACGTCGTCACGGGTCACGAAGCTCGTCGCGCCCGCGAAGCCCGAGGGGCCCGGGAGTTCGGAGTTCACCGGCCAGCCGCCCATCGCCCAGCGGAACTGGTCGTGGGCGCGGGCGATCGCCGCGTCCCGGTCGGTGTCGAAGCAGACGGGCAACTGCCCGACCCGGGGCTTGCCCTGGCCGCCGTGCCGGTTGAAGGCGTCGATCAGCTTCTTCTTGGGCTCGGTGGCGATCACCAGGTCGGCGAGGCGCCCCGCCAGCGCGCAGGACCGCTCGCCCGAGACCGCGACGCCGATCGGCGGCAGCTCGTCCGGGATGTCCCACAGGCGCGCGTTGGACACGTCGAAGTACGTGCCCTGATGGTTGACGGTCTCGCCGGTGAACAGGTCCCTGATGATTTCGACGGCCTCTTCGAGCATCCCGATGCGCACCTGCGGCGAGGGCCAACCGGCGCCCGTGACATGCTCGTTGAGGTTTTCGCCGGAGCCCAGGCCGAGGCGGAAGCGGCCCTCCGACAGCAACTGCATCGTGGCGGCCTTCTGGGCGACGACCGCCGGGTGGTAACGGACCGTCGGACAGGTCACGTAGGTCATGAGCGGGATCCGGCTCGTCGCCTGCGCCGCCGCGCCCAGGACGCTCCACGCGTAGGGCGCGTGTCCCTGCGACTCCAGCCACGGGAAGTAGTGGTCGGAGGTGACGGAGAAGTCGAAGCCCGCACGCTCGGCCGCGACCACGTCTTCGACGAGGGCGCGGGGGCCTGCTTGCTCGGTCATCATTGTGTAGCCGATTTGCACCATATTCCACCCTTTGCCGATCTGCTGCGGCCAAAACCTCCGTCCGCGCAAGGACCGCCGCCGACGGCTCGCCGAGTACCCGCTGTCGCGGGGCGTACGCGGCCAGGATGCGCCCTGGGAACGACTTGCGCCCGGCAGGTTTCAATCGCGCGTTCCGGGCAACCCGGTCCGGGCAGACCCGTCTCCCGTACGAGGAGTTGCCGTGGTCCTCATAGCCGTCTTCCTGCCCATCCTGCTGTTGATGGCCGTCCTGGGGCTCGGCAGATACGAAGAGTTCCTGCTGGGCGGGGACGAGCCGGCCGAGGCGCCACGGGGCCGCCATTTGGCCGCCGTGCCGGATCTGGCGGAGGACGAGGCGTCCGAGCCGGACACGCGGCGTGCGTCCGAGGACCTACCGGGGCAGCGGCGCGCGGCATGAACCGTTTCCCGGTCCGCGGATGTCGCGGGCCGGGACACACGGCATGATCGGCAGGGGAGCGGGACCAACCCGGGCACGTAACGAAAGGCAAGACGCATGGCACGTGCGGCGCTGTTCGACGTCGACGGCACTCTCGTCGACACCAACCATCTGCACGTGGTCACCTGGTGGGAAGCGTTCCGCCAGGCGGGGCACGACGTGACGATGCGTGACATCCACCGGGCGGTCGGGCTCGGCTCCGACGACCTCATCGGGCATCTGCTCGGCGAGGACCGCGACCGGGACCAGGACGAGACGCTGAACGCCGCGCACACCACCCTGTACGGCACCTACTTCGAGCGCCTGCCCGCCCTCGACGGGGCGCGCCGGCTGCTGCGCGAGCTCGCCGGGCGGGGCTGGCGCATCGTCCTGGCCACATCGGCGGGCGGGCCCGAACTGAAGGCCCTGCGCCGCGCCATCGACGCCGACGACGTCATCGCGGGCGTGGCCAGCGCGGACGACGTCAGTGAGGGCAAACCCGCCCCGGACCCCGTCGAGCGGGCCCTTGAGCTGGCCGAGGCCACGTCCTCGGACGCGGTGTTCGTGGGGGACACGATCTGGGACATGAAGGCGGCATCGGCCGCGGGCGTGCGCGCCGTGGCGCTGCTCGCCGGGGGAATTCCCCGCGCGGACCTCGAAGAAGCGGGCGCGGCGGCCGTCTACCGCGACCCCGCCGAACTCCTCTCCCAGTTGGACACGAGCATCTTCGCCCAGATGGAACGCCAGGGCTGAGGAAGGCGGCGCCCACCCCAACAACGGCGGCCGCGCCTCCCCAACAGCAGGGCATACCGCGAAAGGACGCCTGCCGAGGACCAGAGCCCCGGCAGGCGTCCTTTCGCGGTGCGGCGCCGCGCCTCAGCGGTCGGACGCCTCTTCCTGCGCGTGCTCGTTCGGCGTCAGCGCGTCCCCCGCCTCGCCGTCGTGGGCGTCCTTGCGTCCCGCCTCCTTGGGGTCACGCGTCTGCGCGTCCTCGAACTCCTTGAGGACTTCGCCGATCGCGCTGTCGGGGTGGGACGGGGCGGAGCCGGTGTCGTGCTGGTGCGGGCGGGTCATGTCACTCCCGTGGTCGGTGCGTCGCTGTCCTTGTGCGTCCTTGTGCGGGCCGCGTCGCTTCTGGTCCCGCTCAGCCGAGCCGGGGCAGCACCTTGGTGCGGTAGAAGTCGAAGAAGCCCTGCTGGTCCTTGCCGATCTGGTTGATGTAGACGGTGTCGAACCCGGCATCCACATACCCCTTGACCGCCGCGACATGAGCGTCCGGATCAGGTCCGCATGTGACGTTCTCGCGTACGCGGTCGGTGGTGACGAGTTCGGATGCCTGCTCGAAGTGGGCCGGGGTGGGCAGGATCTGGGCCAGCTCGCCCGGCAGCTGCTCGTTGGGCCACAGGCGGTGCGCGGTGCGCAGCGCCTCCTCCTCGTCGGTGCTCCAGCAGACCTTGAGCCCGGCCATCACCGGTTTGCTGCCGCCCCCGCTGCGCCGGAAGCGCTCGATGGCGGAGGCGTCGGGCGCCATCGTGATGAAACCGTCCCCGATCCGTCCCGCAACCTCGGCGGCGAGCGGCCCGAAGGCGGACACGTCGATGGGAACGGGCTCGTCGGGCACGGTGTAGAGCCGCGCGTTCTCCACCGTGTAGTGCTTGCCGTGGTGGCTGACCTGCTCGCCGGTGAAGAGCTGACGCATCACCCGGACGGCTTCCTCCATCATCTCCAGGCGGACGGCGGCCTCCGGCCAGGGGTCGCCCAGGATGTGCTCGTTCAGGGCCTCCCCGCTGCCGATCCCGAGCCGGAAGCGCCCTCCCAGCTGTACGGCGCTCGTGGCCGCGGCCTGGGCGACGACGGCGGGGTGCATCCGGACGATGGGGCACGTCACGGCGGTCTCCACCGGGAGGGAGACCGCCTGGGACAGCGCACCGATCACCGACCAGACGAACGGGCTCTGCCCCTGTTCGCCGTTCCACGGGTGGTAGTGGTCGGAGATCCACAGCGAGGTGAACCCGGCCTGCTCCGCCATTCGGGCCTGCTCCACCAGCTCGGCGGGCGTGTGTTCCTCGCTGGACAGGAAGTAGCCGTATTCCGTCATGGGGACTCCTCACGGGTGCGGGACGCGACGCGTCCCTCTCCGGGTGGCCGAAGTGGGCCCGGGAAAACCGTCCCGGGGCCGCGAGTTCGTCCGGCACTGGGGACCCCGTCCCCTGCCACCCTAGGCGGGGCGCCGGGCCCCCGCACGCGCGAGCGGCGGCGGCCGGCCGAGTGGCGGGGGCGACCGGCGTCCGGTAGCCGTAGGGAGGGTGTGGGCACCCCGCTCACGGGTACTCGCCGGGCGCGGGGGGAGCGACGGCCGAAGACGAGGACTGGAGTGATGCACATGCCCGACAGCCCCGCTTCGGCCGGCCGTGAACTGGACGCGCGAGGAGAGGACGCGGAGCTGGACGGCGCGGGTCTTGAGCGGGCTCTGCGTGAGCGGGTCGACGGCGAGGTGCGGTTCGACGCGGGCAGTCGTGGCGCCTACAGCACCGACGGCTCCAACTACCGCCAGGTCCCGATCGGCGTGGTCGTGCCCCGCTCGGTGGACGCCGCCGTCGAGGCGGTGGCGGTGTGCGCGGAGTTCGGCGCTCCCGTCCTGTCGCGCGGCGGCGGCACGAGCCTGGCAGGGCAGTGCACCAATACGGCGGTCGTCATCGACTGGACCAAGTACTGCGACGCCTTGGTCTCGGTCGACCCCGACCGGCGCACCTGCGTGGTGGAACCCGGCCTCGTCCTGGACGAACTCAACCGTCAACTAGCGCCCCACAAGCTGAAGTTCGGCCCCAAACCCTCCACCCACACCCACTGCGCGCTCGGCGGGATGATCGGGAACAACTCCTGCGGCGCGTCCGCGCAGGCGTACGGCAAGACCGTCGACAACGTACGCCGGCTCGAAGTGCTCACCTATGACGGCACCCGGATGTGGGTCGGCCCCACCACGGCCGAGGAGTTCGAGGCCATCGTCGCCGAGGGCGGCCGTCGTGCGGAGATCTACCAGGGGCTCAAGGACCTCATCGACCGCAACCTGGCGGAGGTCAGGCGCGGCTACCCCAAGATCCCCCGCCGGGTCTCCGGCTACAACCTGGACTCGCTGCTGCCGGAGAACGACTTCGACCTGGCCCGCGCCCTGGTCGGCAGCGAGGGCACGCTCGTGACGGTGCTGCGCGCCGAGCTCGATCTCGTACCCGTGCCGCCGTGCGACGCGATCCTCGTGCTCGGCTACAGCGACATCTGCGCCGCCGCCGACGACGTGCCGCGTCTGCTCGAACACAGCTCGCCTTCCCAACTGGAGGCGCTCGACGGGCGGATGGCGCAGCTCATGCGCGAGGAGCACGCCTACCTCGAATCCCTGGAGAGCTTCCCCGAGGGCGAGAGCTGGCTGCTGGTGCAGTTCACCGGCGACAGCCAGGACGAGGTGGACGGCCAGGCCCATGACCTGTTGCGGGCGCTCGGGCGGGACGAGAAGGACGCCTCGGTGGCGTTCTCCGACGACACCACGCGCGAGCAGGAGATGCTGAAGGCCCGCGAGGCCGGGCTCGGTGTGACCGCGCGGCCGCCGGACGAGCGGGAGACCTGGGAGGGCTGGGAGGACTCGGCGGTGCCGCCCGAGCGCCTGGGCGACTATCTGCGCGAACTCAGGAAGCTGTTCGAGGAGTTCGACTACGACCACCCGTCGCTGTACGGGCACTTCGGCCAGGGCTGTGTGCACACCCGCATCCCGTTCGGCCTGAAGACCGCCGAAGGGGTGGCCGCCTTCCGTCAATTCCTCTTCCGCGCGGCCGACTTGGTGGCCTCCTTCGGTGGTTCGCTGTCGGGTGAGCACGGCGACGGGCAGGGCCGGGGGGAGCTGCTGGTCCGGATGTTCGGTGAACCGCTGGTGGCGGCCTTCGGCGAGATGAAGGCCCTGTTCGATCCCACCGGGCGGATGAACCCGGGCAAAATCGTGAGCCCGTACCGCACGGACGAGAACCTGCGGCTCGGCCCGCGCTGGCGGCCACGGGAACTCGACACGCACTTCGCCTTCCCCGACGACAACGGCTCCTTCAACCGGGCGGTCCTGCGCTGCGTGGGGATCGGCAACTGCCGCACCCACTCCGGCGGCGTCATGTGTCCCTCCTACCGGGCCACCGGCGAGGAGGAGCACTCCACACGCGGCCGCGCGCGGCTGCTGTTCGAGATGCTGGACGGCCACGCCGACTCGGCGGTGACCGACGGCTGGCGCTCCACCGCCGTCAACGACGCGCTCGATCTGTGCCTGGCCTGCAAGGGCTGCAAGTCCGACTGCCCGACCGGCGTCGACATGGCCACCTACAAGGCCGAATTCCTCGCCCACCACTACGCCGGCCGGCCGCGCCCTGCCGCCCACTACACGATGGGCTGGCTGCCCGTGTGGGCCCGCCTGACCCGGCTCGCGCCCCGCGTCGTCAACGCCCTCGCGCACGCGCCGCTCCTCGCCCCGCTCGGCAAACGGCTCGCGGGTGTGGCGCCCGAGCGCGAGGCGCCCGCGTTCGCCGAGGAGTCGTTCCTTCAGTGGTGGACCGCGCGCGGCCTGCCCGAACCAGACCCGGCCGACGAACGCACCGTGGTCCTGTGGCCCGACACGTTCTCCACCTACTTCCACCCCGACGTCGCCAAGTCGGCGGTACGGGTCCTGGAGAGCGCCGGGTTCCACGTCGCCGTCCCCACCAAGGCCGTGTGCTGCGGGCTCACCTGGATCTCCACCGGGCAGCTCGGCGCCGCTCGCCGCGTACTGCACCGCACCCTCGACGTCCTGCGGCCCTGGACCGAGGCGGGCACGCCGATCATCGGCCTCGAACCGTCCTGCACCGCCGTCTTCCGCGCCGACGCGCCGGAACTGATGCCGGACGACCAGGACGTACGGCGTCTGGCCGAGCAGTTCAAGACCTTCGCCGAATTCCTGCTCCAGCGAGCCCCTGAGGACTGGCGGCCCCCCGCCCTCGCCCGGACCGCTCTGGTACAGACCCACTGCCACCAGCACGCCGTCCTCAAGGACGACGCCGACCGTGAGCTGATGCGCCGCATGGGCCTGGACGCGGACGTCCTGGACGAGGGCTGCTGCGGCCTCGCCGGCAACTTCGGCTTCGAGCAGGGGCATTACGACGTGTCCATGAAGATCGGCGAGCTGGGCGTCCTGCCCGCCGTCCGAGGCGCCGCCCCCAGCACCCTGGTCGTCGCCGACGGATTCAGCTGCCGCACCCAGATCGAGCAGGGCAACACCGGGCGCCGCGCGCTGCACCTGGCCGAGGCGCTGGCTCTCGGCCTCGACGGACCGCTGCCCGCCGACCACCCCGAGAAGCTGGCCGCCCGCCCCGAGCCGTCGGCCAGGGACGCACGGCTCGCCACCGCGTCGGCGGGCCTCGCCCTCGGCGCCGGCGCGGCCGCCCTCTACACCTGGACCCGCCGACGCCGCAGGTGACCTGTGCGGCCAACTCCCGTGTGGCCAACTCCCTTGCCATTACGCCCATTTGCCCCCACACCCCCAGCACCCAGTGAACGAACAGCGAAAGGCAGCCCCCGTGTCGATCAAAGTCTCCGACTACGTCCTGAAGCGACTGAGCGAGTGGGACGTCGAGCACGTCTTCGCCTACCCCGGTGACGGCATCAACGGCCTGCTCGCCGCCTGGGGGCGCGCCGAGAACAAGCCCCAGTTCATCCAGGCGCGGCACGAGGAGATGGCCGCCTTCGAAGCGGTCGGCTACGCCAAGTTCTCCGGCAAGGTCGGCGTGTGCGCCGCCACCTCGGGGCCGGGCGCCATCCACCTGCTCAACGGCCTCTACGACGCCAAACTCGACCATGTGCCCGTCGTCGCGATCGTCGGCCAGACCAACCGCAGCGCCATGGGCGGCTCCTACCAGCAGGAAGTCGACCTGCTGAGCCTCTACAAGGACGTGGCAAGCGCCTACTGCGAGATGGTCACGGTCCCCGAGCAGCTGCCCAACGTCATCGACCGCGCGATGCGCGTCGCCCGCGCCCAGCGCACGGTGACCGCCGTCATCATCCCCGCCGACGTGCAGGAACTCGACTACTCCCCGCCCCAGCACGCCTTCAAGATGGTGCCCTCCAGCCTCGGCATGGCCTCCTACGCCCCCGTCCCGGCGGACGAGGACATCACCAGGGCCGCCGAGGTCCTGAACGCCGGTGAGAAGGTCGCCATCCTCATCGGCCAGGGCGCCCGCAATGCCCGCGTCGAGGTGGAGCAGATCGCCGACGTCCTGGGCGCCGGCGTCGCCAAGGCCCTGCTCGGCAAGGACGCGCTGCCCGACGACCTGCCGTATGTGACCGGCTCCATCGGCCTGCTCGGCACCCGGCCGAGCTACGAGATGATGCAGGACTGCGACACCCTGCTCGTCATCGGATCGAGCTTCCCCTACACCCAGTTCATGCCCGAACTCGACCAGGCCCGCGCGGTGCAGATCGACATCGACCCCCAGATGATCGGCCTGCGCTACCCCTTCGAGGTCAACCTCGTCGGCGACTCCGCCGGCACCCTCAGGCGCCTCATCCCGCTCCTCAAGCGCAAGAAGCACGACAAGTGGCGCAAGAAGATCGAGAAGGACACCGCCCGCTGGTGGGAGGTGATGGAGCGGCGCGCCGCGGTCGACGCCGATCCCATCAACCCCGAATACGTGGTGCACGCCCTCGACGCCCTGCTCCCCGACAACGTGATCCTGGCCGCCGACTCCGGCTCCGCCGCCAACTGGTACGCCCGCCACCTGCGGATGCGCGGCGCCATGCGGGGCTCGCTCTCGGGCACCCTGGCCACCATGGGACCGGGCGTGCCGTATGTGATCGGCGCCAAGTTCGCCCACCCCGACCGCCCGGCCATCGCCATCGTGGGCGACGGAGCCATGCAGATGAACGGGCTCGCCGAGCTGATCACGGCCGGCAAGTACTGGCAGGAGTGGAGCAACCACACCCTGGTCATCGCGGTCCTCAACAACCAGGACCTCAACCAGGTCACCTGGGAGATGCGCGCCATGTCGGGCGCCCCGCAATTCCTGCCGTCCCAGTCCCTGCCCGACGTCGCCTACGCCGACTTCGCGCGCTCCATCGGCCTCGGCGGCGTCCGCGTGGAGAAGCCGGACGAGGTCGAAGGGGCGTGGCGTCAGGCGCTCGCCGCCGACCGCCCCTTCGTCATCGACTTCCGCACCGACCCGGCCGTGCCGCCGATCCCGCCGCACGCCTCGCTCGACCAGATCGAGGCGGCGGCCGCCTCCGTCCTCAAGGGCGACAGCGACCGCGCCGGGATGATCCGCCAGGGCCTCAAGGCCAAGGTCCAGGAAATGCTCCCCGGCACCCGCCACCGCCACCCGGACGGCGACGAGTGACCCCATCCGCACCGGCCGGTGCGGCCCCCTCGGTCGACGCGATCGAGGCGGCCGCCTACACGCTGGCCACCGACGCGCCGGAGGGCGACGGAACCCTGGCGTGGGACAGGACCACCCTGGTCGTGGTCCACGCCCGCTCCGGCGCCACCACCGGGTTCGGCTACACCTACGGGGCGCCGGAGACCGCGGCGTACGTCCGCGGCCATCTGGCGTCCGTGGTCACCGGCCGCCCCGCCTGGGACGTGCCGGGCCTGAACGAGGCGATGACCCGGGCGGTGCGCAACGACGGCCGCCCGGGTCTGGTCGCCGGCGCGATCTCCGCCGTGGACATCGCGCTGTGGGACCTCAAGGCCCGCCTGCTCGGCCTCCCGCTGGCGCACCTGCTCGGCCCGGCCGTCCCCCACGTCCCGGTGTACGGGAGCGGCGGCTTCACCACGTACGACGACCGGCAACAGGAACGCCAGCTGCGCCACTGGGCCGAGGACCAGGGCATTCCCCGCGTCAAGATCAAGATCGGGGAGTCCTGGGGCAGCGCCGGGCACCGCGACCGCGAGCGGATCGCCAAGGCGCGCGCGGCCATCGGCGACGCCACCGAGCTGTACGTCGACGCCAACGGCGCCTACACCGTCAAACAGGCCGTCCGGATGGCCCGCTTCCTCGACGATCACGGCGTCACCTGGTTCGAGGAGCCCGTCCCGTCCGACGACCTCGACGGCCTCGCCCGGGTCAGGGCAGGCACCGTCGTGGACGTGGCGGCCGGTGAATACGGCTACACCCTCGCCTACTTCGGGCACATGCTGCGGGCCGGCGCGGTGGACTGCCTCCAGGCGGACGCCACGCGCTGCGGCGGCCTCACCGTCTGGCTGCGGGCCGCCGCGCTCGCCGAGGCCTTCGGCCTGGAGATCTCCGGTCACTGCGCCCCGCACGCGCACGCCGCGGCCGCCCGCGCCGTACCCAACCTGCGCCACCTGGAGTGGTTCCACGACCACGTCCGCATCGAATCCCTGTGGTTCGACGGGGCGTTGGACCCCCAGGGCGGTCGCCTCACCCCCGGGGCCGACGGCGCCCCGGGCCACGGACTGACCTTCAAGACCGCCGACGCCGAGCCGCACCGCTCCGGCTGACCGGGCGGCCCGAGCCGCACGACCGCCGCCGCGTCCCGAAAGGAATGCCATGCCCCAGACCGTCGTCATCACCGGAGCGAGCGCCGGCATCGGCCGCGCCACCGCCCGGATGTTCGCCGAGCGCGGCGCGCAGATCGCCCTGCTGGCCCGTGGCGAGGCCGGGCTCGAAGCGGCCGCGGCGGAAGTCGAGGAGCTCGGCGGGCGCGCCCTCGCGCTCCCCGTGGACGTCGCGGACGCCGACCAGGTCGAGAAGGCCGCCGAAGACGCCGAAGCGGCCTTCGGACCGATCGACGTGTGGGTGAATGTCGCCTTCACCTCGGTGTTCGCGCCTTTCGACGAGATCTCCGCCGACGAGTTCCGGCGGGTGACCGAGGTGACCTACCTCGGGTTCGTGCACGGCACGCAGACCGCGCTCTCGCGCATGGTTCCCCGTGACCGGGGAACGATCGTGCAGGTCGGCTCCGCGCTGGGGGAGCGCTCCATCCCGTTGCAGTCCGCCTACTGCGGGGCCAAGCACGCCGTGAACGGGTTCACCTCGTCCGTGCGTACCGAACTCCTCCACAACAAGAGCCGGGTACGGATCACGGTCGTCCAGATGCCCGCGGTCAACACGCCCCAGTTCTCCTGGGTACGGTCGCGCCTTTCGGGGCATCCGCAGCCCGTGGCGCCCATCTATCAGCCGGAGGTCGCCGCGCGGGCCGTGGTGTTCGCCGCCGACCACCCCGGCCGCAAGCAGTACTACGTCGGCGCCTCCACGGTCGCCACCGTCTGGGCCAACCGCTTCGTGCCCGCGCTGCTCGACCGCTATCTGGCCCGGACCGGATACGACTCGCAGCAGCGCAAGGACCTGAAGCCGGAGACCTCGCGGGGCAATCTGTGGCAGCCCCTCGACAAGGCGCCGGGCGACGACCACGGCGCCCACGGCATCTTCGACGACCGGTCCCACGCCCGTTCGTACCAGGTCATGACGGCCCAGCACCCCGTCCTGAGCCTGGGCGGGGCCCTGGGCGCGCTGGCCGCCGCCGGATGGGCGGTGCGCCGGTACCGCGACAGGACATGAACCCCACCGCGATCCGCGCGGTGAACTCAGAAAAGGAGCGACACCATGAAGGTGGCATTTCTCGTGGCCACGGAAGGCATCGAGCAGGTCGAGCTGACCGAACCGTGGAAGGCCGTGAAGGAGGCGGGCCACACACCGGAGCTGGTCTCCACCGACTCCGGTCACGTCCAGGCCTTCAACCACCTGGACAAGGCCGACACCTTCCCGGTGGACCGGACGGTGAGCCAGGCACGGCCGGACGACTACGACGCCCTGGTACTGCCCGGCGGCGTGGCCAACCCCGACGCGCTGCGCATGGACGAGGACGCCGTCGCCTTCGCCAAGGGCTTCTTCGACCAGGGCAAGCCGGTGGCGGCCATCTGTCACGCACCGTGGACGCTCGTCGAGGCGGACGTGCTGCGCGGCCGCACCCTCACCTCGTGGCCCAGCCTGCGCACCGACATCACCAACGCCGGCGGCACCTGGGTCGATGAGCAGGTCAAGGTCTGCACGTCGAGCCCGAGCACCCTCATCACCAGCCGCAAGCCGGACGACCTGAAGGCGTTCTGCGAGACCCTGGTCGACCAACTCGCGTCCTGAGGCGCCTGGTTGGGCGGCGCCGTCCGCAGGGGGAAGGCATCCCGCCGAGCGCGGGACGCCTTCCCCCCGCGCGCGTGTTCCCCGCACGAAGGTGGACCCGTGGAAGAGCGGAGGTTTCCTCCGCCCGCCCCGTGGTAGTCCGCCTGTACGTTCCTCGCGTACGGAGGAACGCAGGCGCCGGACGGGTTGGGACCATCAGCCGCCGGCGCCGCCCGCTTCTCAGGCGTCACTGAGGCACCACTGGTCGGAGAGCGACGGCCGCGCCGGGGCCCGGGGCTCCCGGGGCGGCAGCTCGGCGACGCTCACGGTGGTGCTCAGGACCGGCGTCGGCGGCAGGGCGCGCAGCGGGCGCAGCGCCTGCGGCTGGGCGGTGAGCGTGAACCACACGACTTTGCCGCCGGCGGTGGGGTGCGTGCCCCAGCTGTCGCTGAGGTGGGCGACCAGGGCGAGGCCGCGGCCGCGCTCGGCGAAGGGCTGGGGCCCGTGCAGGCGTGGCAGACGCGGGTCGCTGTCGGCCACGGACGCCGCGAACTGCCCACGGGCCCACCGCAGTTCAAGGACGCAGGGCTGATCGCCCGGGGTATGGCGGTGGACGTTGGTGAGCAGTTCGCACACGCCCAGACTGACGGGCTGGATGATGTTCTCCAATCGCCAGTGGCGCAGATGAGCGGCGACGATGCGCCGGATCTGCGGTATGCGCTCCGGCGTCGCGTGCAGGCTCAAGGTGTACTGGCGGGGACTGTCGTTGCTTACCACTACGGCTCCCTTGTCGGCGGGAGCGGCTCGCCGGCCACTCCCGCGTCCGCAACCACGCAAGGGCTACTAAAAGTAGCCAGGTGAGCACAGCGCGGATGCCTCCAGCATGACCCGTACGGCGGCATCCGCAACACGAGACCCGTTGGGCCCGCGCGGGTCATGGGTTGGTGAAGGACCGATCAGTGCCGCGCCGCGCGAACAACGCCGGACGGCGCCGAAGGGCCTTGGATGCTTGTCGGCTCCGCGCGGCCGACAAGCATCCAAGGCGCTTCGGCGCGATAGTGGGAAAGACCATGAGCGGTGTGTCGCACACCTGGAAGCGAGGCCCTTCTTGACGCCCCCATCAACAGACTCCACGGCCCGACTCGGCTCCGGCGCGCCGGTGTTCGGGGCGCCGTGCTGGGTGAGCCTGATGGCGCGGGACCTGAGTGCCGCGCTCGATTTCTACGGCACGGTCTTCGGCTGGACGTTCCGCTCGGGGGCGCTGGGTGAGCAGTTCCGTATCGCCTCGTCGGGCGGGGTGCCGGTGGCGGGGATCGGCGCGCTGGCCCCCGCGCTCCAGGTCGCGGTGGCCTGGACGCCGTACTTCGCGGTGGAGGACGCCGATGTGACCGCGTCCCGGATCCGTGAGCGCGGGGGCACGGTGGCGGTGGGCCCGGTCGCGTTGCACACCGGGCGCGGGGCGCTGGCGGCGGACCGGGACGGTGCGGTGTTCGGGCTGTGGCAGGGGCCGCTCGTGTCGCAGTGGGAGACGTGGCGCGACACGGCGCCGGCCTGGCCGCGGTTGCAGACCAGGGACGCCTTCGACGCGGCGATCTTCTACGGGGAGGTCCTGGACTGGGCGTGCGAGCGGCCGGGCTGCTGCGATGTGCGCTACGAGCACGACGAGGTCGTCCTGCGCCACGGCGGGCATGTGGTGGCACGGCTGACGTCGGGGGCGGTCGAGGCCGCACCCGATCCGAGCCTGCGCCCGCACTGGCACACCCACTTCACCGTCAAGGACCCCGGCGCCCATGCCGACACGGCCCGTCGGCACGGTGCGACGATCCTCGCCGAGGGCATCTCACCCGCCGGCCCCTGGGTCCGCCTGAGCGACCCCGACGGGGCCACCTTCACCCTCAGCACCCCCAGCTAGAGCCGCCGGGCCCGCGCGCGTTGCGCTCGGCGGCCCCTGCGGGCACGATGCCCGCACGGGGCCGGTCCCGGCCGCGCGAGCGGAGGTGGCGTCAGCATGTGTCGTCTGTTCGGACTGAGCAGCGCCCCGCGCCGCAGCCACGCCACCTTCTGGCTGCTCGACGCCCCCGACAGCCTCTCGGTCCAGAGCCACCGCGACCCGGACGGCACGGGGCTCGGCTACTTCGACGCCGACGGCGCGCCCCAGGTCCGCAAGGCACCGGACGCGGCGTACCAGGACCGGGACTTCGCCCGTGAGGCGCGGGAAATCTGTTCGGCGACCTTCCTCGCCCACATCCGCCTCGCCTCGACCGGCGACCTGAGCGAGGCCAACACCCACCCCTTCGAGCAGGAGGGGCGTCTCTTCGCGCACAACGGGGTGATCGAAGACCTGCCCGCCCTTGAGGCGCGGCTCGGCCCCGATCTGTCCCTGGTGCGCGGTCAGACGGACTCCGAGCGGTTCTTCGCGCTCATCACACGGGAGATCCGGGACGCCGGGGGAGACATCGGCCTCGGCATCGAGCGCGCCGCGCGCTGGGCCGCGGCCCAACTGCCGGTGTACTCCCTCAACTTCGTCCTAGCGACCGTGGACGAGCTGTGGGCCCTGCGCTACCCCGCCACGCACGAGCTGTACGTACTGGAGCGTGAGCCGGGCGGCCCGCACGGGGTCCGGCACCTGGACCACAGTGGCAGCGGTGGCCGTCTGCGCGTGCAGTCCGGGGACCTGGCCGACGCCCCGGCGTGTGTCGTCGCCAGCGAGCCCATGGACGAGCATCCCAGCTGGCGCCTGATGGAACCCGGCGAACTGCTGCGAGTCACCTCCGAGGGGCGGACCGAGACGCGGCTGGTCGTACCGGACCCGCCGGCGAGGCCCCTGCGGCTGAGTGACCTCTCCGACCGGGCGGCCCATTCCCAGCGGGCCGGCGGATGAGCGGGCCGGCGGACGCCGCGCGGCCGGGCCTACGGACGGCTCGGCGGATCTGAACGCTCCGGCGCCTGCGCGGAATCGGGGGTGTCCCAGGACTCCGAGCGGGGCTGCGGCTCCTGCGGAGGCGTCGGCTTGCGCGCCGCGCGCCGGCTGCCGAACCAGAACGTGCCCAGAAGGACGGCGACGATGACGACGCCCACACCGGTGAACAGCCAGGACGTCGAACCGGAAGCCAGGATCTGTGAGGAAGCGAAGGTGGTCATGGCGAGCGCTTACCCGCGATCAAGGCGTCATGACAGGCGGGCGGAAAATTACTCGAATGGCTGCGCTCTGCCCCGAAATGTAACAATGTGTGACTGTTCGGGATGCGGGGCGGGCGGGGCGCTGTTTGGCTG
Organism: Streptomyces sp. NPDC006711; assembly: GCF_042869775.1. Taxonomy (NCBI): domain Bacteria; kingdom Bacillati; phylum Actinomycetota; class Actinomycetes; order Kitasatosporales; family Streptomycetaceae; genus Streptomyces; species Streptomyces sp. NPDC006711. Next base: position 132,050 of record NZ_JBIAGO010000004.1, read on the forward strand.
GGCACAGCTGTACCACCCACCCGAGTCCAGGAGTGATCATGAGCGTCGCAGACGAGTTCGGTGCCCGCGCCCGCCAGATGCGGCAGAAGGCCGATGAGCTGGAACAGGCCGCGGAGCGCGCCACCGAGCCGGAGGAGCGCCAACGTCTGAAGGAGAAGGCGCGGCACCTCAAGGAGCAGAGCCGGATGGCGTCCGAGGGGCGTGGCATCGACCCCATGTGACCCGGGCGTGATCAGGCCCCGCGTCATGACGGCCCCTCCCGCGCACCCAGAGCGCGTGAGGGGCCGTCGTGCGTGCGTTGCGGGGGAGCGGCGCCAAGGGGCCGGTCAGCCGGTGAGGACGCCCGGCAGGGCCAGGCCGCCGAGCAGGGCGGTGCCCACGAGCAGCCAGGCCACGTAGTCACCGATGTGGCCGGAGTGCAGCCGGCGCAGGGGCGCCGTCCACGGGGACGGCTCACGGCGCGCGGGTCCGCGCACCGCCGCGCCCGCGAGGCCGAGGGCCAGCACGGCCGATGCGAGCCCGAGCAGGACGCCGGGCAGGGACCAGTGCGGCGTGTGGGGCGCACCCGCGTCGAAGGAACGGCCCACCGCCGAGGCCACACCCGGGACGAGCCCTGCGGCCAGCGCCCCCGCGAGCAGTACGGCGGGCACCGCGACCATCGTGGCCGGTACCAGGACGATCCGGCCCCGCGTCTCCGGCTCCTCACCCCCTCCGCCCGTCTCGTACCCCGGGTCGCCCAACGGCCGTGGCCCGAGCCCGAGGAACACCCGCGCCGTCACCCGCAGCACCGCGCCGCCGGTGAGCGCCGACACGGCCACGAACAGCACGGTGAACCCCGCGCCCCCCGCCTTCTCCGTGATCGATTTGCCGAGGCCCGTGCCGAAGGGCGGAAGCCCCGCGAGGGCCAGCGCGCCGACCGCGTACAGCACGGCGACCACCCGCAACTCCCGCGCGCGGCCGTGCAGTTCGTGCTCGTCCACGCTGCCGTAGCGGTCGAGCAGGATGCCGGTACAGGCGAACAGGGCCGCCTTCACGCCCGCGTGACCCAGGACGTACAGGGCCACCCCGACCGTCGCCTCCGGTTTCAGGAGGCCGACGCCGGCCAGGAAGAGGCCGGTGTGCGCGACCGTCGAGTACGCGAGGAGCCGTTTGATGTGCCGCTGCTGCCAGCACATCAGCGCGCCGACGAGGGCGGTGAGGACGCCGAGCACCACCAGGGCGCGTTCGGCGTCCGGGGCCGGAACGCCGCCCGGCCCCGCGAACACCGTCGCGTACACCCGCCACGTCCCGTACACGCCGAGCTCGACCATGACGCCGGAGAGCAGCATGCACACCGGTGTGGGCGCCACCGCGTGGGCGTCCGGCAGCCAGAAGTGGAACGGCAGCGCCGCCGCCTTGACCAGGAGCCCCGTCAGGACGAGCGCGAAGCCCGCGAGGACCAGCGCGTCAGGCCCTCCGCGTGCGTCCAGGTGCTGCCCGATCTGCCGCATGCCCAGCTCGCCGGTGCGCGCGTACAGCAGCACGATCCCGGTCAGCGTGGCGTACGCGCCAAGCGAGTTGAGCACCCCGAAGGTGAGCGCCCCCTGGACGGCCTTCGCCTCCTCGACGCGGTAGCCGGTCAGGGCGTACGCCACGACGCTCATCAGCTCGAAGAAGACGAAGGCGTTGAAGAGGTCGCCGGTGAGCGCGAAGCCGCACATGCCGGCCTGGAAGAGCAGCACCAGGGCGGGGAAGGAGCCCGCGTGGCGCTGCGGGGGCTCGTCGAAGTACCGCCAGGAGTAGACCAGGACGGAGACGACGAGGACGGAGACGAGGGCGGCGACGCCGGTGCCGGGCCCGTCGCCGACCAGGACGATGCCCACGCCCTCGCCGCCCTCGGGCCGCCAGCCGCCGACCCATTCGACGGCGCCGGCCGAGGAGTTGAGGAACAGCGCGGTGGCGAGCCCCGCCGTGGCGGCCGCGACGGCGCAGCCGGTCAGCTCGGCCGCGAGGCGCGGCAGGCGCCGCCCGGCCGCCACGAGCGCCGCCGCGCCGAGCAGGGGCAGCGCCACGACCAGGGGGAGCAGGTGGTTCATCCGCGCAGCTCCGACAGTTCGTCGGGATTCACCGTGCCGTGACGTTTGGCGACCTGTATCACCAGAGCCAGCAGCAGCGCGGTGACCGTGGCGCCCACCACGACATCGGTAAGGGCCAGGGCCTGCACGACGGGGTCCACCAGGGGCCGTGAGCTCGGTTCGATGTCGGAGAAGACGGCGGCCGTCCCGCCCTTGCGGTAGCCCGTGGCGAGCAGCAGCACATAGGTCGAGGACTGACACACCGTCAGGCAGCCCACGGCGTGCACCAGATGGCGGCTGGTGGCGAGCCCGTAGCACCCCACCAGGAAGATCCAGCCCGCGACGAGATACGGAACTGTGGACATCACTGTGGCCTCGCGCCCCCGCTCATGATCCGTTCCCGCCCTTCTTGACGTCGCCGTCCTCGATCTCGACCGCCTGGTCGAGGAAGCGGGCGAGCAGCACCACCACGGCGCAGGCCACCTCCATGCCGACCGCCGCGTTCAGCAGCGGCACCGTTCCGCCCGAGGCCAGCGTGTTGAACGTGCCGTACGGAAGCAGGGTGTTGGCGAGGAACGCCGAACCACCGAGCAGCCCGGCGACGCCGAGGACGAGGTAGGCGGCCTCGCCCGCCGCGTCACCCACCTCGTACAGGCCGACCGGACGGATCCGCTCCAAGGCGTGGTAATCGGCGCCGATGTACAACAGGTGCAGCGAGGTCGCCACGACCACCCCGCCCTGGAAGCCGCCGCCGGGACTGAGCTGGCCGTGCGCGATGACGTACAGGCCGCTCAGGAGCGCGACGGGCAGCATGATCAGCGCGTAGCGGCGTACGGGAGCGGCGACCTCGGCCGGGGCCGGCGCCACCTCGCGCTCGTCGCGGGTCTGACGCAACAGCACGACCGTGCCCAGCACCGAGGCGAACAGGATGCTCTCCTCGCCCAGGGTGTCGAAGGCCCGCAGATCGAAGTTGACCGAGGAGATGACGTTGGCGGTGTGCCGGGACAGGGCGGCGGCCACCGCGCGGTCGCCGTAGGGGTGGTGTCCGCCCCCGAAGTGCGGCATGCGCAGCGCGGCGGCGGCGTAGAGGGCGGCGACCGCGAGCATGCCCACCGCGAGTACCCAGCGGCGCGTCCTGCGGCTCACTGGTCACCGTCCTTGTGCTGTCCGCGCCGGCGCACCTTGCGTACGGACAGCAGGATGAGCAGCGGGGTGAGCGCGGAGCCCACCGCCAGCTGGGACAGGCCGACATCGGGGGCCTGGAGGACCGTGAACAGGACGGCGAGCGCGAGACCGAGCACCGCGAGCACCAGCGCCTGACGGGCCGGATCGCGCACGGCCACGGCGGCGGTCGCCGACGCCGCGACGAGCAGCAGCGAGACCAGGATCAGGGCGTCGGTCATTTCGCGGCGCCCCCGCCCGAGGGAAAGGCGGGAAAGCCGCCCGCGAGGGCCCGCGAGGCGATCACGTTCCCGGCCACGAGCAGCACCCCGATCAGGAGCAGTTTGACCATCGCGCGGCCGGGCCCGGTGGCCACGCACGCCGCGACCACCACCGCCCCGGTGGCCACCGCCGCCACCGCGGTCAGCAGGTTGGCGTGGGGGGGACGGTCGTCAAGGTCCTCGGCGAGCAGCCGCGCGTACACCAGGGTGCCGGCCGGCCCGAGCACGGCAAGGACCAGCGCGAGATCGACGTACGAGGGCCGCGCGTACGCCTGCGCGAGCAGCAGCATGACCAGGCACACCACGGATGTGCCGAAGTTCTGGGCGACCACCCGGCGTTCGAGCGGGCCGGTCGACACCCCCCACACCACGGGGCCGAACCCCGCCGCGAGCAGGGCCGTCGCCGCCACGAGCCAGCCGTTCACCAGCCGCTCATCGCCCGGCGCGCACCGGCCGCCGCCACGGCGGCGAGCAGGCCGGCCAAAGCTCCCACAAGAACCTCAAGGGCGTCCACCGTGCTGATGAGGACGAGCCAGCCGCCCGTCAGGAGCAACCACCACAGCAGCACTTCCGCGGTCACGGCCGCCGCTCGGCCCATCCCTGCATCACCTCGACCCCGACCCGTGATCAGCTGTCAGGCCCGGTTCTCGGGCCTGCTCATGAAAGCACCGCCGACCGGCGCGCCGACGACGGCGCGCGGTGCCTGGGCCGTCGGGGAGTGCCGGAAGAACCGATCCTCCCGGGCCCCTCCAGTACCCGGCTGATCCGGGGTCAATCACCGCCCCGGGCAAGAGCCGGCCATGCCCGCGGCCCACGGGCGTACGAGCTGACGGCCGGCCTGCGAGGCTCAGCCGGATGGCGGTCAGGCGGGCGGCATACGAGGCCGGTGACGGGATACCTGGCTAGGGTCACTGGGGAAGAGGCACCGGCGGCCACGTTGTCCTGACGCCCAAGGCCAGGGCCCGCGCGGGCCGGGGCCCCGCCCCCGCCACGGTCTCGAAGAGAGGTACCGGCAGATGCACGCATCACGCGCCTGCGCCTCGCCCGCGCCGGGCAGTTCCGGGGGCCCCGGTGAGTACGGCCGGGCCTGAGGGCGGCGGCCCCGAGCGGCCGGCGGCCGGGCCCCCGGCGAACTCCCCGCGCGTGCGTCCCGGCAGACGGACCGTGGTCGGCGGCGGCTCTTGGCTCGCGGTGGGATTCGCCGTCGGCCTCGGCGCGACGCTGGCGTGGCTGACCGTCCAGACCGTCCTCGAGGTCGGCAGTCTTCTGACCCTCCTGCTCCTGTCCGTGTTCATCGCCCTGGCCCTCGAACCGGTCGTCGCCTGGCTCACCCGCCACCGGGTGCGCCGAGGCTGGGCCGTCCTCGTCGTCCTCGTCGTCATCCTCGCGCTGTTCGCGGGGTTCTTGGCGCTGGTGGTCCCGCCGGTGACCGACGAGGTGAACGCGCTGGTCAAGGCGGTGCCCGGCTGGCTGCGCGAGGTGCACGACCACAACTCGGCGCTCGGCAGATTCGAGGACCGCTACCACGTAGTCGACAAGATCAAGCAGCAGTTCTCGTCCGGTGGCGCCGCCGGGCTCGCGGGCGGTCTGCTCGGTGCGGGCCGGGTCGTGGTGGGCGCGGTGACCTCAGCGGTCGTCGTCATCGTGGTGACGGTGTACGTGATGGCCTTCCTGCCGTCCCTGAAGCGGTTCTGCCTGCGCTTCGTCGCGGCCACCAAACGCCCGCACACCCGCGAGGTCACCGACGAGATCCTGAATCGGGTGGGCCGCTACATGCTCGGCAATGTGCTCACCTCGGTGATCGCGGGCCTGGCCACTTTCCTGTGGTGCGTGGTCACCGGTGTGCCCTATCCGGCGGCGCTCGGAGTCTTCATCGCCCTGATGGATCTCATCCCCATCGTCGGCACCACCATCGGCGGGTTCGTCGTCAGCCTGGTGGCGCTCTCCGTTTCGCTGCCGGTGGCGCTGGCGACCGCCGGTTTCTATGTCGCGTTCCGGGTCGCCGAGGACTATCTGATCGTGCCCCGCGTGATGCGCTTCGCCGTCGACGTCCATCCGCTGGTCACCGTGGTGGGCGTGCTGTTCGGGGGCGCGCTGCTCGGCATCGTCGGCGCGCTGGTCGCCATCCCGGTGGCCGTCGCGATCGGGCTGATCCTGGACGAGCATGTGTTCTCGCGCACCGACGCGTCCTGAGCCGGCGCGCCGCCCGCGCCCGGCACCCGGGTGGGTGGGCCCGCCGGGGGAGGCCCGGCGGGCCTCTCAGATCCGCTGGTCGCTGTAGCCGCACAGCCAGGCGAGCGCGTCGTGCACGCCCTGGGTGAAGTCACGGACGCCGCCCTCAGACGTGGGGTCTTCGAGCTGGACGACGGCCGCGTCCACTTCGGCGGTCAGGAGCGTCAGGTCCGGCAGGTCCCTCGCCGCCGAGCCGGTGACGGGCGCGCGGTCGGAGTGGCCGAGGGACCAGCGGTAGGCGGCGGCCGCGCCCAGCGCGAACTGGGCGGGCGTCTCGGGCCGCGTCGTGAGGTATTTCAGCGCCAGGTCCGCATCGCCTCGGGTCCGGACGCCGATCAACGTGGTCCGGTCGTCCTGCTCCGGCCCGGTCTCGGGTGTGCTCCGGTCCTCGGGTGCGGTCACATCACTCACCTCTGCATGCCGTACGTCGCCGCTTGGGGCCTCATTGGACGAGTACCCCCATGGCCGCCCCCTATCGACAAATCCTCATTCGAGTGAGTGGGGCGCGACGGGCGCTCGGGGACGCGATCCGAGTGCCCATTAGCCTGGCCGCATGACGATGCACAGGGCTGTTCCGGTGAGTGTGGACGCGATGATCGAGGATTTGAGGACGCTGGTCGAGGTCGAGTCCCCCTCGCGCGATCAGGGCGCCCTCGCTGCCTCGGCCGCCACGGTCGCCGCCGTCATCGAGAACCGGCTCGGCGGCAGGGCGCGGCTCGTGGAGGGCGAGGCGGGACCCCATGTGCACTGGTCCGGTGGTGGCGAGCCACGCGTACTGATCCTCGGTCATCACGACACCGTCTTCCCGATCGGCACCCTGGAGCGCCGTCCGTTCCGGGTGAGGGACGGACACGCGACCGGCCCGGGCGTCTTCGACATGCTGGGCGGTCTCGTGCAGGCCGTTCACGCGGTGGCGGCGCTGGATGACCGCGCCGGGGTCGAGATCCTGGTGACGGCCGACGAGGAGGTCGGGTCCCACTCGTCGCGCGCCCTCATCGAGGAACGCGCTCTTGCCTGCGGCGCGGTGCTCGTGTGCGAGGGCGCCGCCGACGGGGGCGGCGTCAAGACCGGCCGCAAGGGCTGCGGCACCTTCCAGGTCATCATCACCGGCCGGGCGTCGCACGCGGGCCTCGAACCGGCGGCCGGGGTCAACGCCCTGGTGGAGGCGGCCCACCAGATCCTGGACATCGCGGCGCTCGGACGGCCCGAGATCGGCACGACCGTCACTCCGACCGTCGCGTCCTCGGGAACGCTGGACAACGTGGTGCCCGCGCGAGCCACTGTCGTGGTCGACGTCCGGGTCGAGTCGGCCGAGGAGAAGGAGCGGATCGAGGCCGCCTTCGCGGGGCTCGTCCCGCGTCTGGCGGAGGCGGAGATCAGGGTCGAGGGGTCCGTGGGCCGGCCCCCGATGCCCGAGTCCGCGTCGGAGGAACTGTTCGCGCTGGCCCAGCGGCTCGCTCCCGGACTCGAAGGCAGGGCGGTCGGCGGCGGCAGCGACGGCAACTTCACGGCGGCCCTCGGGGTGCCCACCCTCGACGGACTGGGGGCGGTGGGCGGCGGCGCCCATGCCGACCACGAATACGTGGTGGTGGACACCATGGCCGAGCGGGCCGCCCTGGTGGCCGATCTGGTACGGGCGGTCCGCGCGTCCGACCGCGCCGGGGGCCGCGCGGGGTCCACGGCGTAGGCGAACCGAGGATTGTGCGGCGCGGGGGCACGTCGTGGCGTGGCACGCGCCGGGGTGTGGCCCGGTCGGCGGGTAGGGCGCGCATGCGCCGGTGTGCGGCCGGGGCGGGTGTGGCTCGTGCCGTCGTGCTGGGCGCGCGGGACCGCGTTAGCCGAGGGGGCGCCCAGGGCATGCGCCGGCGCGTGCCCCGGGAGGGTGTGGCCCTTGCCGTCGTGCCGAGTGCGCGGTACCGCGTTAACCCACGGGCGCCCGGGGCACGGGCCCCTGTGCCCCCCGGGGCAGGAGCCGTGTCGTGCCGAGCGCGCGCGGTGCGAGCAGTACCGCGCGTTACCCGATGGGTCTTCCTCCGCCCACGGCGTCCGCGTCCGCGTCTTCGGCCAGGGCGTGCGGGAGCGCGTCGAGCATGGTGAAGGCGGCGTCGAGCCGGACGATCCGCAGTATGCAGGAGATGCGCGGGGTGCCGCGTATCAGCCGCAGGACACCGTCTCGCCGCGCCACCTGGTCGCGGATGGCGAGGAGGAGCCGGATGCCGCCGGCGTCCAGGAAGGTCACGGCCGTCAGGTCCACGACCACGTCGGCGTCCCCCCGGCACACCAACGTGCGGATGCGCGGGCCGAGTTCCCTGTGCGCCAGCATGTCCAGCTCGCCGTGCAGTTCGATGATGATGGTGCTGCCCACGGTGCGCGCCCGCAGCCAGAAGGCGAGTTCGTCTGCGCCCACGTCGTGCCTGCCTGTCTCTTGTGTCCCGAGTGCGCGCCACGTCGTCGACACTCGGAGGATTATCACTCTCCGTGACCCTCTTGCAGGGGCGCGAAGTGGGAGCGTATGGAAAACCCCCTGGTAGTCCTCATGCCCCGCCGAATCGATGATCGCACTTCTGTGACGTTCCGTAATGGTGCGAGTTTCGGACAAGGTGTGCCGCGGCGGTTGGAGGTGGCCGCGACGGGCTGATCGGCCAGGATCGCGGTGGCCCGCCCCCGCGCCCCGGCGCCGCCGCTGACGTGTCACCTTCTGTCCCGGCCCGCGCGTGGCCGGATCGGATGCGCGCGGGCCGGGGCGCCGGGTCGTGAGCCCGTACGGGCCGGGCGTTCGCCGAAGGCGCGCGCTCATTCCGTACGCCGGGGACGCGGGCGGTCGAGCAGCGTGGCCGCCGCGCCGTCGAGCACGGTGACGACGCGGTCCCAGGTCGCCAAGTCCCGCTCCAGAGGCGGCAGTTCCGTGCCCTCGCCCGTTCCCCACGCGCGGGCGACGGCCACCGGGTCGTCACCGGAGGCGGCCGCCGCGGCGAGCGCGGCCGCGCCGATGGCCACCAGCTCCGTGGCGGCCGGGACGATCAGCGGGCGCCCCGAGAGCCGGCGCACCGTCTCGACCCAGGCGCGCCCCCTGGCCCCGCCGCCGATGAGTCGCAGGGGGCGGGCCGCGACGGCGGGGGAGGCCGGGTCGAGGCCGCAGGCGCGCAGGACGTGGTCCAGCGCGCGCAGCACGGTGACGGTGGCGCCTTCGTAGGCCGCGCCCAGGAGTTGCCGAGAGGTGGTGGCATGGCGCAGACCGGTGAGCAGTCCGGAGGCGCCAGGAAGGTCGGGGGTGCGTTCGCCGTCGAGGTAGGGCAGCAGCACCGCCTCGCCGCCGGGCTCCGCCTCGTCGCGGCCGAGCCCCAGCAGTGTGGCGATCCGGTCGACGGCGAGCGTGCAGTTCAGCGTGCACGCCAAGGGCAGGTATCCGCCGTCGGCCGCGGCGAAGCCGCTGAGCGCGGGATCGGCGGGCGTGGCGCGCGTCGCCGCGAAGACCGTGCCGGAGGTGCCGAGGCTCAGGACGGGGTGGTCGAGGAGCCCGGCGCCGCCGAGTCCGAGACCCACGGCGGCGCTCATGTTGTCGCCGGTCCCCGCGGCCACCGCGACACCGGCCGCAAGGCCGAGCTCGTCGGCGGCGCGCGCGGTGAGGGAGCCGACCCGGGTGCCACCTGTCGCGGCGACCACCGGCAGCAACTCTTCCTCCAGTGCCAGGAGTTGAAGGATCTCCCGGTCGTACGCACCGGTCGCGGCCGCATACCAGCCGGTGCCCGACGCGTCGCCGGGGTCGGTCGCGGCGACGCCGGCCAGCCGCTCGGTGAGGAAGTCGTGCGGCAGCCGGACCGCCGTGCAGCGCTCGGCGGCCCGGGGCTCGTTCTCGCGCAGCCACTGCCACTTGGCGGCGGTCACCGCGGCCACCGGCACGGAGCCGGTGCGCCCAATCCAGACGCCGGGGCCGCCGAGCGCGTCCACCAGGGCGCGGGCCTGCGGGGCCGAGCGGGTGTCGTTCCACAGCAGGGCAGGGCGCAGCGGCCGGCGGTCGGGGCCGAGGACCACCAGGCCGTGCTGCTGGCCCGCGACCGCGATGCCGGTGACGGCGGACGCGGGGGCGCCCGACTCCTTCAGGCCCGCCGCGACGGCCGAACGCAGCGCCTGCCACCACTCCAGCGGATCGCCCTCCCGGGCGCCCGCGGTGCCGGTGACGCGGTGCGGGGCCCGTCCCACCGCGAGCGTCCTGCCCGTGACGGCGTCGGCGAACAGTGCCTTGGTGGACTGGGTGGAGCTGTCGACACCGATGACGACCGGGCTGTGCGGCATCCGGGGGCACCTCTCGTGGGGGCTCGTGCGGTCTCGTGCGGTCTTGGGCGGACTTGAGTGGGAAGGAAGGGGATCCGACGGGGGTGCGGAGCCACCGGACGGCCATTTGCATGGCTGTCCAACAAAACAGGACAACCAAATTAGGGGAAGGGGTGGGGTTACGGAAGGGAGGGCGATCATGCACTATTTGGTAAGTCAGAAAACAAATAGCCGGACGATCGTCGGACGGCCCGCGCGAAGGCGGCGAGGAAGATGACGGAACGCTTCACTCCGACCCCCGAGGACAAGTTCTCCTTCGGGCTGTGGACCGTGGGCTGGCAGGGCCGGGACCCGTTCGGCGACGCGACCCGCCCGGCCCTCGACCCCGCCGAATCCGTACGCCGCCTCGCGGGGCTCGGCGCGTACGGCGTGACCTTCCACGACGACGACCTGATCCCCTTCGGCTCCTCGGACACCGAGCGCGCGGCGCACGTCAAACGCTTCCGGCAGGCCCTCGACGCCACCGGCATGGTCGTGCCGATGGCCACCACCAACCTCTTCACCCATCCCGTCTTCAAGGACGGGGCGTTCACCGCCAACGACCGCGACATCCGCCGGTACGCGCTGCGCAAGACCCTGCGCAACATCGACCTGGCCGTGGAGCTGGGCGCGCACACCTACGTCGCCTGGGGCGGCAGGGAGGGCGCCGAGAGCGGCGCGGCCAAGGACGTGCGCCTCGCCCTCGACCGGATGAGGGAAGCGTTCGACCTGCTGGGCCAGTACGTCACCGAACAAGGCTATGACCTGCGCTTCGCCATCGAGCCCAAGCCCAATGAGCCGCGCGGTGACATCCTGCTGCCCACCATCGGACACGCCCTGGCCTTCATCGAACGCCTGGAACGTCCCGACCTGGTCGGCGTCAACCCCGAGACGGGCCACGAGCAGATGGCCGGTCTCAACTTCACCCACGGCATCGCGCAGGCCCTGTGGGCCGGCAAACTCTTCCACATCGACCTCAACGGCCAGTCCGGCATCAAGTACGACCAGGACCTGCGCTTCGGCTCGGGCAACCTGCGCGACGCCTTCTGGCTGGTGGACCTGCTCGAATCGGCCGGCTACGAGGGGCCGAGGCACTTCGACTTCAAACCGCCGCGCACCGAGGACATCGACGGCGTGTGGGCGTCGGCGGCCGCCAACATGCGTAACTACCTCATCCTGAAGGAGCGTTCGGCCGCGTTCCGCGCCGACCCCGAGGTGGCCGAGGCGCTGCGCGCCGCACGCCTGGACGACCTGGCCCGGCCCACCGCCGAGGACGGCCTGGCGGGCCTGCTCGGCGACCGCACCGCCTTCGAGGACTTCGACGTGGAGGCGGCGGGGGAGCGGGGCATGGCCTTCGAACACCTCGACCAGCTGGCCATGGACCACCTGCTCGGCGTCCGCCAAGTACCCGTCGCATGACGCCGCGTACGGCTCAGCGCTCGCCGCCGAAGCGCCACGCCGCGATGTCCCGGTAGCGGATCGGCCCCGGGCCCCGGCCCACATTGCTGGCGACCAGGTGCAGACGCTCGGCCGCCCACGGCCGGCCGGCGAAGGAAGCGAGGCCGTCGGCGGCCTTCACCACGCTCGAGAGATCGTCGCGGCGGGCGCGGGCCAGCGTCAGATGCGGCCGCAGCGGACGGTCCTCGAAGACGACGCCGCACTCCTTGACCACGCCGCGCACTTCGGCCGTCAGCCGGTGCAGCCCGTCCACCTCCCCCTCGATCCCGCTCCACAGCACCCGCTCGTCGAAGTGCCCGCCGCCGCGCAGCGACAGCCGCAGGGCGGGCCGCGTCGCCGCGAGTGCCGCGAGCGGCCGGCGCAGCAGCGGGACGGTCGTGGCCGGGAGCTCCCCGAGGAACGCCAACGTGATGTGCCAGTCCTCGACGCGGTTCCAGCGCAGCCGCGCATAGGCCTCATACGCGGGCGCGAGGGCGCGAGCCAGCTCGGCCTTCGCCTCGTCGGGCGGGGCGAGCGCTATGAAGACGCGGACGGTGGGTGGCTGGTTCTCTTCGGTCACGTAGCACTTCGTACACCACGGGGCGCCGCAGTCCGTGCACAAGGGGGCGCCGCGCTTCGTACAGTTCGTACAGAATGGGGCGTCGCACTCCGTAAATCACAGCGCTTCGCACTTCGTGAAGCACCGAACCTCGCGATGGCCGCAGGCCCCCGCCGGAGCCCGTCCCCGCCACCCCCTGACACCAGGGGCCCAGCGTCAATTACGGTACGCGGGTGGACACCGAGGCGTACGCGGTCACCAGGGCGTACGCCCACGAGCCGTGCCAGCCGCGCCAGTGCAGACCGTAGACAAGGGAGTCTCATGTCCGTCGTGATCCGACAGCCGGGTACCGTCCTGACCGACCACTTCTTCCAGGTGCCGCTGGACCACGACGCGCCACAGGGCGAGCAGATCGAGGTCTACGCGCGCGAGGTGGTCGCGGCCGGCCAGGAGAACGCCGAACTGCCGTGGCTGCTCTACCTCCAGGGCGGCCCCGGCGGGCGCGCGGGGCGGCCGGTGGGCCGGGACAGCTGGCTCGACCGGGCCTTGGAGGACTACCGCGTCCTGCTCCTCGACCAGCGTGGCACCGGGCGTTCCACCCCGGCCAACCGGCAGACGCTTCCCCTGCGCGGCGGCGCGGCCCAACAGGCCGACTATCTCTGCCATTTCCGCGCCGACTCGATCGTCCGCGACGCCGAACTGATCAGGCGCCGGCTGCTCGGTGAGGAGGGCCGGTGGACGCTGCTCGCGCAGAGCTTCGGCGGGTTCTGCACGCTCACCTACCTCTCGCTCGCCCCCGAAGGGCTGCGCGAGGCGCTGATCACCGGCGGACTCGCGGGACTGCGCAGCAGCGCGACGGACGTCTACCGGGCGGCCTACCCGCGGGTGGCCCGCAAGAACGCCGCCCATTACGCGCGCTACCCCGAGGACGTCGAAGCCGTCCGCCGGATCGCCGAGCACCTGATCGAGGCGCCGGCCCGCCTGCCCGACGGCGGCACCCTGACCGTCGAGGCCTTCCAGGCACTGGGCATCGTGCTGGGCAGCGGCAACGGCTCCCACCTTCTGCACTACCTGCTGGAGGACGCCTGGATCCAGGGCAGCGCGGGCCCTGAGCTCTCCGACACCTTCCTGGCCGGCGCCCAGGCGAAGCTCTCCTTCGCCGATGGCCCTCTCTACGCGGTGCTCCAGGAAACCATCTACGGGCAGCGGTCGGTGGATCCGGGCCCGACCGGCTGGGCCGCCGAGCGGGTGCGCGCGGAGTTCCCCGAGTTCGACGCCGCCAAGGCCCTCGCGGACGGCGCCCCCGTGCTGTTCACCGGGGAGATGATCTACCCCTGGATGTACGACACGGACCCGGCGCTGCGCCCGCTGCGCGAGACGGCCGACCTGCTGGCCCGGCGCACGGACTGGCCGGACCTGTACGCCCCTGACGTCCTCGCGGCCAACCGGGTTCCGGTGTTCGCCGCCGTCTACCACGACGACATGTACGTCGACACGGCTGACTCGCTGGCCACGGTTGACGCGGTGGGTTCGGTGCGGGCGTGGGTGACCAATGAGTGGGAGCACGACGGGTTGCGGGCGTCGGGCCGGCAGGTCGTGGACCGCTTGATCGCCATGGCGCGGGGCCACGTGTAGACCCCGCCGAGCCGGCGCCCCCGGGGCTCCGCCCCGACCCCGGTTCTGGCCCCTCCCCGCCCCTTCCCTAACCCTCCGGGGGTGGAAGGAACAGCCCCGGGGCTCCGCCTCAGGCCCCGCCCGGGGCTCCGCCCCAGAGCCCGTTCGCGCCTGAAGGGCGCTCGTCCTCAAACTCCCCCAAGGTCTCAGGGCCAGGGGGGACCCCCATGACAGGCTGGGTATGCCTCAGCAGGAGCGCTGTCAGGGGCGCGGGGAACTGCGCGAGAAGCGACCACGACCCGCACCCGAACACCACGCCATTCAGGGGGCGCGGGGAACTGCGCGACCGGCCACACCCGGCCCGCACTCGAAAGGTGCGGCCGGGTCGCTCAGTGGGCGACGGGGCATGATGGGGCGACTCCCAACTCGCCCTTCCCGTCGGCCCGTTCGGCGCCCAGGGTCGTGTCCGTCGTCGGTACGCATTCCGCCAGCAGATCCAGGACGTCACGCCAGGCGCGCCGTGCGTGCAGAGGGTGGTGGCCTACGCCCGCGGGTGCGGGGTGGTCGACCGGCGGGTGGTGGAAGGCGTGCAGGGCGCCGCCGTACACGGTGAGACGCCAGTCCACACCCCCCGCCTGCATCTCGGCGGCGAACGCGTCCCGTTGGGCGGGCGGCATGATCGGGTCTTCCGAACCGACGCCGGTCCACACCGGACAGTCGATGCGCGCCGCTTCGCCGGGCCGGCCGGTGGTGAGGGCGTTGACCGTGCCGATCGCACGCAGGCCCGCTCCGTCGCGCCCCAGTTCCAGCGCGATCGCGCCGCCGGTGCCGTAACCGATGGCAGCGATCCGGTCGGGGTCGGTCCGGGGCTCGGCGCGCAGCACGTCCAGGGCCGCGTGGCCGATGTCCCGCAACCGGTCGGGGTCGGCGAGCATGGGCAGGCAACGCGCCCGCATCTCCTCGGGGTCGCTCAGATAGCGACCGCCGTGGAGGTCGAAGGCGAGCGCCACGTATCCCAGCTCGGCGAGCGCGTCGGCCCGGCGGCGCTCGACGTCGCTCAGCCCCATTCCCTCGGGTCCCACCAGGACCGCAGGCCCGCGCCCCGTACCGGCCGGGAGCGCGAGATGTGCGGTCATCGTGAGGCCGTCGGCCGCGTAGACGACCGTACGTGTGGTCACCTCCGCATGTGTCGTCACCGCACTCCCTGTAGCGCCGCGTTCCGTGATCGTCATGCGGGCGACTCTAGGGATCGGGGGAGCCGCACCGGACGCGTGTTCACGGCCGGCGGAACGCGGGCGCGAGCCGGCCCGGCCGTGTGCCGGCAGCGCCGGTTCTCCCGCGCACCGCGCCCCGGTCTCCGGTGCCGCCCGAGCCTGCTGCTGCCACGCCGGTCGCGCCCCGGACGTCGATGCCGTACCGGCGGGCCGGGCCGGACCGGCGGGCCGCGCTCCGGCCCGGCCGCCGGCGGGCGCCGCGTTCCACACGATCAGCGCGGCCGCCAGTGGTAGCGCGGTGCCCGGCACCCCTCGCGGGACGCCGGGCACCGGCCCGTCACCACTGGTGTGGAGCGATCAGCGGATCAGCGGTGACGCCAGGACTTGACGTCCACCGTGCGCTTGTGGGCGTCACGCAGGACGGCGCTGTCCGTGTTGTTGTCCCACATGTAGTCGCGGCGCCCCTGGTAGACGTCGCGCCCGGTGTTGTGACCCCTGCCGGTGTGGACCCGCACCGACTGGTGGCCGCCGAGACGCAGGTCGCGGAACGTGTACGTCAGGTGGGAGCGCCGCTCGGTCAGGGTCCAGCCCTTCAGGTTCACGGCGTGGCGGCCCTTGTTGGTGACGGTGACCCACTCGGCGTTGAGGCTCTTCTGGGAGCGGTCGTCACGCCCGGGGCTGTCGTACTGGATCGCTCCCAGAACGACGGGCGAGTGCGGAGTCGGCCTGGCCGCCGCGGTGGCCGGAACAACCGCTGTCGCGGCGAGGCCGGCGGCGGCCAGGGTGAGTGCGGCTACACGGCTGATGGAACGAGGAGACATGTGAACCCCTGATTCGCGGCGCCCTCCACAGGAGCGTGGTGGCGCCAATCGTGCGGATGCCCGGCGCTGGTTCGGCCGGACGCACACACTCTGGCCTGCGCTTGTGCCGCCGGGGTGGAAAAACCCCACACGTGACCAAATACTGAATCTGACACACCGTCAGTGATGACGGCGCATGCGCCCCCGCGCGAACGGACCGGTGAGCTCTCCCTCATTCGGCTCAGGGAAGAGTCGACAAGAGGTTCATCGCACGGGCGTGTTCTCGCCACTCTCCGTCGGGCCGGCTCACGAAGCCGACGCCCAGATCGCCCCTGCGGGGAAGAGGAAGAGCACCACCAGGACGGTGATGGACAACAACAAGCACCCCGCCCTCCTCTCCTTGCTCACGAGGAAGAAGGACGCCGCGACGGCGAAAATGACCACGATCAGGCCGATCAGGCAGAGGGGGAGGACACCCGGGATCAGCAATACGAGCAACGTGCCCATGACCATCTGCGTACTCGCCTTCGGAGCGGTCGGTGACGGGATCCCGTCGAGGCGGCGTGCGCCGGCCGGTGCGGGATCCGAATTTGAACGTGTTCAAGTTACCCCGGACCGTTCCCCCGCTCACATCGGGGTCACGGGCGGGTCACCCCCGCGAGGCGCGCGCGAGCCGCCGTGGGCAAGGGAGTTGACGATGGCCCCCTCGGCTGCGGCGCACTCGCAGGTGACGCCCCGGATCCCGCAGTTCGTACGCCCCGGCCCGGGCGGTCCGAACAGTGGGATAACCTCCTCGGCGGTGCGTGTACGTGCGGTGGGGATCCAGTGAGGTCTTCGTGGCAACGGCCCACCGACTGGGCGGGAGAGACGGGCCGCGGGCCCGGCGTATGACGGAGGCGATGATCGATGACTGGCTCAACGAAGTCCGACGTTGTTCAGCAGCGCACCGCCGGGGCAAGCCCCGCCGCCCAGGTCGGTGAACCGGAACTGCGCCAGCTCCTCGCGGGTCTGACCGCCGTGCGCGACGGTGACTTCGGTACGAGGCTGCCCGGCGAGGCCGACGGCCTGCTCGGCGAGATCGCCACCGTGTTCAACGGCATGGTCGACCAGCTCTCGCTCTTCACCTCCGAGGTGACCCGCGTCGCCCGCGAGGTCGGCACCGACGGCCGGCTCGGCGGCCAGGCCGATGTGCCCGGGGTCTCGGGCACGTGGAAGGACCTGACCGACTCGGTCAACGCGATGGCGGGCAACCTCACGAGCCAGGTCCGTGACATCGCGCAGGTCGCCACCGCCGTGGCCAAGGGCGACCTGTCGCAGAAGATCGACGTGGCGGCCCGGGGCGAGATCCTTGAGCTGAAGAACACCGTGAACACGATGGTGGACCAGCTCTCCGCGTTCGCCGACGAAGTCACCCGGGTGGCCCGCGAGGTGGGCAGCGAGGGCCGCCTGGGCGGCCAGGCCCAGGTGCCCGGCGTGGGCGGCACCTGGCGCGACCTGACCGACTCGGTCAACTTCATGGCCGGCAACCTGACGGACCAGGTCCGCAACATCGCCCAGGTGACCACCGCCGTGGCGCGCGGCGACCTGTCGCAGAAGATCACCGTCGATGCCCGGGGCGAGATCCTTGAGCTGAAGAACACCGTGAACACGATGGTGGACCAGCTCTCCGCGTTCGCCGACGAGGTCACCCGCATGGCGCGGGAGGTCGGCACCGAGGGCATCCTCGGCGGCCAGGCGGATGTGAAGGGCGTATCCGGCACCTGGCGTGACCTGACCGACTCCGTCAATGGCATGGCCGGCAACCTCACCGCCCAGGTCCGTTCGATCGCCCAGGTCGCCACCGCCGTGGCCAAGGGCGACCTGTCGCAGAAGATCACGGTCACCGCGCGCGGCGAGGTGCTTGAGCTGAAGGACACCATCAACACGATGGTCGACCAGCTCTCCTCCTTCGCGGGCGAGGTGACCCGGGTGGCGCGCGAGGTCGGCACCGAAGGGCGGCTCGGCGGTCAGGCCGATGTGCGTGATGTGTCGGGCACCTGGCGCGACCTGACCGAGTCTGTCAACGTCATGGCCGACAACCTGACCGCGCAGGTCCGCTCGATCGCCGAGGTGACGACGGCGGTCGCCAAGGGCGACCTGTCGCAGAAGATCCGGGTCGACGCGCGCGGCGAGATCCTGGAACTCAAGGAGACCATCAACACGATGGTCGACCAGCTCGGCGCCTTCGCCGACGAGGTGACCCGGGTGGCCCGCGAGGTCGGCACCGAGGGCAACCTCGGGGGCCAGGCCACCGTCCGGGGTGTGTCGGGCACCTGGAAGGACCTCACCGACAACGTCAACGTGATGGCGTCCAACCTGACCGGCCAGGTCCGTTCGATCGCGCAGGTCGCCACCGCCGTGGCCAAGGGCGACCTCTCGCAGAAGATCAACGTCGAGGCCAAGGGCGAGGTCGCCGCGCTCGCAGGGGTCATCAACACCATGGTGGACACCCTCTCCGCGTTCGCGGACGAGGTGACCCGGGTGGCCCGCGAAGTGGGCACCGAGGGCACCCTGGGCGGCCAGGCCCGCGTACCCAACGTCGCCGGTACGTGGAAGGACCTCACCGACAACGTCAACTTCATGGCCCACAACCTGACGAGCCAGGTCCGCAACATCGCCCAGGTCACCACGGCGGTCGCCCAGGGCGATCTGACCCGCAAGATCGACGTGGACGCGCGGGGCGAGATCCTGGAGCTCAAGACGACCATCAACACGATGGTCGACCAGCTCTCCTCGTTCGCCGCCGAAGTCACCCGCGTCGCCCGCGAGGTCGGCAGCGAAGGACGGCTCGGCGGGCAGGCCGAGGTCGAAGGCGTGTCCGGCACCTGGAAGCGGCTCACCGAGAACGTCAACGAACTCGCCGGGAACCTGACCCGCCAGGTCCGCGCCATCGCCGAGGTCACCGGCGCCGTCGCCGAGGGCGACCTGACCCGGTCCATCACCGTCGACGCCTCCGGTGAGGTCGCCGACCTCAAGGACAACATCAACTTCATGGTGGAGTCCCTGCGCGAGACCACCCGGGCCAACGAGGAACAGGACTGGCTCAAGTCCAACCTGGCGCGGATCTCCGGACTGATGCAGGGACGCCGCGACCTCGCGATCGTCGCCGAGCTCATCATGGACGAACTCACCCCGCTGGTCTCCGCCCAGTACGGCGCCTTCTACCTCGCCGAGGAGACGAGCGAGGGGACCCACCTCAACCTGGTCGGCTCCTACGCCCGCCCCGCCGACGCGCCGGGCTCCCGCTTCAGGCTCGGTGAGTCCTTCGTCGGGCAGGCGGCGCGCAGCAAGCGCACCATCGCCGTCGACGACCTGCCGTCCGGCTATGTGACCGTCTCCTCGGGCCTGGGCAGCACCGAGCCCGTCTGCCTGATGGTGCTGCCCATCGTGGTCGAGGAGCAGGTGCTCGGCGTCATCGAACTCGCGGCCGTGCACGCCTTCACCCCCATCCACCGGGACTTCCTGGAACAGCTGATGGAAGCGATCGGGGTCAATGTCAACACCATCACGGCCAACGCCCGTACCGACGAACTGCTCGGCGAGTCGCAGCGTCTGACGGCCGAACTCCAGGTCCGCTCCCAGGAGTTGCAGTCCCGGCAGGAGGAATTGCAGTCCTCCAACGCCGAGTTGGAGGAGAAGGCCGAACTGCTCGTCGCGCAGAACCGCGACATCGAGACCAAGAACCTGGAGATCGAGCGGGCCCGCCAGGAGCTGGAGGACCGCGCGCACCAGCTGTCGCTCGCGTCCAAGTACAAGTCGGAGTTCCTGGCCAACATGAGCCATGAGCTGCGCACCCCGCTCAACAGCCTGCTCATCCTGGCCCAGTTGCTCGCCCAGAACCCCAGCCGCAACCTCACCGCCAAGCAGGTCGAGTACGCGGGCATCATCCACTCGGCGGGTTCGGACCTGCTCCAGCTCATCAACGACATCCTCGACCTGTCCAAGGTCGAGGCGGGCAAGATGGACGTCAGCCCCGAACGGATCTCGCTGCGCAAGCTCCTCGACTACATCGAGGTCACCTTCCGGCCGGTGACCAGCCAGAAGAGCCTGACGTTCACCGTGAAGACGCCCGCGACCCTGCCCACCGAACTGCTCACCGACGACTACCGGCTCCGTCAGGTGCTGCGCAACCTGCTGTCCAACGCCGTCAAGTTCACCGAGAAGGGCGGCGTCGAGCTGCGGATCGAGGTCCTGGACGAACAGCTCGCCCCCGAGGCCGCCCGGCGCGGCGGCCCGGTGATCGCCTTCCATGTGGTGGACACCGGGATCGGCATCGCGCCGCAGCACCTGGAAACCGTCTTCGGCGCCTTCCAGCAGGCCGACGGGACGACCAGCCGCAAGTACGGCGGCACCGGCCTCGGTCTCTCGATCAGCCGCGAGATCGCCTTCCTGCTCGGCGGCGCGATCACCGCCGAGAGCACCCTGGGCCAGGGCAGCACGTTCACGCTCTATCTGCCGGTCGCCCGCCCCGACTACGCCGAACTCAACGTACAGATCGGCCGCCCGGCCCTGCCGGCGGCCGAGCCGCACGTGGAACCCGTCGAGGAGCCCGACGCGCGGCACGCGGCGGCCCCCGCCCCCGAACCCGTACAGCCCAAGCGGCTCCTGGTCGTCGAGGAGCGCTCGCGCGGCCTGCTGTCGCTGGTCGCCGAGAGCGCCGTCGGCGACCTCGCCGCCCACCCCGATCCCGGTGACCCGCGCGGCACCGTGGAGATCACCGCCGCCGTCGGGGTGCACGAGGCCGCCGAGGCGCTGGCCGCCACGCCGTGCCACTGCGTCGTGCTCGAACTCGACCTGCCGGACGACGCGGCCCTGCGCTTCCTCGAGGACATGGGGCGCGACGCGGCGCTGCGCGGCGTCCCGGTGCTCGCGCACAACAACCGGCGCCTGGGCACCGACCAGGAGCGGGTCCTGCAGAAGCGGGCGGCCACCCAGCCGTTGGAGCTCATCTCCAGCCTCGACGAACTGCGCGAGCGCATCGCGCTGCACCTGAGCGCCGACCAGCCCGGCGACGTACTCCCGCTGGTGCGGGCCGACGAGCCGGTCGTGGTGAGCCAGCACGCCGACAAGTCGCTCGCCGGGCGCACCGTCCTCGTGGTCGACGACGACGACCGCAACCTGTACGCCATCACGGGAATCCTCGAAGTGCACGGCATGACGGTGCTCCAGGCGGAGAACGGCAGGATCGCCCTGGACACCCTGGCCGCGCACCCCGCGATCGATCTCATCCTGATGGACGTGATGATGCCGGAGATGGACGGGTACGCTGCCACCGCCGCCATCCGCGCGATGCCCGACCACATCGAGCTGCCCATCATCGCCGTCACCGCCAAGGCCATGATCGGTGACCGGGAGAAGAGCCTGGCCTCCGGCGCGAGCGACTACGTCACCAAGCCCGTGGACGCGGGCGAGCTGATTGCCCGGATCAAGCGGCAGTTGCACGCCTGACGCGCCCCGCACCGCTTCCGCCACGTCGTCACCGTAAAGTCCACCTCCTGATCCGTGAGGAGTGAGCTCGTGTCCAAGTCCCACCAGCCCGGGGACGAGCACGGCGACGGCCGGGCCGCCCGGCCGGACCCCGCGCCGGCCGGGACGGAGCTGCGCCCCGCCGTCCCCCGGCAGACAGACGACGCGTCGGCCCCGCACCCGGCGGCCGGCCCCGAAGGCGAAGGCAGCGCCGTGGGGCGGCTCGCGGACACCGTCCAGCGGCTGCGCCACCAGCTGCGGCGCGCCCAGGCCGAGGCGGAGGGCCGCGCGCTCGTCGACCTCGCAAGCGGCATCCTGGTCGAGCGCCTGACGTGCAGCCCGGTCGAGGCGGCGGCCCAGCTGGACAGCCTGGCCGCGCAGGCCGGCGTCTCCACGCTCGAACTGGCGGCTGACCTCGTCAACCAGGCCACCCGCGACAAGATCGCCGACGTGGCGCGTGACTTCCTCGCCGAGGCCACCCAGCCGCCCACCGCCTCCGTGGGCCTGCGCCTGCGCAGCGCCGAGGCAGGCGCCCTCGCCGCAGGGGACGCCCAGTCCGTCGCGCAGTCGATCCTTCAGCACGCCCTGGAACCGCTCGGCGCCGGCGCCGTGGCCATCTGGGCGGCCCACGCCGACCAGTCCCTGACCCTGGCCGGCAGCGCGGGCTTCACCGACGAGGAACCGGCGCGCTGGCGCCATGTGCCGCCCGGCGTCCCCACCCCGGCACGGCAGGCGCTCGGCAACCGGACCGCCACGACGTACGAAGCCCTCGCCGATGTGGCCCTGCCCTCCATCGGGCTACAGGAATTCGGAGGCGGACGCATAGCGGTACCGGCCGGCACGGGCGGGCGCATCATCGGCGTCCTCGAGATCTGCTGGGCCGGCCGGCTGCCCCTTCAGTCCCAGTCCATCGAACGTCAGGTGCAGGTGCTGGCCGAGCTGTGCGCGCTCGCCCTGGAGAGCCACCCCGTCCCCGACTCCGACCTTTCGCCGCGCCAGCCCGCCGACGCCAGGGTGAGCGAACTCCTCGACCTGACCGACGGTCTGCTCGACCCGTGCCTGGTGCTCGAACCGCTCCTCGACGTCGCGGACACCCCCGCCGACTTCCTGATCCGGCACGTCAATCCGAGCTTCGTCGACTTCGCGGGCAGGCCGCGCAACGCGATCGCCGGAGCCCGCCTCCTCGACGCGTACCCACTTGCCGCCGAGGCGGGCGGTCTCTTCGAGAAGATCGAGCACGTCCTCGCCACCGGGGAGCCCTTCCGCGCCGAGAACATGCGCCTGGCCGCCGTGGTCGACACCGTCGCGCTGACCACGCAGGCCCAGGTCAGCATCAGCCGCCAGGGCACCCATGTCCTCGTGGTGTGGCGCCTGGACGACGGCGCGCCCCGGGTGGCGAACCTGCTCCAGCACGCCCAACGCCTGGGCCGCATCGGCGGGTTCGAGGAGAACCTGCTGTCCGGCGAGATCGCCTGGAACGACTCCCTCTTCGAACTCCACGGGCTGCCGCTCACCTCCGAGCCGATCCCCCTCGAACAGCTCGCCGCCCACGTCCACCCCGACGACGCCCACTCCATCGGCCGGTTCCTGCGGGCGCTGCTGCACCACCAGCGGCCCGCGTCCGCCGCCTTCCGGCTCCAGCGCGCCGACAGCGTGGCCCGGCACATCCGCGTGGTCGCCGAACCCGTACTCGACGAGAACATCCGCGTCGTCGCGGTACGCGGCGCCTACCAGGACGTCTCCGCCCAGCACTGGACCGAGGTCGCCCTCGCGGCCACCCGCGACCAGCTCGCCCAGAGCCAGCAGGAGACCGCCGAACGCAACCGGCTCGCGCTGCGGTTGCAGCAGGCCATCATGCCGCCCAACCACGGGCCTGTGGACCTGCACAACCTGAGCGTGGCCGTGCGCTACCGGCCCGCCGAGAAGGACCACCTCGTCGGCGGCGACTGGTACGACGCCGCGGCGCTGCCCTCGGGCCACGTCCTGCTGTGCGTGGGCGACGTGGCCGGGCACGGCATCGAGGCGGCCACCGGCATGGTCGCCCTGCGCAACGCCCTGCGGGGCCTCGCCACCACAGGCGCGGGACCCGCCCAGCTCCTGGCCTGGCTCAACACCGTCACCCACCACCTCACCGACAACGTGACGGCGACGGCGGTGTGCGGTCTGTACGATCCCGCCTCGCGCGAACTGCGCTGGGCCCGCGCCGGCCATCTGCCGCCCGTCCTGGTACGCGACGGCAAGGCGGGCGCGCTGCCCCAGCTCGGCGGCATCCTCCTCGGCGCCACCGGCCAGGCGCGGTACGAGGAGGGCAGGACCCAGCTGGAGACCGGCGACACCCTGATGATGTACACCGACGGCCTGATCGAGCGCCGCGACCGCTCGGTGCAGGACTCCCTCGACAACCTGCTCCAAGTGGCCCAGGGCGCCCGCCAGTTGGGCCGGGGCAGCCAGCTGGAGCACCAGCTCGACCATCTGCTGCGGTACACCAACGCCGACACCGACGACGACACGTGCCTCATCGGGGTCACGGTGCGCTAGCGGGCGTTTGGGCAGCGCGGCGCGCGCACCCCCTCGCGCCGGACAGGGGGCGGCCCCGCGCATTCGGGAGGGGGGAGAGAATGGCGGGGCCGCGTGGCCGGGCCAGGCCGGGGGGCGCCTGGCCGCGAGAAGGCCTACGCCGCGAGTGCCCCCATCGCGCGGGCCCATGCGTGTGACCCGCGCCACACCTCTTCGGCCCCGTCCTTCCCCGGTCCTGCGGGGTCAGGCGCCGCGTGCCTGCTCGAAGCGGGCGCGTCCCTCGGCGAGGTCCACGACCGGCTGCGGATAGTCCAGGGCCGCGCGGTCGGCGGCCTTCATCTTCCAGGGCTCATGGATGAACGCCCGCTCCAGGCCCGCGAGTTCGGGCACCCAGCGCGTCACATAAGTGCCCTGCGGATCGAAGCGCTTGCTCTGGATCACCGGGTTGAGGACCCGGTTGGGCCGGGTGTCGGTGCCGGTTCCCGCCACCCACTGCCAGTTGAGCTGGTTGTTGGCGATGTCGCCGTCCACCAGGAGTTCGAGGAAGTGGCGGGCGCCGACCCGCCAGTCGACGTACAGGGTCTTGGTGAGGAAGCTCGCCACCAGCATCCGGCCCCGGTTGTGCATCCACCCCTCGTGGGCGAGCTGGCGCATCGCCGCGTCCACCAGCGGATAGCCGGTGCGTCCCTGGCGCCAGGCGGTGATCTCCCGCTCGTCGGCGCGCCAGCGGTCGCCGCGCGCCCGGTAGTCCTCATGCGCGGCGCGCGGGCGGGCCGCGAGCACCTGGTAGTGGAAGTCCCGCCAGGCGAGCTGGCGCACGAACGCCTCCGCGCCCGAAGACCCCTCGCGCCGCGCCAGGTGCACGAGTTCGGCCGGGGACAGCGCGCCGAAGTGGAGGAAGGGGGACAGCCGCGAGGTGGCGTCGCCCGCCAGGTCGTCATGGTCGTCCTCGTACGTGGCGACGTCGTTCGCGAGCCACTGCCGCACCCGCCGCCTGCCCGCGCGCTCGCCGCCCGCCATGACGCCCGGCGACACTCCGTCCGTCCCGGCGCGCCGAGGCAGATCGCCGGCCGCGATCGGGGGCACCGAGATCTGGCGCGGCGCCGCCACCACGTCGCGTACGCCCTGCTGGGACCAGCGCCGGAAGTACGGCGTGAACACGGTGTAGTGATCGCCGCCCGACGGGGTGACGGCGCCCGGCGCGAGCACCGTCACCACCGCGTCGTGCACCGACAGGGCGCAGCCGATCGTGTCGAGCGCCGCGCGCAGCCGCTCCTCGCGCCGGGCGGCGTACCGGCTGACCCCGCCCGCCAGATGGACCCGTTCGGCCCCCGACGACCGTACGACCGCGCAGACCTCCGCCACGAGGTCGCCCTCGCGCACCACCAGATGGCCGCCGCGCTCGCGCAGAGCGGCGTCCAGGTCGGCCAGACAGTCGGCCAGGAACGCCCGGCGGTTGGGCGCGTCGAACCCGGCAGCCCGCACCCCCTCGTCCCGCACGAACAGCGGGACCACCTGATCGGCTCCGCGCACGGCGGCGGACAGCACCGGGTTGTCGTGCAACCGCAGATCGGACGTGAACAGGGCGACGGACACGGTCACGGAGTCGGCTCCTCGGGGGTCGGGCGGCCACGGGGGGCGGGACGCGGCGGGTCGGCGCGGTGGCCGGCGCGGCGGGTCGCGGGCGGCGGGCCCGACGGCCGGGACCCGCCGACCCGATCCTCCTGGACACCGGCCGCCGTATGCGTGAGGGCGCGCGGGCGCGGCGGGGGATGGGCCGCGCTCCGGCGGCGCGCTCCGGTTGACGGCACTATGTGACTGTTTGGGCTCGCCGCACGGGGATACCCGGCCCGGCACAGGGTCTTCGGCGCGCGCGGCCGCGAAAGGCGCGCCCGGGGGCCGGGTGAGCCGGCCGTCCCCGTTCCCCGGCCATCCCCATCGCAACCGACCGGTCCGCCCGCCGGGCCGCCGAACGCAAGGAGTGACATGCAACGCGAAGCCGCGCTGGAACTCGCCGACCTGGGGCAGCAGCTGAGGGTGGACGCCGTGCGCGCGGCCGCCGCGGCGAACTCCGGCCACCCCACGTCGTCCATGTCCGCAGCCGACCTGGCGGCGGTCCTGCTCGCCCAGCATCTGCGCTACGACTTCGACAACCCCGGCCACCCGGGCAACGACCGGTTCATCCTCTCCAAGGGCCACGCCTCCCCGCTCCTGTACGCCATGTACCGCGCGGCGGGCGTGATCGACGACGAGCAGCTGCTGTCGTTCCGCAGCCGGGGCAGCCTCTTCGAGGGCCACCCCACGCCCCGGCTGCCCTGGGTGGACGTGGCGACCGGCTCCCTCGGGCAGGGGCTGCCGGTCGGTGTCGGCATGGCCCTCGCGGGCCGGCGGCTCGAACACGCCCCCTACCGGGTGTGGGTGCTGTCCGGTGACAGCGAGATGGCCGAGGGTTCCGTC
This sequence comes from Streptomyces sp. NPDC006711, assembly GCF_042869775.1. NCBI lineage: Bacteria > Bacillati > Actinomycetota > Actinomycetes > Kitasatosporales > Streptomycetaceae > Streptomyces > Streptomyces sp. NPDC006711. Next base: position 158,192 of record NZ_JBIAGO010000004.1, read on the forward strand.
TGGGAGGCCGCCGAGCACGCGGCGTACGAGAACCTGGACAACCTGACGCTGATCATCGACGTGAACCGGCTCGGCCAGCGCGGCCCCACCCGGCACGGCTGGGACCTCGACGCCTACGCCCGTCGCCTCAAGGCCTTCGGCTGGCACACCATCGAGATCGACGGACACGACATCGACGCGGTGGACGCGGCGTTCGCCGAGGCCGCCTCCACGGCCTCGCAGCCCACCGCCGTCATCGCGCACACCATGAAGGGGCGCGGGGTGGCCGAGGTCGAGGACCGCGAAGGCCACCACGGAAAGCCGCTGCCGGACGCCGACGCGGCGATCGAGGAGCTGGGCGGCCCCCGGTTCGTCCGCGTGGAGGTCTCCGCGCCGCCCTCCGCCCCCGAGCGGCACGATCCGAACACCGGCCCTCTCGACCTGCCGCGCTTCGACGTCGGCGACTCGGTGGCCACCCGTGACGCGTTCGGCAAGGCGCTGGCGGCGCTCGGCTCGGCGCGCGAGGACGTGGTGGCCCTCGACGGCGAGGTGGGCGACTCCACGCGTACGGAGGCCTTCGGCAAGGCCCACCCCGAGCGGTACTTCGAGTGCTACATCGCCGAACAGCAGCTCGTCGCGGCCGCCGTGGGCCTGTCCACCCGTGGATATGTCCCCTTCGCGTCGTCGTTCGCCGCCTTCCTCACCCGCGCCCACGACTTCATCCGCATGGCCGCCGTCAGCCAGGCGGGGATCAACCTCGTCGGCTCGCACGCCGGGGTCTCCATCGGCCAGGACGGCCCGTCCCAGATGGGTCTCGAGGACCTGGCGATGTTCCGCTCGGTGCACGGCAGCACGGTCCTCTATCCGTGCGACGCCAACCAGACCGCCCAGCTGGTCGCCGCCATGGCCGACCTGCCCGGTGTGCGCTACCTGCGCACCAGCCGGGGCGAGGCGCCGGTCATCTACGGCCCCGACGAACGGTTCGCTCCCGGCGGCTCGAAGGTGCTGCGCTCCGGCGACGAGGACCGGGTGACCGTCGTCGCGGCGGGCGTCACGGTCCAGGAGGCGCTGCGCGCGGGTGAACTCCTGGACCGGGAGGGCATCGCCGTACGGGTCATCGACCTGTACTCGGTCAAGCCCGTCGACACGGCGACGCTCCAGGAGGCGGCCGAGGCGACGGGCTGCCTGGTCACGGTGGAGGACCACCGGACCGAGGGCGGCATCGGGGACGCGGTCGCGGAGGCGTTCGCCGACGGCCGTCCGGTGCCGCGCCTGGTGCGGCTCGGGGTGCGCACCATGCCGGCCTCCGCGAGCCCCGAGGAACAGCTGCGGCTCGCGGGCATCGACGCCGAGTCGATCGCGGCGGCCGTACGGCTCCTGGTGGAACGCGTCGTCGTGCCCTGACCCGGCACCCGGGGCGACAGGGAGGGGCACGGTGGCACGCCGCACGACGCGATGTCCGCGGATGTCCCGACCCGGAATGCCACCGTGTACCCGTCGACAACGCGCCCCGGCACCCGGCGGACGAGCCGGGCCCCCGCCGGGGGCGCGCGAGCACAGAGAGCGGGTGCCCGGTGGCTTCAGGAGACGAGACGGCGCACGGCGCGGCGCGGCCCCTCAGATGTCTGGTGACCGGCGCCACCGGCTACATCGGCGGCAGGCTGGTGCCCGAGCTCCTGAAGGCCGGACACCGGGTGCGCTGTCTGGCGCGGTCCCCCCAGAAGCTGCGCGACCAGCCCTGGGCCGACCAGGTCGAAGTGGTGCGGGGCGATGTCACCGACCCCGCCTCCGTGCGCGGCGCGCTCGACGGCATCGACGTCGCGTACTACCTGGTGCACGCGCTCGGCTCCGGCGCGGGCTTCGAGAAGACCGACCGCGAGGCGGCCCACACCTTCGCCGACGGCGCGGCCGCCGCCGGCGTCCGCCGGATCGTCTACCTCGGCGGGCTCACCCCCGCCGGCGTACCGGTGGGTGACCTCTCGCCGCACCTGCGCTCCCGCGCCGAGGTGGGCCGGATCTTCCTGGCCGGCGACGTACCGGCCACCGTGCTGCGCGCCGCCGTGGTCATCGGCTCGGGCTCCGCCTCGTTCGAGATGCTGCGCTATCTCACCGAACGCCTGCCGGTCATGGTGACCCCCAGCTGGGTCGGCACGCGGATCCAGCCCATCGCCATCCGGGACGTGCTGCGCTACTTGGTCGCGAGCGCCGGCATGCCGGAGGACGTCAACCGGACCTTCGACATCGCCGGCCCCGACGTCATGACCTACCGCGCCATGATGGAGCGGTACGCCAAGGTCGCGGGCCTGCCCCACCGGCTGATCCTGCCCGTGCCCATGCTCAGCCCCCGGCTCTCCAGCCACTGGATCGGCCTGGTCACCCCCGTCCCCCGCGCCATCGCCCGTCCCCTCGCGGAGTCCCTGCGCCACGAGGTGGTCTGCGGCGAACACGACATCACGCGGTACGTGCCCGACGAGCCGGGCGCCCCGCTCGGCTTCGACCAGGCTCTGGAGCTGGCCCTGCGGCGCGTACGCGAGGCCGAAGTCGCCACCCGCTGGTCCAACGCCTCCTTGCCCGGCGTCCCCAGCGACCCGCTGCCCACCGACCCGGACTGGGCGGGCGGCAGCCTCTACACCGACGTCCGGCAGCGCGCCGTGAACGCGCCGAGCGACACCCTGTGGCGCGTGGTGGAAGGCATCGGCGGCGAGCACGGCTGGTACTCCTTCCCGCTCGCCTGGGCGGTGCGGGGATGGCTCGACCGGCTGATGGGCGGCGTCGGCCTCGGGCGCGGCCGGCGCGACGCGCACCGGCTGCGGGTGGGGGACTCGCTGGACTTCTGGCGCGTCGAGGAGATCGTCCCCGGGCGCCTCCTGCGCCTGCGCGCGGAGATGCGGCTGCCGGGACTCGCGTGGCTCGAGATGCGTACGGAACCGGACGGGCACGGGCGCAGCCGCTACCGGCAGAAGGCGGTCTTCCATCCGCGCGGGCTGCTCGGCCACGCCTACTGGTGGAGCGTGTCCCCCTTCCACGCCGTCGTATTCGGCGGCATGGCCCGCAATGTGGCCAAGGCCGCCGAGGCCGACCCCGGCGCCGCCAGCGGGACCGGGTGATCCACAACCGGTCGAAACCGGACGTCACGGGGACCGTTCGGCCAGGGAGATTGCGGGCAGAAGCATCAGCACACACTTTTACGAGCCCATCATTTGGGGGTTTCGACCATGGCTCGCCCGCCTGCCAACACTGGCCCTCCACCCGGCCTCGTCGCACCCGACACGGGGCCGGCCACGGCCGCCGAGGCGCGTGACACCGCTCGCGCCTTCCTGGCCACGCTGGTGCCGAGGCCGTCGAAGGAAACCATCGAGAACGTCGTGCTCGTCGTCTCCGAGCTCGTCACCAACGCCCTGCGCCACGCGGGCGGTGCCACCGCGCTGCGACTGGCAGCCGACCAAAGTACCCTGCGCGTCAGCGTGCGCGACCCCAGCCCCGTCCCGCCGCAGGAGCGGGTCCCTGACCTGCGGGGATACGAGGGCGGCTTCGGCTGGCTCCTGGTGTGCCATCTGGCCCGGAGCGTCGCCATAACGCCGATCGCCGACGGCGGCAAGAACATCTGCGTCGCCCTGCCCCGCGCGTGACGTCCCCAGCACGAAAGCGGACGAAAACGGCTAAAAGCACCCCGCGAGGACCGGTCGCATCCAACCCGTTTCACCCAGTTGGATGTGGACACGCATGATCCGGTTCGGCGGGGGCAGGCGCTTGCTTCGACGGACAAAGTTTTGGCGACTAGGGAGGTTGTCCTCATGGCAGCGGCGCAGGCGACGGAACGCGAGCTGACCGACCGGCCGACGGCCACGACCACGGAGCCCGGTGTCGGCGAGCTGCCCTGGATCGAGGACGCGGGCAAGGTGGCGCCGAAGGACGCGCGCGAACTGTCCAAGGTCTTCTTCGAACGGCTCCAGGTGCTCGAAGAGGGCACGGCGGATTACCAGTACGCCCGCAACACCCTTATCGAGATGAACCTGTCGCTGGTGCGCTTCGCCGCCGGCCGCTTCCGCAACCGGGGCAGCGGCGAGATGGAGGACGTCATCCAGGTCGGCACCATCGGCCTGATCAAGGCGATCGACCGGTTCGAGCTGTCGCGCGAGGTCGAGTTCACCTCCTTCGCCGTGCCCTACATCGTGGGCGAGATCAAGCGGTTCTTCCGCGACACGACCTGGGCGGTGCACGTGCCGCGCCGCCTCCAGGAACTGCGCGTGGACCTCGCCAAGGCCAAGGAGAAGCTGTCCGTCGACCTCGACCGCGACCCGACGGTGCGCGAACTCGCCGCCCACTTGGACCTGGACGAGGAAGAAGTCGTCGAAGGCCTGGTCGCGGCGAACGGATACACGGCGGGCTCGCTCGACATGTCCGCCGACTCCGAGGACGCCGGAAGCGCCGCCGGAGCCCGCAGCCGCACGCTCGTGGACTTCCTCGGTGAGGACGACCCGGGCATGGAGAAGGTGGAGAACCTTCAGTCGCTCGCGCCGCTGATGGGCGACCTGAGTGAGCGGGAGCGCCGGATCGTGAGCATGCGCTTCGGCCTGGAGATGACGCAGTCCGAGATCGGAGCGGAACTCGGCGTCTCGCAGATGCAGGTCTCGCGGCTGCTGTCGCGCATCTTGACCAAGCTGCGTGCCGGAATGTCCGAGGACAACACCGCGCGCGTCTGAGCCGGCGCCAGAGCTCCCTGCGGCGGGACCCCGATGCGGGCCGGGGCCCCGCCGCCGCTTCATCACTCGCCGCGCGAACCGACGCCTGCCCGGGCCCGGATGCTGGAGGCGATCCTTGAGTTCCCTGCGCGAGACCGTGTTCATGAACCTGGAGGCCGACGGGGCCGGGCGCGTCCCGGTGGTCACACGGCTGACCTACCGGGCGGACGACCCCTTCGCGGTCGGCCTCTGCTTCGAGTTGCAGGAAGACATCGCCGTCGTGTGGACGATCGAACGCGACCTGCTGGCCCAGGGCTTGCGTCGCGCGGTCGGCGACGGGGACGTACGGGTGGCGCCGCAAGCCGTCGAAGGCCGCCGCGAGACGCGTATCGAACTCGCCGGATGCGGCCTGGACGGAGCGTGGGGACGCGCGGTGTTCTCCGCGTGGGAGCCGGCTCTGCGCCACTTCCTCGACAAGACCTACGAGGTCGTGCCGGCCGGGCAGGAACAGATCGACATGGACGCCTTCCTCACCGAGGTCCTGACCGCGGGCTGAGCGCCGCGCGGACCCGGCGAACCGGCCCGTCCAAAGCCCCCTCACCGGGGGCGGGCCCGTTTGAAATCCTCCACAGCGGCCAGGCGTACTGACGTCCACAGCGATTGATACGGGCTACAGAGGCTGGAGGCGAAGAGATGTCCGCCGACAAGAAGGCCGAGGCGAAGGCCGAGCAGGCCAAGGGCAGGGCCAAGGAAGCGATCGGCCGCCTGACCGGGAACGAACGGCTCACCGCCGAAGGACGCATCGACCAGGTCAAGGGCGAGACCCGCGAGGCGAAGGAGAAGGCCAACGAGGCCTTCCACCGCTGATCGGGCGTTCGACGCCCGGGAGCTCCCGCTCCAGAAGGCCCCGGGACCGGAGCGTGACAGGTCCCAACCGACACGAACACCGCGGCTGGAGTCCGCCGCGGCCACGAACGGCGCGACCACGAACGGAAAGAGGACATCCCTGTGATGAACAGCGATCTGTGGGGTTACAAGGACACCAGCGGCCACCTCGCCGGCGTCGACCTGCGCGGCTGGAAGGTCGAGGCGGCCGACGGGAGCATCGGGAAGGTCGACACCCACTCCGACGAGGTCGGCTCATCGCACCTCGTGGTGGACACCGGACCGTGGATCTTCGGCAAGCGCGTCCTGCTGCCGGCCGGCACCGTCACCCGGCTCGACCAGGACGACAAGAAGATCCACGTCGCCCTCACCCGGGACCAGGTCAAGGACTCGCCGGAGTTCGAACCGGCCACCCACCTCGACGATCCCTCCTACCGCGACCTGGTCGGCCGCTACTACGGAGCCTCGGGCCGCTGACCCCGTCGTTGACGGCCCAGGCGGATGGCACCAAGAAATCAGTGAAGGAGCAAGCAGTGTCTGTCGTGAAGAGCTCGTTGTCCGATGCGCAGCTGAAGGTGGTCGGCTCGGCCCTTCAGGGTGCCCTGGTCGATCTGGTCGACCTGTCGCTCGCGGCCAAGCAGGTGCACTGGAACGTGGTCGGCCCGCGTTTCCGCTCCGTACACCTCCAGCTGGACGACGTGGTCACCACGGCGCGCCAGTACTCGGACACGGTGGCCGAGCGGGCCTCGGCCCTCGGCCTGAACCCGGACGGGCGCGCGTCCACGGTCGCCGAGAGCAGTGTGCTCGACGTGGTGCCGGAGGGCTGGATCAAGGACACCGAGGCAGTGGAGGTCCTGGTCGTGGCGCTCGGCCGGGTGGTGGAGCGGATGCGTGAGCGCATCGCGGCCACCGACGAGCCGGACCCGGTGACGCAGGACCTGCTCATCGGGCTGACCGCCGAGCTGGAGAAGCACGCCTGGATGTTCCAGGCCGAGAACATCTGAACCCACGCGACCACATGAGGCGGGGCGGCCCTGGCGGCCGCCCCGCCTCATGCCGTCGCCCCGCGAGAGCCGCAGGCCACGGGCGCTCCACGGCAGGCGGGGCGCCGGAGGGGGTGTGAGACTGCCTCACGAGAGGAGGCGGTCGGCCATGAGCGTGGATGACTCCTGGGATTCCGGTTGCGGGGAGCGGCTGCTGGAGGAGCTGCTGGCCCAGGCGCACAGCGCGACGCCGATGGACCTCCCGATCCTGGTCAACCGCTGCGCGGAGGCGTTCGGCCTGGGGGACGTCGCCATCTATCTGACCGACCTCCAGCAGCGGTGCCTGGTCGGGCTCACCGACGGTCTCGAGACCCTGGACATCGACACATCCGTCGCCGGCTGGTGCTACCGCAACGTCTCCCAGCGCATCGAGGACGTGCGGACCGGCCAGCTGCGCGTGTGGCTGCCCGTCGTGGACGGAGCCGAACGCCTGGGGGTGCTCGGCGTACGCACCCGCTCGGTGGACGCCGTACGGCTGCGACGCTGCCGGATGCTGACCGGAATCGTCGCCATGGCCATCACCTCCAAGCGCGCCTACAGCGACAGCTTCGCCCGCCGGGCACGGACCGAGCGCATGCGACTGCCCGCCGAAATGCTGCGCGCCTTCCTCCCGCCGCGCACCATCGGCAACGCCCACGTCATCTCCACCGCCGTCCTGGAACCGGCGTACGAGATCGGCGGCGACGCCTTCGACCATTCACTCACCCAGTCCACCCTGCACGCGACGATTCTCGACGCCATGGGCCACGACCTCGCCTCGGGCCTGACGACCTCGGTCGCCCTGGCCGGCTGCCGCAACGCGCGCCGGGCGGGCGCGGGCCTGCTCGATCTCGTCGAGACCATCGACCAGGCGCTCGCCCAGTGGCTGCCCGACCAGTACTGCACTGGCATCCTCACCCAGCTCGACCTCGCGTCGGGAGTGTTCAGCTGGTGCAACTGCGGGCACCCGCCGCCGGTCCTGATCCGCGACGGCCGCGTCGTGGACGGCGCGCTGGAACGGGCCGCGCAGCCCCCCATGGGCCTGCCGGCCAGGTTCAGCGACGATCCGAGAGCCATCCACGAACTCGCGCTGCGGCCAGGCGACCGCGTGCTGCTCTACACCGACGGTGTCACCGAGGCCCGCACCTCCTGCGGCGGTGAATTCGGCATGGACCGCTTCACGGACTCCATCATCCTGGCCACCGCCGCCGGCGAGCTGCCCGCCGAGTCGCTGCGCCGCCTCATCCACTCCATCCTCGACGCCGAGGACAGCGACCTGCGGGACGACGCCACCCTGCTCCTCATCGAATGGTGGCCGCCCATGGCCAAGCCCAGCCAGCGTCCGGCGGGCGTCGGCTGAGCCCGGGCGTGACCTGCCCGTTCGGGTCGTGGGGCCGAGCGCGGATTCGGTACTTTCGACCCGATAGGACGCCGGGTGGTGGGGCAGGAGCTCAGTCATGGATACGCAGCAGACCCACGCCGATGCCTCCGCCAACGCCCCGCTGAGCGCCGTCGCGCTCGTGTGCACCCTCTCCCCGTCCCCCGCCGAATCGAGTTCTCAGCTCCTGGCCGAGCAGACCATGAAGTCGCTCGCCGAGCACGGGGTGACCGGGAAGGTCATCCGGGTCGTGGACCACGACGTGAAGCCGGGGGTGAAGACCGACATGGGTGACGGGGACGCCTGGCCCGAGATCCGCGACAGCGTCCTCGACGCGGACATCCTCCTGATCTCCACACCGATCTGGCTCGGTCACCCCTCAAGCGTGGCGCAGAAGGTGATGGAGCGGCTGAACGCGGAGATGTCCGAGACCGACGACGAGGGCAGGCCGCTCGTCTTCGGGAAGGTCGCGGCGCTCTGCGTGGTGGGCAACGAGGACGGTGCGCACAAGGTGAGCGCGGACGTCTTCCAGGGACTCAACGACATCGGTTTCTCCCTGGCGCCCCAGGCGGTCACCTACTGGGTGGGCGAGGCCATGCAGGGCAGCGACTACCGCGATCTCGACAGCACCCCCAAGGCCACGGCCGCCGCCACCGCGACGCTCGCGGCGAACGCCAGCCACCTCGCCCGGCGCCTCAAGGCGGCCCCGTACCCCGCCACCTGACCGCGCCCGCGCCGCCGAAGACACCAAGGGGCCCGCCACGCTTGTCACGGAGAGTGATGTGAACAGGCGGGCTCGGTGGCGCGGACCTAGGATGATTCGCGTTGAGCCAAGTCCGACGGACACGCTCCGTGCCGTCCGGACGACGAAGCGACCCTCATCCGGTCCACGGACACGTGGAGGTTCCATGCGTCTCACCCACACCTGTGCCACAGCGGCCGCCGTCGCGGCCCTCGCCCTCACCGGCGCGGCGCCCGCGTTCGCCGCCGCCAGCCCCACCCCCAGTGCCGCCGCCGGCTCCGACGCGGCGTTCCTCAAGGCCATCCACCAGGCCAACCTGGCGGAGATCGCCGCGGGCAAGGACGCCCGCGCCCACGCCTACGGCAGTTGTGTGAAACAGGTCGGCGACGTCCTGGTGCGTGATCACACCGCTCTGGACGCCAAGGGCGCGACCCTCGCCAAGAGCAAGAACATCACGCTGCCGAAGGACAGCAGCGCCGACCAGCAGAAGAGCCTGTCCGCGCTGAAGCCGAAGAACGGCACGAAGGCGTACGACACGGCCTGGCTCCAGGTCCAGAGCACCGGTCATCAGCAGGCGCTCAAGCTGATCGACGAGGAGCTGAAGTCGGGCAAGGACGCGCAGATCAAGGCGGCCGCCAAGGACGCGCGGCCGGTCGTGGCCGCCCACCTGAAGATGGTCGAGGGGGGCGTCTGCCACTACACGACCCCAAGTGCCTCGCCCTCGCGGTGACTTAGCCACCGCGTCCGCGAGGACGAGCGCGAACGCGCCGGGCACCCCGTCGCCAGGTGCGCAAAACGGCCGTCAACTTCCCTGGAATCTCAGGGGAGTTGACGGCCGCTGTGCGTCGGTTCGCGCCGTTACTGGACGGGTACGGGCAGCGCGAGATCCACGGTCACCGCGCCTTCGCCCCCGTGGTGCGTGGCCGCGGAGGCCAGCGGCGCGTGGCCCGCGGCGGTCGCGGCCAGGACGTAGGCCCCGCCCTGGGGGACCTGGACCGCGTACCGGCCGCTCTCGTCGGTGTGGGCGGAGCCCGCCTGGCGGCCATGGCGGTCGATCAACGTGACCTTGGCGTGGGCCACCGGCGCGCCGGACGCGCCCACGATCCGGCCGTGGAAGGCGGCCAGCGCTTCGGTGACGCGCTCGAGGACCGCGTCCTCCTCGCTGCTGGCGCGCAGCTGCGGCTTGCCGGCCGGACGGCCCCTGGGCAGGAAGAGGGCGAGCGCGAGACCACCGGCGACCGCACCCGTGGCGATCAGGAACGAGACGCGGAAGCCGTGCATGGTGGGAAGGGCGACGGGGCCGAAGTTCTTCGAGGTGTTGGCGAGCACCATGCCGATGACGGCGCTGGAGACGGACGTGCCGATCGACCGCATCAGGGTGTTGAGACCGTTGGCCGCGCCCGTCTCGGACGGGTCGACGGCGCCGATGATCAGCGCCGGGAGCGAGGAGTAGGCGAGGCCGATGCCCGCGCCGACGATCACCGAGATGACGATGGTCTGCCAGGCCGCGTCCATCAGGCCGAGCCCCGCCCCGTATCCGATCGCGATGATCAGCATGCCGAGGATGAGGGTGGTCTTCGGGCCGTACTTGGCCGACAGCCGGGCATAGACGGGGGCGGTGAGCATCATGGTCAGGCCGAGCGGCGCCACGCACAGACCCGCGACGACCATCGACTGGCCGAGGCCGTACCCGGTGGCGGCGGGCAGCTGCAACAGCTGGGGCAGGACGAGCGAGATGGCGTAGAAGGCCACGCCGACCATGGTGGAGGCGAGGTTGGTGAGCAGCACCTCGCGCCGGGCGCTGGTCCGCAGGTTCACCAGCGGCGCCTTGACGCGCAGCTCCATCAGACCCCACAGGACCAGGACGACGAGCGAGGCGCCGAGCAGGCCGAGCGTGGTGGCCGACCCCCAGCCCCAGTCGCTGCCCTTGGTGATGGGGAGCAGCAGCAGAACCAGACCCGCGGAGAGGCCGAGCGCCCCCAGCACGTCGAAGGTGCCCTCCGCCTTGACCTTGCTCTCGGGTACGAACACGAGGGTGAGCGCCATGGCCACCACGCCGAGGCCCGCCGAGCCGAAGAACAGCGCGTGCCAGTCGGTGTGCTGGGCGACCAGGGCGGCGAGCGGCAGCGCGAGCCCGCCGCCCACACCTATGGACGAGCTCATCAGGGCCATCGCCGAGCCGAGCTTCTCCCGGGGCAGCTCGTCCCGCATCAGGCCGATGCCGAGCGGGATCGCGCCCATGGCGAAGCCCTGGAGGGCGCGTCCGGCGATCATCACGAGGAGCTGGCTGGTGAAACCGGCGATCAGCGAGCCGAGCACCATGATGGCGAGGCTGGCAAGGAGCATGCGGCGCTTGCCGTACAGATCACCGAGCCGGCCCATGATCGGGGTGGCCACGGCGCCGGCGAGCAGGGTCGACGTCATGACCCAGGTGGCGTTGGACGGGGAGGTGCTGAGCAGCGTCGGCAGGTCCTTGATGACCGGCACGAGCAGGGTCTGCATCACGGCGACCGTGATGCCGGCGAAGGCGAGTACGGGGACGACACCGCGGGTGCCGCGCGACGCGGCCTGCTGGTGAGGTCTCGGCTGGGACATTGCGGGGCCTCCGGAGGCGGGAGTTGGTCGTCGGCGGCACCCGCGTGGGGGCACGTGCGGCTAAACCTGTTTCCCCAGGCGACTATTCCAAGGGTGTCCGTTAAGTGCCGTACGTGCGTGAAGCTTGACCTGGATGGGAAACGCTTGACCTTTTCATTGCCGTCGCCTGCGCCCTCGCCCTTGTCCCTGTTCCTGTCCTGAGGGTCGGCTGTTCCTGTCCTGAGGGGCCGGCGCCTCGCTCAGCTCGCGACGGTGACGTCCTCGTGCGGCCCCGCGTCGGCCGCCCCGGTGGGCACGGCCGGCCTCTCCCCGGCGGCCGGACCCGCCCCCGGCGTGAGGCGGCCTGACCCGGCCCGGCGCCGCGCCAGAAAACCGACGAGGACCGTCACCAGCCCGATGGTCCCGGCCAGCGCGGGCCAGTACACATAGCGGAAGTTGGACTGCGGCGCCGTCGGCAGGTAGGCGAGGATGTAGAGGGCCGAACTGGCCCCGAGCAGGCGCAGTTCCGTGGCGTAGGGACCCGCCCACCGGCGGCGCGCCGTGAACACCAGGGAGACCGCCAGCCAGAACCAGCCCTGGAAGAGCATCGGCACGTCGTGCGCGAGACCGGTCACATAGCTCTGCACGGTGAACTTCAGCGACTCGTTGACCGGCGCGCCCCGCAGGGCGTCGAGCTTGGTCACCGAACCGTCGTAGAAGGCCAGATTGCCCTGGAAGAGCAGCTTGGCGAAGACCCGGCCGCGGTAGGCGACGTAGCCCCTCCAGTGCCGGGGCATCTCCCGCGTCCACATCCGCACCAGCACGTCGGCGTCGCGGCTCAGTTCCGTGACGCCGAGCGAGCGGTTCCTCGGATAGCAGTTGAAGTACACGTCGGCCGGGATCTTCCGCCGCTCGCAGGCGACGGTCGCGGTGACGAGCCGGTCGCGGAAGTCGCTGCTCGCGCCCGCCCGCTCGGCCGCCGCGCGGATCTGCGCCGGGCTGAGAACGTGCGTGAGATCGTCCAGCGGGATCTGCGCGTACTGTCGTGTCGCCACCGGTTCGGTGGCCTGCGACACGCCGACGCCGGCGACGGCGGTGGTCAGGACGAGCAAGCCCGTGGCGGCGAGCCAGCGGCGCCGGCCGGGGGAGGGCCACACCGCGAGGACCAGCAGGACGAAGACGGGGACCACGGCGGGCAGACCGTTCTTGCGGACCAGGACGGCATAGGCGAGCAACAGCACGCCGAGCACCAGCAGCGCCCAGCGGGACCCGGCCCGGCCCGGCGGCAGCTCCCGCGCGCTCAGCGCCACCGCGAGGGCCGCGAGCAGCGCGTACGCCATGTGTACGTCCTTCCACACCACCCCCGTGAAGGTCAGGACGTGCGGCGTGAGCCCCACGGCGAGCATCACCAGGGACAGCCCGCGACTGCCGGTCTTCTTCCACACCAGCCGGGCCAGAACCCACAACGAGGCCCACAGCACGGCACTTTGCAGCGCCGCCATGGCGGAGATGGCGCCGGTGGTGTGGATGAGGATCCGCCACAGCAGGGCCAGGACCGGGGGGTGCCAGTCCGTCATCGGCCGCTGTCCCAGGGCCTGTCGCAGCTGATCGGTGCTGTCCTCGCTCAAGTACCCGGGGTGGAAAACGGCGTTCACCGCCAGGGAGCAGAGCGCGGCGACGGCTCCCAGGCACCACGGCCAGAGCGCACCGCTCCGCCAGGCGCGGCTCAGGGCCGTGGTCCAGGTGCTGAGGGGTGAGGGCACGGGGGCGAAGTCCTTTCCGGCGGAGACGAAGACGAGATTGCGGTAGGCGGCGAACCGCAGCAGCGTCGCACCCGCCCAGCCCATGAGTCGGGCCGTGTTGTCGCTCAACGGCGTGTCCAGACCCAGGAGTTGATGGGAGACGAAGACGGGGACGGCGGTCACCGCCATGCCCGCCAGATTCACGGCGACGAACCAGCCGATCTCGCGCCGGTCCACGGCGCTGCGCCGGTCCCGATAGGTCCAATAACGGTTTCCGAACCAACTCGCCACCATCGCAAGGAAGGTGGCCACCACGGAAGCGAGAACCGGCGCCGAACTCAGGATTCCGTCACTCCTGGAAGGCGCACCGAGAATCAGCAGATTGAAAGTCGCGGTCTCCACGAAGAACGCGACAGCACCGACGACGCCAAAGGCGGCGACCTCCCGCCAGATCTTCCGCACCCACGCGGACAGGGCTCGGCTCAGGGCCGGTGATTGCACCATGACCAGAACGTAAAGGTAAGGAAGCTCAATGAACAAGCTGGGGTACCATCTGGTCACTCAGCGCCCAGAGCCACTGGAATTTGTCACATAATGAGGGTCCTCTGATGAATCCGGCGATTGTGTGTGTCATTCCCTGTTACAACGAGGAAGCGGCGATCGGAAAGGTCGTCAACGACCTTCGCGCCGCTCTTCCCGAGGCGGTCATCTACGTATATGACAATGCCTCGACGGACGACACCGTCGCCGAGGCCCTGAAGGCGGGCGCCCTCGTACGGCACGAGCCGCGCAAGGGCAAGGGCAACGTCATCCGCCGCGCCTTCGCCGACATCGAGGCCGACGCGCTGCTCATCATCGACGGGGACGACACCTACGACGCCTCGCGCGCCCGTGAAATGGTCGACCTCCTCTTCGAAGGCCCCTACGACCAGGTCGTCGGCGCCCGCCGGGAGATCGTCGAGACCGCCTACCGGGCCGGCCACGCGGTCGGCAACCGAGTGCTCACCGGCACCGTGCGCTCGCTGTTCGGCAACGACGTCAGCGACATGCTCAGTGGCTACCGCGTCTTCTCGCGCCGCTACGTCAAGTCCTTCCCCGCGCTGTCGAGGGAGTTCGAGACCGAGACCGAGATGACGGTGCACGCCCTCAGTCTGCGCCTGCCCACCGCCGAGATGGAGGTCGACTTCAAGGACCGCCCGGCCGGAAGCGTCAGCAAACTGCGCACCTACCGCGACGGCTGGCGCATCCTGAAGCTCATCCTCGGCCTGGCCCGCCGCCAGCGCCCCTCGCAATTCCACGCCGTCATCGCCGCGCTGCTCACCCTGGTCTCGCTGGTCCTGGGTCTCCCGCTGGTCGCCGAATTCGTCCGGACCGGCACCGTGCCGCGCCTGCCCACCGCCGTTCTCGCGGCCGCGATCATGATCATCGCGGTGCTCGTCCTGATGGTCGGGTACATCCTGGAATCCTTCATGCATATGCGCCAGGAACAGGCCCGTCTCGCCCATTTGAGATATCCAGCCCCGGTCCGTGGCGCCGACTTCGTGCCGGAATTCCTGCGGGACACGGCCGGCGGATCCTGAATGCGAAAGACCGTCTTTCTCGTACGGGCCGTCGCGAGCCTGCCGTGAGCGGGAATGGCGGGGGAATGACGGGCGGGAATGACGGGGTCGGCCGCAGCGGGATTAGCCAGGATGGTCCGCGCCGAAATGGGTGAACGCGGGCGGCCGAAAGGAACGAGACGGGCCGGCATTACGCCCCCGACGGCCACGGCGGGACCGGATGCCGGGCCAGGCTAATCTGGCGCCATGACTGAACAGCCTTTCGTGCCCCACGACTTCGACCCTCCCCAGGAGCTCGCCGCCGCGGGGTTCCGTCTGGAGCCGCTGGGGCCGCGGCACAATGAATCCGACCACGTCGCCTGGATGTCCAGCATCGAGCACATCCGGGCCACCCCCGGCTTCCAGGGCGACTGGCCGCCGCCGGCCGGTATGGACCTCGCCGCCAACCTGAGTGACCTCAGGGGCCACGCCAAGGACTTCGAGGAGCGGACCGGCTTCACCTACACCGTTCTGGACGACACGGACCAAGTGATCGGCTGTGTCTACATCTACCCGTCCCGCACGCACCCGGGCGTGACGGATGTCCGCTCCTGGGTGTCCGCCGAGCACGCCGCTCTGGACGGCCCGCTCCACAGCGCCGTACGGGCCTGGCTGGCGGCGCGCTGGCCGTTCGCCGAGGTCCACTACCGCGACCCCGGCGAGAGCGCGAAGGGGCAGAGCTCCTAGGGTGGTCGCGCATGGAACCACGTTTTCGCAGCGGTGACGTCATCGTCAGGCGGGAAATCCTCGACGGACGTGAGTGGATGGTCTATCCCCTGCGCGTCGTCGCGGACGACGGTGTGCTGCTGGCCGCTCATCTTGCGCGGGGCACACCACTCACCTTCGGCGGCGGCGCGTTCAAGTGGGGCCCGCACCCCTGGGTGCACTTCGAGCACACCTGGCAGTCGGACGGGGTGCTCCAGTTGCAGCGGGCCGGCGACGGGTACGCGGTGTGGGCCCGGTTCAAGGGTGACGAACTTCAGGACTGGTACGTCAACTTCCAGCAACCCCTGCGCCGCACGCCGCGAGGCTTCGACACGCTCGACCAGGAACTCGACCTCGTGATCACCGCCGACGGCTCGTCCTACGTGTGGAAGGACGTCGACCACTTCGAGGAGCGGGTGCGCGCCGGAGGCTTCGGGCCGGGCGAGGCTGAGGCGGTGCGTGAGGCCGCCGCCGAGGTCGTCCGGCTGATCGAGCACGGCGAGCCGTGGTGGGAGCGGTGGCGCGACTGGCGCCCGGTGCCCGGCCTCTTCGAGGTGCCCGGCCCGGTCGCCCTGTCCACGCCGCCGCCAGGCCCCGCCGACCGCTGAGTCCTGATTGCTCAACTGCACCGTAAAGCGGGGCAGTTGAGAACCTGAGGGCGCGTCAGGAAACGTACACGCGGCCCTCGTCGTCCTGCGCCTCACTCCGCCCCTCACTCCCGCGTACCCGGTCGCGGCGGGGTGTGCGCGCCGTGCGGGTCGGCCACCAGATGGCGCGTCCGATCAGTGCGGTGAGCGCGGGCACCAGCACGATGGACAGGACGAACGCGGCGAGGAGGATGCCGAGACCGGTCGCGAAACCGATCTGCTGCGTGGACGGTGAAGGGGTGACCGCGAGGCTGCCGAACGAGGCCGCGAGCACGATGCCGGCCGTCGCGACGGCCGGCGCGGTGTGCCGCACCGCGCGCGCGACGGCGGCCCTGGCCGGCCCCGGGCGTTCCATCTCCTCGCGCATGCGGTCGCTGATGAGGATGTTGTAGTCGGTGCCGAGGGCTACGACGAACAGGAACAGCACCAGCGGCAGGACGAAGTTGACGCCCGGCTCGTCGAGCAGATGCTGGAAGAAGAGGGCGGAGGCGCCGAGCGTGGCGGCGAAGCCGAGCCCCACCGAGATCATGCCGAGCGTGGCGGCGAAGCCGAGCCCCACCGAGATCATCAGGACGACCGGGGCGAGGAGGCTGCGCAGCAGGATCAGCAGGATCAGGGCGATGAGCGCCGCCGCCACGGGGAAAACCGTCCGCAGATCGCGGTCGACGGCGGTGGAGATGTCGGCGAAGATCGCGGCGGTCCCCCCGACGTGTGCCCGCGCTCCCGCAGGCGTATGGCTCGCGACAGCGGCACGCACGGGACCCGACACCAGATCACGGGCGGCCGCGCTCTGGGTGTCGGCCGTGAGGTAGACGTCGATGCGGGCCGCCGTGCGGTCGCCGTTGAGGACGGTGGCGCCGACCTTCCCCACCCCGTCGACCTTCGTGAGCGCCGCCGGCAGGGTGTCGAGCGAGTGCGCGCCCAGGGTGCGGCCCGGTTCGGCCGTCACGTACACGGTGGTCGGATCGGACACCCCGGCCGGCAGGCTGCGCCCGATCTCGGCGGCCGTGACCGCGGCGGGCGTGCCGTGGTCTCCGGCCGACTGCGAGAAGTCCATGCGGATTCCGACGAGTCCGACCGCCAGCGCGCCGAGCAGCGCGACCGACGCCACGGCCATGGCCAGCGGTCTGCGGGCGACCAGGTCCCCGACGTGGGCGGCGGCCCCGGGGCGCGGCTCACGTGCGAGGGAGCGGGAGGGCCAGAACATTTTGCGTCCGGTCACCGCGAGCAGCGCGGGCATCAACGTCAGGCTCGCGAACAGCATGACGAGCACCGACACGGCGATCGCGGGGCCCAGGACGCGGAACTGCCCGAACGTGGCGATGCCCAGGGTGGCGAACGCCGCCACGATGGTGAGGGCCGCCGAGGTGATCGCGGTGCCGACCCGGGCGCTGACATCCGCCGCCACCACCCGCGCCGGGACGTCGGGACGGGAGCGCAACTGCTCACGGAAGCGGAACAGCAGGAAGAGGAAGTAGTCGATGCCTACGCCCAGCAGCACCACGCCGATCATGCTCGGAGTGGAGGCATCGAGCTGGACCCCGGTGAGCATCGCGGCCCCCGCGACCGCGCCGGTCGCCGCACCGCTGATGAGCGCGACCGCGACCAGCGGCACGAACGCGGCGAGCACACTGCGGAACACCAGGACGTTGATCACCACGATCAGGAGCATCATCACCGCACCGACCACCTTGGACGTGGTCTCCTGCGCCTCCTCGGTGTCGGCCAGATCGGCCAGGCCCCCGGTGAACCCGGTACGCATCTGGTCCTCGGCGAACTCGCCCCTGGCCGTGTCGCGGAAGGTCCGGTACAGGTCGTGCATCCCGGGGTCCATGGAATTGCCGGTCAGCTGGACCCGCAGGAGTTCGAAGCCGCGGTCGGGCGCCACCATGACCGGAGCGACCTTGGGCGTCTGCGAGTGGTCCTCGGCGAGGAACGACGGCTGATCGTCCTTGGGCGGCGGCATCGTCACGCGCCGAGCGCTCAGCTTCCCCGCCGTGGCCGCGACGCGCTGCTCGTCCGCCTGGCTGAGGGGTGCGCCGTCCTTCCTGGCGACGAGCACGGTCACCGCGTTGGCATCGGGCTTCGCCCCGAACTTCTCCTCGGCCACCTTCAGGGCGGCCGCCGAGTCGTAGCGCGCCGGCAGGAAGTCGCCGCTCTGTGTCTGGGTGACGCGGAAGATCAGCGTCTGGGCGACGACGAGCAGGGAGAAACCCACCACCGCCCACAGGGCGACGACCTTCCACGGGTTGCGGGTGGAGAACCGGGTCAGGGCGCGGATCACGGGGTCCTCCGGCGGTGGAGAAAGTGCGGTGTATTCGGCATGCGCCCAGCTCACCAGCGAGAACGGCGACAATCGTCCGAGCGTGGAAGGAGAACGCGCCTGGGAGCGCGGGCCGGGACGGGGCCCGTCTGGGACCCTGCTCCCAGTGGAAGAACCCGACCGCCCGACGGCGGGTCGCACCGGCGGCCGATGCGAAACTGAACCCCGAGACGGCCGCGTGGTGCACCGCCCGCGGTGAGGAGGGGGACTCATGGCGACGACGCGCCCTGTGCGGGGCACCACCGGGGCCGGGACCGGGTCCGGCACTGCTGGGTCCGGGGCCGGTGCCGCCGGGGCCGGGCCCCATACCGTCGGGGCTGGACCTCGTGCCGCTGGGACCGGGCCGCATACCGTCGGGGCTGGACCTCGTGCCGCTGGGACCGGGCCGCATACCGTCGGGGCTGGACCTCGTGCCGCTGGGACCGGGCCGCATACCGTCGGGG
>NZ_JBIAGO010000004.1:177008-477725 GCF_042869775.1 Streptomyces sp. NPDC006711
GGGCCGGACCCCACACCGCCGGGACCGGATCGCGTGCCGTCGGGGCCGGGCCCCATACCGCTGGGACCGGACCCCATACCGTCGGGACCGAGCCTCGTGCCGCTGGGGCCGGACCCCACACCGCCGGGACGGGGCCGCGTACCTTCGGGACCGGACCCCATACCGCCGGGGCCGGATCGCGTGCCGCCGGGGCCGGGCCGCGTGCCTTCGGGATTCGGTCGGCCGACGACGCGTTGCCGTGGTCGCGCAACGACGGTCTCGTGACGATCGGGGTCGCGGCCCTCGACCTCATCGGGTTCAGTCTCACCACCCAGTCCGAGCTGGGACACGTCCCGGTCGGCGGGTGTCTGCTCATCGTGGCTACCGCGCTGCCCCTGCTCGTACGGCGCCGTGCGCCGCTGCCGGTGCTCGCCGTGATCGTCGCCCTCGGTCTGGTCCTCAACGTGACCGTGTCGATCACGCAGCACTTCACGGGCGCGGTCGTGGTCGCCCTCTACACCGTCGTACGGACCTGCCGGCGCACCCAGGTCGTGGCATCGCTCCTGGGCGTGCTGCTGCTCCTGTCCGACCCGTCGTCCTGGCCGCACCCCTCGCTCATGGACGCCCTCAGCAACATCGCCGCCGCGGTGATCGTGGTGGTCGCCGCCGTGGAGGTGGGGCGTTGGCAGCGCGACGCCGAGGCCAGGCGCCGAGGGCTCGCCGACCGGGCGGTGGCCGCCGAACGGCGGCGTATCGCACGGGAGTTGCACGACATCGTGGCCCACCACATCACCACCATGCAGCTGATGGCGGGCGGCGCCCGTGCCAACCTGGCCCGCGACACTGACGTGGCGAAGGAAGCCCTGCTGACCCTCGAAGCCTCCGGACGCACCGCCCTGCACGAGATGCGACAGCTCCTCGACGTCCTGCGGGCCGGCGACGACGTCGAGGACGAGCCAACCCAGCCCCAGCCCGGCGTCGGTGACCTGGAGCGGATCGTCGCGGAGTCCTGCCGCGCCGGACTCCCCACCGCCCTCGCCGTACGCGGCGAGGAACGGCCGCTGCCGCCGAGCGTCGGCCTCACGGTGTTCCGGATCGTGCAGGAGTCCCTGACCAACGCCCGCAAACACGCCGGTACGGCGCGCGCGGAGGTGCGGCTCACCTACGAACCGCGCGCGGTGTCGGTGGAGATATCGGACGACGGAACCGGCGCCGGAATCGCACGTGCCTCGGGCGGTACGGGCTCCGGCTACGGCCTGATGGGGATGCGGGAGCGTGCGGTGCTGCACGGCGGCACGCTGGAGGCCGGGCCCCTGGACGGGGCGGGATTCAGGGTGGCGGCCACCCTTCCGCTGGCCGTGGGACAAGGGGCGCGGTGATGAACGGGACGGACACCGGGCGGCCGGTCACGGTCCTGATCGTGGACGATCAGCCGCTCGTGCGGCGCGGGCTCGCCCTGATCCTCGCTCCCGAACCCGACATCGAGGTGGTGGGGGAGGCCGGTGACGGCGAAGAGGCCGTGGCCCTCGCACACCGGCTGCGCCCCGACGTGGTCGTGATGGACATCCGCATGCCCGTCCTGGACGGCGTCGCCGCCACCGCCAGGCTCACTCAGGAAGTGCCCGACTGCCGGGTGCTGGCGCTCAGCACCTTCGACATGGACGAGTACGTGGTGGCGGCGTTGCGCGCGGGCGCCTGCGGGTTCCTGCCGAAGGATGTGTCGCCGGAAGACCTCGTGGCCGGGGTGCGGGTGGTGCACGGAGGCGAGGCGGCCGTCGCGCCCCGCCTGATGACCCGCCTGATCTCCACCTTCGTCAGGGCCCCACAGCACCCCGCCGTGTCCAGCATGCCCCGCGATGACCTCACGCCCCGGGAGACGGAGGTGTGGCGGCTGATCGCGACCGGCCGTGACAACGCGGAGATCGCCGAAGTCATGGGAGTCAGCGGGTCGACGGTGAAGAACCACATCACGAGCCTCTTCGGCAAACTCAAGGTACGAGACCGGGCCCAAGCGGTGATCGCGGCGTACGAGACCGGAGCGGTCGAGGTCGGCATCGGCCGCGGCGCGTGAGCCTCGCGCGACCCGGCCGCCGGTCCGCAGCGGGGCGCGCGCGGATGAGCTGCACGTACCGGTGAGTCCCGCTGCGTTCAAGCTGCGGGGAGCGGGTGTGTTGCGCCCTGCGCATCCAGCACGGGCGGACCGATCGACCCGCACACCGTGCGACACCGCCCGTCGCCCACCGGGGCCCGGCACGCCCCGGGCCGCGCCTGCCACCAGCGCGTACCCGCCCCCGGCCAGGGCTCAGCTTCCGGTTTCCGCTTCCGGTGGCAGCTCGTCCTCGGGGATGACGTGCATCGCCGCCTCTTCCGCGCCCGCCGCGCCCGCGTCGATGCCTTCGTCGGAGGCGACCAGTTCCTTCGTGGTGTCCGGGCGGACACCCTCGTCCGGCGCCACCAGGCGTCCGGCGCGCTCCGTGCCCGACTCGGGGTCGAGTGGTTCGCCCTCGCCGTCGGGCAGGTCCCCGATGCCGTCGCCCGCCGGGACGGCCGTGTCGGGCACCTCCTGGCTCAGCCGCTCGTCAAGGGACTCGCCCTCATGCTGCTCGGCCGCCGTCACACCCGTCTTGGTGACACCCAACGGCTTCTCCGGCGGCGAGTACCCCTCGTCGAGCATGTCGTCATAGGTGCGCTCGCCCAGCGCGTCCTGGAGGTCGAGCGGGGCGGCGTCCTCCTGCTCCTCGTTGTCGCCCGTGGGCTGATAGACGTCGTCCGCCATGCCGTTGTCACTCATGACTCACCTCGTGGTTCTGGGGTCGGGTCCTGCGGCCGGTAAAGGCCGGTTCGTACGCTTTCCGCTCCGATCCCTGCCGGTGCCCGTGAGGCGCCGTCCCAAACGGCCCGGGCGCCCCGCCGGACACACTCCTAGGCTGTCCGCGCGGGTGAGCCGTGTCTCACCTGGCCGGTGCCGCTTGTCTATGCAACGAGTTGCATAGAAGGATTCGAGCATGGCGCTTGAGCACGCGATTCTCGTCTCGCTGTTGGAGAAGCCGGGCTCCGGCTATGAGCTGGCCCGGCGGTTCGAGCGGTCCATCGGCTACTTCTGGACCGCCACCCACCAGCAGATCTACCGCGTCCTCAAGCGCATGGAGAGCGACGGCTGGATCGACGCCCGCGAGGTGGCCCAGCGGATGCGGCCGGACAAGAAGGAGTACTCCGTCGCCGCTCCCGGCCGGGACGCGCTCTCCGAGTGGCTGCACGCCCCCATCGAGCCGGAGAGCGTCCGGCACGAGCTCGCCGTGAAGATCCGGGGCGCCGCCTTCGACGACCCGGCCGCGCTGCTGCGCGAGGTGGAGCGGCACCGCCGGGCGCACGCCGACCGGCTCGCCCGGTACCTCGCGGGGGAGCGGCGCGACTTCATCGAGGCCGAGGCCCCCGAGACGCCCGACGCGGGCCGGGAGCTCCAGCATGTCGTCCTGCGCGGCGGCATCGCGTACGAGCGGATGACCCTCACCTGGCTCGACGACGTGATCGCCACCCTGAACCGGCTCGCCGCCGTCCGTTGAACCGGCGCCGCCGACGCGCGCCGGCGACCGAACCCGCGGCGCCCCTCCGCCCGGCCCCCCGGCCCTCCCGGCTCCCTGAGCCGCCCCCTCAACTCCCCTATCACGAAAGGCACTTGGCCATGACCGACCCGCTGCTCTTCAACCCCCGCACCTATGACCCGGCACACTTCGACCCCGAGACCCGCAGGCTGCTGCGCGCCACCGTCGACTGGTTCGAGCAGCGCGGCAAGCGCAAGCTGATCGAGGACTACCGCTCCCGGGCCTGGCTTGCGGACTTCCTCGCCTTCTCCGCGAAGGAAGGGCTGTTCGCGACCTTCCTGACCCCGGCGTCCGCCGCCGGCGAGGGGCAGGACGACAAGCGCTGGGACACCGCCCGGATCGCCGCCCTGAACGAGATCTTCGGCTTCTACGGGCTCGACTACTGGTACGCCTGGCAGGTCACCATCCTCGGACTCGGCCCCGTGTGGCAGAGCGACAACGCCGAGGCGCGCCTGCGCGCGGCCGAACTCCTCGACCAGGGCGAGGTGTTCGCCTTCGGGCTCTCCGAGAAGAGCCACGGCGCCGACATCTACTCCACCGACATGCTGCTCGAACCCGACGGTGACGGCGGGTTCCTGGCCAGCGGCTCGAAGTACTACATCGGCAACGGCAACGCGGCCGGCCTCGTCTCCGTCTTCGGCCGCCGCACCGACGTCGAAGGCCCCGACGGCTACGTCTTCTTCGCCGCCGACAGCCGTCACGAGGCGTACCACCTCGTGAAGAACGTCGTGGACTCCTCCAAGTACGTCAGCGAGTTCCGCCTGGCGAACTATCCGGTCCGCCCCGCCGACGTCCTGCACACCGGCCGCGCCGCCTTCGACGCCGCGCTCAACACCGTCAACGTCGGCAAGTTCAACCTGTGCACCGCCTCGATCGGCATCTGCGAGCACGCGATGTACGAGGCCGTCACCCACGCCCACAACCGCGTTCTGTACGGCCGCCCGGTCACCGCCTTCCCGCATGTGCGGCGGGAGTTGACCGACGCGTATGTGCGCCTGGTCGGGATGAAGCTCTTCAGTGACCGCGCGGTCGACTACTTCCGCTCCGCCGGACCCGACGACCGGCGTTACCTCCTCTTCAACCCCATGACGAAGATGAAGGTGACCACCGAGGGCGAGAAGGTCATCGACCTGATGTGGGACGTGATCGCCGCCAAGGGGTTCGAGAAGGACAACTACTTCGCGCAGGCGGCCGTCGAGATCCGGGGGCTGCCCAAGCTGGAGGGCACGGTCCACGTCAACCTGGCGCTGATCCTGAAGTTCATGGGCAACCACCTCCTGGGCCCCGTGGAGTACCCGGCCGTCGCGACGCGCCTCGACGCCACCGACGACGCGTTCCTCTTCCAGCAGGGGCCCGCCCGTGGCCTGGGCGCGATCCGCTTCCACGACTGGCGCGCCGCCTTCGACGCCTTCGCGCAGGTGCCCAACGTCGCCCGTTTCCGTGAACAGGCCGACGCGCTCTGCGAGTTCGTCACCACGGCGGCCCCCGACGAGGAGCAGAGCCGCGACCTCGACCTGCTGCTCGCCGTCGGTCAGCTCTTCGCGCTGGTCGTGCACGGGCAGCTGATCCTGGAGCAGGCGCGACTGACCGGCCTTGAGCAGGACGTGCTCGACGAGCTCTTCGCCGTCCTCGTACGTGACTTCTCCGCGCACGCCGTCGAGTTGCACGGCAAGGACTCCGCCACCGAGCAGCAGCAGAACTGGGCGCTGGGCGCGGTCCGCCGCCCCATCGTCGACGAGGCCCGCTCGGCGCGCGTGTGGGAGCGCGTCGAGGCACTGGCCGGCGCCTACGAGATGGCTCCCTAGTCAACGCCCTTGCGCTACGGGCGACTTGACGGCGCCCGATGAGACACCCTGACGGGTCCCCGGTCGATCACGCGGCCGGGGACTCGTCGCGTTGGCCCCCTCCGTGCCGGTGGAGCGTACGTTTTTGGCCAATGCGCGCGTGAGAGGCAACCCGTCCGCGCGGGCGCGGGCCGGAGGCGGGGGAGCGCCCCCGGGGCCGCCGGGCGGTCCGTGCGGGAAGCCGGTGCGCCGGGGCCCGGCCGGGCGCGCGGGGCGGCGCCCGGTTCGCCGGCGGGAATGTGCATATGCCAGGCGGCGTGCGCGAATGGATGGGCGGGGCCCGGCAGTTCGCCGGCGCGAAGCGGAAGCGGCAATCCTGAGCGGGCTCCCGGAACGGCGAGCCGCCTTTGCCGCGCCCGCCCTCGGACCCGGCCCGAGTAATCCGTCCCACCGGGCGGCGCTCCGGACAGTGCAACCGGTTTCTTTGCCCGGCGCTTACGGGGTTCGATTCCGGCCTCGGGGACGGAACCCTTGTGGCTCCGCCGGACGCCTGGTTAGGCTCCCGCTCGTTTCGATTCCTGCACATATTCTTCGCAACCTGACCAAGCTGTGGGGTGGGCTGTGCGTGCAACGGATTTCCCCGAACTCCCGGGGACTTCTGCGGCGTTGGCGGGACGCTGATGAGTCCTGGCACCACCGCCGCCCGGCGGGCAGCCCGACGGCCCATCTCCCGTGACGTCCGGCTCTTCTGGTGCGCCAGCGCCTCCGACGCCCTCGGCACCCAGGCGTCCGGGGTGGTGCTTCCGCTGCTGCTCCTCGGGCTCGGGCACTCGGCGGCAGTGGTGGGGCTCGTCGCGGGTGCCTCCACGGCGGCGGGTCTGCTGCTCGCCCCCCTCGCGGCCATCCCGGCCGACCGGGGCGCCCGCAAGCCGGTGATGTTCTGGTCGGCCACCACCTCCGCCGTCGCCATGGCCGGGGTCGCCGCGGCCGCCGTCGGCCAGGGGGAGGGCGGCCCGCCGCTCGCGCTCCTGCTCGGCGCCGTCCTGGTGGAACGTTTCTCCACGGCCGTGTACGAAGCCGCCGCCGCCGGCACCGTGGCCATGATCGCCCCGCCCGCCGACGGCCCCCGCGTGGTGGCCGGGCTCTCGGCGGGCGACCAGGGCGCGCTGATCCTGGGCCCCGCGCTCGGCGGTGCGCTCTACCAGGCGGCCCGGGCCCTGCCCTTCCTCGCGGACGCGCTGTCCTATGCCGTCGCCGCCGGATGCGTACGGGCGCTCCGTTCGGACCTGCGCCCGCAGGACCGGACGACCGCGCAGGGCCGGACGACCGAGCAGGGCCGGGCGGCCGCGTCGGCCCGGACGAGTGCTGAGCCCCCGACGGACGCCGACGCGTGCCCCGCTGCCACGAGCCGCACCACCCCCGCGGATCCCGGCGCCACCGCCCCCGCCCCTCGGACCCGCCGCCTGCGCCGCCTCCTGGACGAACTCGGTGCCGGATACGCCCTGGTCCGCAGCTCACCCCTGCTCAGGCTCGTCGTGACCTGGACCGCCACCGTCAACGGCGTGATCGTCGCGCTGTACTACGGAGCCGTCTTCACCCTCCACGAGGGCGGCCACGGCGGCTGGCCGATGGGTATGGTGCTCGCCCTGTCCGGGGCGGCCGGACTCGCCGGATCGCTCGCCGCGCCCCGCCTGGCGGGCCGGATCGACGCCGCGCGGCTGCTCGTCACGGTGACGTGGCTGCTCGTCCCGCTCGCCGCGGGCCTCGCGGCGGCCGAAGGACCCTGGGCGTACGGGGCACTGTTCGGGGCGTTCTGCCTGGTGATGCCGCTGGTCGCCGTCGTCCTTCAGGCCCGGGCCCTGCGGGAGACCCCGCCCGGCCTCCAGGCCCGTACGGGCGTGGTCCTCGCCGGCGCGGTCGGCGGCTCGGCGGCGCTCGCGCCCGTCCTGGCCGGCGCGTTCGTGACCCGTGCGGGGACGGCCGCGCCCGCCGCGGTGTGCGCCGGGGTCCTGCTCGCGCTCGCCTGGCGGACCACCGCGGTGCGGTCGCGTCTGGCGGAGGCGACGGCATGAGCGGCCGCTACCAGGTCTACCGGGCGGCGCTGCCCGAGGTGTGCGCCGCGGACGCCGGCCGGATGGTGTTCACGGGCGACGCCGACGGCCGCTGCGAGGTGTTCACCTGGGACGCCGCCACCAGACGGACCCGCCAGGTCACCGACCGCCCGCACGGCACGTTGCACGGCGCGATCGACCGTGACGGCCATGTGTGGTGGTTCGACGAGGACGAACACGGCGCGGGACACTGGTGGTTCCAGCCGTTCGCGGGCGGCGCCGATCTGCCCGGCCTCCAGGGCGTGCCACGAGGCGAACCGCGCGGACTGGCCCTCAGCGACGACGCGTACGTCGCCATGGGTCTGGGCGATGCCCGGACCACCACCGTGCGCTTCGGTCCGCGCGGCGCGGCGGCCCGCGAGGTGGCACGCGTCGAAGGACACGCCACCGTGTCCGGCATCACCCGTGACGGCCGGCTCATCGCGCTGAGCGGCGCGGCCGGTTCGGCACGCGCCGTGACCGTCCTCGGCGCCGACGGAACCCCGCACGCGGTCCTGGCCGGGGACGGCCCGGACGGGCGCCTGTGGTCGCTGGGCTTCGCCCCCGTCGCCGGCCGCGCGGAACTCCTCCTCGTACGCCAGAGCAACGACCGTTATCTGCTGGCCAGTTGGAGCCCGGAAAAGGGCACTGTCACCCACTCCTGGTGCGCCTTCGACACCGAGATCACCGCCCGCTGGCATCCCGAAGGACGCACGGTGCTGGTCCGCCAGGACCGGCACGGCCGCAGCACCCTGCACCGTGTCCACCTCGCGGAGCGCACCGTGGAACCCCTGCCGACACCGCGCGGAACCCTGCTCGACGCCGCGCCCCGCGCCGGTGACGACGTGCACTACCTGTGGACGGACACCGCGACCTCGCCCCGCATCCTCTCCACCGCCGGCACCCCGCTGCCTCCCAGCCACGACGTGCCGGCCCGCGTACCCGGCGAGCACCGCGACCTGTGGACGCCGGGCCCTGACGGGCCGGTGCACTCACTGCTCAGCCTGCCCGAGGGGCAGGGCGGCGCGTGCCCCGCGGTGTTCCTGGTCCACGGCGGGCCCGCCGACCACGACCGGGACGCCTACGACGCGGTGGTCCACTCACTCGTCGCCTCCGGCTTCGCCGTCGTCCGCGTCAACTACCGCGGCTCGACCGGATACGGGCCCCGCTGGCGCGGCGCGTTCGGGGAAGGCGTCGGCCTCACCCAGGTCGCGGACCTCGCCTCCGTCCGCGCCGACCTCGTCGCCCGGGGTGTGGTGCGCCCCGAGGAGACCGGCCTGTGGGGCACCTCGTGGGGCGGCTACCTGGTGCTGCTCGCCCTCGGCACACAGCCCGCGCTGTGGCAGGCGGGCGTGGCGGTCAAACCCGTGGCCGACTGCGCGGCCGCCCACCGCACCACCACCCCCGCCCTGCGCGCCCTGGACGAGCGGCTGTTCGGCGGCACCCCCGACGAGGTGCCCGAACGCTACGCGCGCAGCTCACCCCTGACCTACGCGGCCGCCGTCCGGGCACCCCTGCTGGTCGTCGCCGCGCGCCGGGACGCCAAGTGCCCGCCCGGCCAGGTGCGCGACTACCTGAAGACCCTGCGCCACGCGGGCGTACCGCACGAGTCGATGTGGCTGGACACCGGCCACGACGGCTACGAGGCCGACGACCATGTGGCCGTCCTGCGCCGCGCCGTGGTCTTCCTCGACGGCGCACTGCGCCGGCGGCACCGCGCCGCCCCCCAGTCTCCCCGCTCCGAACGGGCCGGGGATCCCGGACGGGTGCGCTCCTGAGCGCCCGCCGGACAAGGCACCACCACACAGAGAGGAGTTCCGGCCATGCAGAAGGACATCATCCACAATGACCCGCTCGCGGGTGACGAGGAAAACCGCAAGCCCGGCATCGGCATATCCGTGACGGTTCCGTTCCGCAACGCCGAAGACGGCGAAGAGGACTGATCCTCGCGGCCGGCCCGGCGGTCCGCCGCCGGGCCGGCACAGCCTCGGCCCCATGGCCCCCGGCCCCTTGGCCCCCGTCCCGTCACGTCTTCGCACCCACCGAGGAGCCGACATGCGTGTCCTGCTGGTCAATATGCCCTGGTCGCCGATCGACCTTCCCTCGCTCGCGCTGGGAATCCTCAAACGCAGCGTGGACGAACGTGTGCCCGGTGCCGGCGCCGAGGTCCTGCACGCCAATCTCGAATTCACCGACTGGATCACCGAACGCACCGAATTCGCCCCCGAGGACTACCAGTTCTACTCGCTGTCCTCCTATTTCCTGGGCTGCGGCGACTGGGTGTTCTCTTCGGCGCTCTATGACGACCCCACCTGGCGTGACGAGGAATTCGCGACCGCCATGAAGGGCAAACTGCGCAAGTCCCGGCTGCACATGTCACGGGAACTCCACCGCCAGGCGCCGGAGTTCGTCGAGATGATGGCCCGGCGGATCGTGGAGTACGCGCCCGACGTCGTCGGCTTCACCTCCACCTTCCAGCAGAACACCGCCGCCCTCGCCGCCGCCAAATACGTCAAACGGCTCGCCCCGGGCATCGTGACCGTCATGGGCGGCGCCAACTGCGACGGCGAACAGGGCGAGGCCGTCCACCGCAACTTCCCGTTCGTGGACTTCGTCATCCGGGGCGAGGGCGAGGCGGCCTTCCCGCAGCTCCTGACCGCCATCATCGAAGGCGCCGGCAGCGACGAACTGGCCACCGTGCCCGGCCTGTGCCACCGCGACGCCGAGGGCACGAGCGTCGTCAACCCGATGGCCACGAGCCCACTGCCACCCGCCACCATCCTCGCCCCCGACTACAGCGGCTACTTCGAACGCCTCGCGGCCTCCGTGGCCCGCAACTGGGCCGAGCCCAAACTCGTCGTCGAGGGCGCGCGCGGCTGCTGGTGGGGCGAGAAGCACCACTGCACGTTCTGCGGCCTGAACGGCTCGTTCATGCAGTTCCGCTCCAAGAGCCCCGACACGTTCTTCGAAGAGATCATGGAGCTGGCCCGCAAGCACCGTGTGCTCGACATGTACCTCGTCGACAACATCCTCGACATGGGCTACCTCACCACCGTGCTGCCCCGGATCATGGAGAGCGGCTACGACCTGCGGATGCACATCGAGATCAAGGCCAATATGCGCCGCAGCCAGCTGCGCACGCTCGCCGAGGCCGGACTCATCTACGTGCAGCCCGGCATCGAGAGCCTGAACAACCGGGTGCTCGACCTGATGGACAAGGGCGTCAGCGGCTGCCAGAACGTGCGCATGTTGCGCGACGGCGCCGAGACCGGCCTCTCCGTCGCGTGGAACTATCTGCACGGTTTCCCCGGCGAGACGGCCGAGGACTACGACCCCGTCATCGCCCAGATACCCGCGCTCGAACACCTCGACCCGCCCGTCGACCTGTCCGCGCGGATCGCCATCGAGCGCTTCAGCCCCTACTTCAACCGGCCCGAACTCGGCTTCGACGGGCTGCGGCCCGACGAGCACTACCGCTTCACCTACGACCTGCCCGAGTCCGAGCTCTACGACCTCGCGTACGTCTTCGAGGCGCCCCAGCGCGGCATCACCGAGCCCACCGTCACCGCGCTCAACGACGCGCTAGACGCCTGGCGCAAGCACCACGCCGACGCCCGGCTCACCCACACCGACCTCGGCGACCGCATCGTCCTGGTCAGCCGGCGGCGTACCTTCGCCTGGCGTGCGATGGAACTGACCGACCCGTTCGAACTGGCCGTCTTCCGCCTCCTCGACCAGCCCCACGCGCCCGCCGCGCTCACCCGCAAGGCGGCGGCCCGCGCCCGGGGCGCCGCACGCGAGGAGCACGAGGTGCGCCGGCTGCTCGACTCCTGGGTCGCACTCGGCCTGGTCTTCACCGACGGCGGCCAGTACGTCCACATCGCGCCCGGCGCCGTCAATGAGGACCTGCTGCGGCTCGACTTCATGCGCCACGCGCAGGCCGCGCTCGACGCCGGCGGCAGGCCCGCGCCCGCGACCGCCGAGCCCATGACTGTCTGAGCGCGCGTGACCGACCGAGCAGCAGGAGGAACAGAAGCGATGAGCACCGCCCTCACCACCGGCGCCGACGCCCTCACGGTCGCCGCCTGGCGCGACTACGACCCCGAGGCGTGCGCCCTGCCCGGCATGCACCTCGGCGACATCGAACTGACCGGCCCCCTGGACGAGGAGTGCGACCGGTTGTGGGAGGCGGGCGCCCGTCTCGTGCGGCTGCGCGAACCCGTCGACCTCACCGCCCTCGCCGACCTTGGTGCTCCGGGCGCCGACGAGCGGGCCGTACGCCTCCTGAGTCTGGTGCGGGACCTGACGGCACGGGCCATCCTCGTCGAGTGGAAGCTGCGTCTGGACCCGGCCGCGCCCGACGACACCTGGCGAGCCCTGAGCCACCTCCAGCCGCCGCAGAGCCTGCACGGTCCTGCCGACGCGGCCGGCGCCCTGCGCGGCTGGCGCGAGGGCCACTACCTGTGCAAGTGCCTGTGGCGGCAGGGCCCCGGCTTCGTCCAGATCCGTGACCGGCGCTGGGGGGAACTGCGCCGCTTCACGGCGGATGAGCCCGAATACCAGCGCGTCATCGAGACCCTGGCCTACGGCGCCCCGGCGGGCGAGGTGCCGGCCGCCGTCCTCGCGGACTTCATCGAGGAGCGTCTGGTGCTCCAGGTGGGCGGACTCGCATGGTGGATGCCGTACCGCGTGAACCGCTGGATCCAGGAGGCGATGACCATTTGACAGTCGGCCACCGGGGTCACGCCATGTGACCCGTACAGGTGGTTTGCGCCCGCTCCGCTCCGTTTCCGCCTTGATCCCCAGGATGCTTGCCGTCTGTCGGTCGGGGTCGGGAAGCGTGGAGATGGTCATGGCGAACGGAAGTGTCCTGCTGGCTCTGCGTGAGGACCCCCTCGGCGGAGGAGCCGATACGGAGCAACTGCGGCGTATCGGAAAGGAGTTGGAGAACCGGGGCCTCGAAGTGCGGTGGGCGCGGACCGCCGAGGCGGCCTGCGCGGCCCTGCGGACCGAGGCCGGTCTGACCGCCGCCATGGTGGCGTGGGAGCTTCCCTCCGAGCGCGGCGGAGCCGGCGCCGGTGACGACGAGACGCAGGCGGGGGGCGCCGGCGTGCTGCGGCAGATCTCCCGCCGGTTCAAGGACCTGCCGGTCTTCGTCGTGATGGCCGAGGACTCCGACCACGGTCTCGACCATCTGCCGCTGTGGGTGGCCGAGACGGTGATCGGGTACGTCTGGCCGCTCGAGGACACCCCCTCGTTCATCGCCGGCCGCGTGGCCCACGCCGCGCACGCCTACGGGGACGCCGTCCTGCCGCCCTTCTTCAAGGCGCTGCGGCGCTTCGACGACGCCCACGAATACTCCTGGCACACCCCCGCGCACTCGGGCGGCGTGGCCTTCTTGAAGTCACCGGTGGGCCGGGCCTTCTTCGACTACTACGGCGAACGGCTCTTCCGCACCGATCTCTCCATCTCCGTGGGGGAGTTGGGCTCCCTGTTCGAGCACAACGGGCCCATCGGGGACGCGGAGCGCAACGCCTCCCGTATCTTCGGCTCCGACCGCACCTACTTCGTGCTGCACGGTGACTCCACGGCAGACCGCATGGTCGGCCACTACTGCGTCACCACGGACGAGATCGCCCTGGTCGACCGCAACTGCCACAAGTCCGTCCTGCACGGCCTCGTGATCTCCGGAGCCCGCCCCGTCTATCTCGTGCCGACCCGCAACGGTTACGGACTCGCGGGCCCGCTCCCCGCAAGCGAGACCGCGCCCGGCGCGGTGGCCGCGCGGATCGCCGCGCACCCCCTGACCCCCGGGGCGGTGTCCCCCGACGCCCAGTACGCCGTCATCACCAACTCCACGTACGACGGCCTGTGTTACGACACCGTGGGCACCTCGCGGGCCCTCGCGCCGAGCACGCCCCGGCTCCACTTCGACGAGGCGTGGTTCGCCTACGCGCGCTTCCATCCCCTCTACGCCGGCCGCTACGGGATGGCCGTCGGTCCGGACACCTTCCCTGGCGAGGAGCGGCCCACCGTCTTCGCCACCCAGTCCACCCACAAACTCCTCGCCGCGCTGTCACAGGCCGCCATGGTGCACGTGCGGTCCGCTCCGCGCGCCCCGGTCGAGCACGACCGGTTCAACGAGGCGTTCATGATGCACGGCACCACTTCACCGCTGTACCCCGCCATCGCCTCACTCGATGTCGCCGCCGCCATGATGGACGGACCCCAGGGGGAGTGGCTGATCAACGAGGCCGTGACCGAGGCCGTCCGGTTCCGGCAGGCCGTCGTGCGGACCGGGCGCCGCATCGCCTACGCGGGGGACCGGCCGGCCTGGTTCTTCGGCGTCTGGCAGCCCGAGACCGTTCTCGAACCGGACACCGGGACCCGTACCCCCTTCGCCGACGCGCCCCCCGCGCTGCTCGCCACCGAACCGCGCTGCTGGGAGCTCGACCCCGACGAGGACTGGCACGGCTTCTCGGGCCTCGGCCGGGGTCAGTGCATGCTCGATCCCATCAAGGTGACGCTGACCTGCCCCGGCGTCACGGCGGCGGGCGCGAGCGAGCCCTGGGGCATTCCGGCCCGCGTCCTCACCTCCTACCTCGCCGAGCGTGGCATCGTGGTGGAGAAGACCGACACGTACACCACGCTCATCCTCTTCTCCATGGGCATCACCAAGGGCAAGTGGGGCACCCTGATGGACGCGTTGATGGACTTCAAGGCGCTCCACGACGGCGAGGCCACGCTGCGGCAGGTGCTGCCGCACCTGGTCGAGAGCCACCCCAAGCGCTACGGCGACATCACCTTGCGCGCCCTGTGCCAGGACATGCACGAACATCTGACACGCGCCGACCTGATCGACGCCCTGGACACCGCCTTTCGCGACCTGCCCCGCCCCGTGGTCCCACCGAGGCACTGCTATCAGCAGCTCATCCGGGGCGGCACCGAACGCCTGCGCCTCGCGGACGCGGCGGGTCGCGTGGCCGCGGCCATGGTGACGGTCACCCCGCCCGGCATCCCCGTTCTCATGCCGGGAGAAGCACTCGGCGCCCCCGACGGGCCGGTCCTGCGCTACCTCGGCGCCCTTGAGGCCTTCGACCGCGCCTTTCCCGGCTTCCACAGCGAGGCACACGGCGTGGTCATCGACCCGGACACGGGCGACTACCTCATCGAATGCGTACGGGAAGAGGTTACGCGAGAGGTCTGAGGCGAAGGCGCGGGCGGCCTCAACTACCCCTATCCGCAGGCCAGTTGAACGACGCGATTCAGCTCTGCGCTGTGGGCCGCACGACGATGTCGCCCACGTCCACGCTGGAAGGCTGCTCGATCGCGAAGGCGATGGCGCGGGCGATGGCGTCCGGTGATATCGCGATCTTCGCCATGCTGTCGAGGATGTCACTCCTCATGTCCGGCGCCATCGAATCCGCGAACTCCGTCCGCGTCATGCCGGGCGAGACGACCGTCACGCGCAGGCGGTCGCCGGCTTCCTGGCGCAGGCCCTCGGAGAGGGTGCGTACGGCGTTCTTGGTCGCCGCGTACACCGCTTGGCGCGGCACGATCCGCAGCCCGGCGGTGGACACGGTGTTGACGAAGTGCCCGAAACCCTGGCGGCGGAAGACAGGCAGGGTGGCCGCGATCCCGTACAGGACGCCCTTGAGGTTGACGTCGATCATCTCCTCCCAGTCCTCGACCCGCAGCTCGTCCATCGGGGAGATCAGACCGACGCCGGCGTTGCTGACCAGGACATCGAGCCTGCCGTACCGGTCGAGGGCCAGCTCGACGAGGGCCGCCAGGTCCTCGCGGCGTTTGACGTCCGTCGGCGCGTACGCGGCCCGGCCGCCGGCCTTCTCGATGCGGGCGGCCAGCGCCTCCAGGCGGTCCGGCCTGCGGGCGCCGAGCACCACGGTGGCGCCGCGCTCCGCGAGCAGGAGCGCGGTCGCCTCGCCGATTCCGCTGCTGGCGCCCGTGATCGCGACGACCTTGCCCTCGATTTCCGACATGGTGGAACCTCCGGGAGAAGAGTGGGGCGCGGCGCGTGCTCTACGGTGGAACCGGAGGCGCCGCCGGTTGATCCCACACTAAGTGGAGGAGCCTCCACTTAGCAACGTGGACGAAGGAGCGAGCCGTCGATGGCACAGGACACGGGACGCCCGCTGAGGGCGGACGCGCAGCGCAACAGGGACAAGATCCTGGCTGCCGCGGTGCGGGTGTTCACCGAGGAAGGACTGGACGCGCACTACGAGCGCGTGGCGAAGGTGGCGGGGGTGGGGACCGGCACCCTGTACCGCAACTTCCCGACCCGGGAGACCCTGATCGAGGCCGCGTACCGCAATGAGGTGGGCCGGCTGTGCGACGCCGTTCCGGGGCTGCTCGAGACCCTTCCCGCGCGCGAGGCCCTGCGCACCTGGATGGGGCACTTCATCGACTACGCCACCGCCAAACTCGGCATGGCCGAGGCGCTGCGGTCCGTCGTCGCCTCGGGAGGCGACCCCTACGGCCACAGCCGCGAAATGATCCAGACGGCCATCACCACGCTCATGGAGGCCGGTGTCGCCGCCGGAGAGCTGCGCCGCGACATCCTGCCCTCCGACCTGTTCGCCGCCCTGGCCGGAATCGCCCTCACCTCGGCCGAGCCGGCCCAGCGCGGCCAGGCCGAACGCCTGCTCGCGCTCACCCTCGACGGGCTGAGCGCGGCGCCGTCGCACGGCTGAGACCGCCCGCCCCGCGCGGCGCCGCCTCCGGGGAGTGCGGCGCCACCGCGGGATGGTGCCGCGCCGGGCGCGGGTCACACCTCCAGTTCCGCCTCGACCTTCCTGAGCTGGTGACGCGCCATGGCCAGGTTGGCGCGGCCCTTGTCGAGCGCAAGGTAGAGGAAGAGCCCGTTGTGATTGCGCCCGGTCAGCAGGCGGATCAGGTGGTACTGGGTGCCCAGCGTGATGAGGATGTCCTCGATCTCGTCCTTCAGGCCGAGGAGTTCCATGGTGCGTACCTTCGCGCGCACCACATCGGTGTTGCCCGCGGCGGCCACCGCGAGGTCGAGGTCCTTGCCGCCGCCCAGGGTGCCGAGGGCCATGCCACTGCTGTAGTCGACGAGCGCCACACCGATGGTTCCGTCGATGGTGGTCATCGCTTCCTTGAGCGCGGCTTCCGTGTTGGCCATGGGATTCGTGCTTCCTTTCCGCTGTTTGACGTCTGTCGTGTTCCCCGGCCGGTCGGCCCGGGGACGGGTGGGACTCATGGGGCCTCCAGTCGGCCGAGGCTGCCGTCGACCAGGTCGCCGATCCGGGCGCCGGCCCGGCGGGCTTCGAGATGCAGCCGCCCCACGTTCACGCGGGGCTCGGCGAGGAGGGTGAGCACGGCGGACGAGCCCGCCGCGTACGTGGCCACATAGCCCTGGTCTCCTCTCAACAGGAGTTCGAGGAACGCGCCTTGGCCCGCCGTGTCGGTCAGGCGCTGGGCCACGCCGAGCGCGGCGGCGGTCAGCGCGGCCAGCGGCTCGGTGTCGCCCGGGGCGTCCTGGGCGAGCACCAGCCCATCGACGCTGGCGGCCATGGCGCCGCTGAGTTGAGGCAACCGGACCCGCAGCCGCCGCAGTTCGGCGAGGACGTCCGCCTCTGCCGCCATCATCTGTCTCCTTTCGGCACGCTGCCTGCGGACGCGGATCACAGGGTGGCCTCAAGGCCGTCCCGCAGCCTGCGCAGCAGAGCCACGTCCGCAATGGATTCCGCCTCGGCCGACGCCAGCGCGACGGAGGGGGGCATGCCGCTCTGCGGCACGGTCGCGAGCGGGGTCTCGATCGCGCCGCACGCGGCGAGTCTGCGGACGTCCACCAGGGTGTGGAAGGCCGGGCGGCCGAGCAGCCGCGCGATGTCCTGCGGGGTGCGGAGCCCGTCGGCCAGCGCGAGAAGCGCCCGCTGGCGCCCGGTGACCGGCACGCCGCGCGCACCTCGCGCCGCCACCACCGGGGCGGTATCGACCTCGGGGTGCGGCCAGAGCCTGGACAGCAACTCCCGCCGCCGGGCCGCCTCGCGCGCCACCGCGCCGGCCGGCACGGGCCGCACCGGCCCGATCCAGTGCGCCACACCGTAGCGAAAACGCGTCGGGCCGCTGCCGGGTGTGAGCGTGAAGAACGCCGCGTCGAACAGCGCCCCGAGATGGCACAACTCCAGCTCTCCGTCGCTCACTTGACCGCTGTCCACGAGGAAGCGGCCCACCGAGCCACGCGCTCCCGCCTGGTCGACGGCCCACTGCCAGCCCTCGGGACGCAACCGGCCGCCGACCGTGAGCAGCACGTCGATGCCGGGGGCGGACGGACTCTCGGCGTGCACCACCTGGCCGTCGACGAGATACAGCGTGCCGCTGTCGCGCAGCAGCGCGCCGGTGGCCCGTTCGGCCACCAACCGCCGCAGCATGGGCGAGAGTTGGTGCTCGTCGGTGGACTCGGCTGTCCGGCTCACGCGAGTACCAGCCGTTCCGCCAGGTCGCGCAGCCGCAGTCGGGCGAGGGCGAGGTTGCCAAGCTCACGATCGAGCCAGAGGTAGAGGAAGACGCTGCTGTCGTACGCCGTCCTGATGAAGCGCAGAAGGTGGTATCCGCTGTGCGCGGCGACGAAAACGTCCTCCACGGGCAGGAGTTCGTCGGCAGAGTCCTTGGCGCCGAGTGCGAACACGGGATGCTCGATGGCGCTCCTGGCGAACTCGGCGGTCTCCGCCGCGGCCGCCTCGTGGTCGCCGCCCGGTGAATCGCCGATGGTGCCGAGAGCGAGCCCGCTGGTCCAGTCGACGAGTGCTGCCCCGAGCGCGCCCGGCAGCCGCATCGTCTCCAGCAGGCACTCGTCGATTCCGGGCACGCGGAGATCCCCTCCTCGGTATCAGGTGATGACAGATCACAGCGGCCCGACTCCGTTGCCGCAGTGACGGAGAAGTTACGCGCTGTGTCGTGAGAAGGGGGAAGTTCTGGCATTTTCCAGTGGGACATGCCGCGGGTCGCTACCATCCGCCCGCGCATGGCGTTGTCGGGCGGCGGCGGGCGGGTTCGCGGCGGCTGCGAGCGGGACCGCCACGGCCGATTCGCGCCAGCCGGACCGGGGGCGGCGGTCACGCGGGCTCTCCGCGTGAAGGGGGCTCTCGCAGTACCTGTATCACCAGGAACTCCCAGACCTCCCGAACGCCTGTCAACCTGATCGAGGCGAAAGCGCCGACAGCGACAGATGGGGACGGATACCAATGGCGGACAGCCAATTCACCACGCACGCGGAACTTTTTGATCTGAGGGGGAAAAGCGCCCTTGTCACGGGCGGCACCAAGGGAATTGGGGTGATGATAGCCTGCGGCCTTCTCCAGGCGGGCGCCCGTGTCGTCATCAGCTCACGCGACGCTGAGGCATGCGCGGAGACTCAGCGTCTGCTCTCCCAATTCGGCGACGTTCGAGCGATCCCCGCCGACCTGTCCAGGCACGACGAGTGCCGGCGCCTCGCTGATCTCGTCAAGGCCGAATCGGAACGCCTGGACATCCTGGTCAACAACGCGGGAGCGATGCGGCGCGAGCCGCTGGAGACGTTTTCGGACGAGGCCTGGGACGCGGTGCTCGACCTCAACCTCAAGTCGCCGTTCTGGCTGGTACAGGCGCTCCTCCCCGCACTTCGCAGGGCGGGCACCGTCGACGATCCCGCGCGGATCATCAACATCGGCAGTATCGCCGCGATCCACGTCGCCCAGTCGCCCAACTACTCGTACGCCGGCAGCAAAGCGGCACTCCATCAACTCACCCGAGTGCTTGCCAGAGAGCTCGGCCCCCAGCACGTCACGGTGAACGCCATAGCACCGGGAGTGTTCCCGTCGCGGATGATGGCGTCCACGCTCGACGCCGTCGGCGACACGATCGCGGCGGCGACGCCTCTGCGCCGGCTCGGGCGCGACGACGACATGGCGGGTATCGCCGTGTTCCTCGCCGGCCGGGCCGGCTCCTACCTCACGGGCACCATCATCCCGGTGGACGGCGGCATCGCCACGACCGCGACGGGCACCCCATAGACTGCGTACGCGCCTACGGTGAGGGGATGGCCACGATGGAGCTACGCACCGAGATCCGGGAATTCCTCAGCTCGCGTCGCGCCCGCATCGCACCCGAACAGGCGGGACTGCCCGCCTACGGCGGCAACCGTCGGGTCAAGGGTCTGCGCCGCGAGGAGGTGGCGCTGCTGGCGGGGGTATCGGTCGACTACTACGTGCGCATGGAGCGCGGCAGCATCGCCGGTGCCTCCGATGGCGTGCTCGACGCGTTGGCCACTGCCCTGCGACTCGACGAGGCCGAACGGAACCATCTGTTTCACCTCGCGCGCCGGTCCCGGACGCCCAGTGGCCCGCGCCGGCACAAACCCGCCACGACGGTGCGCTCGACGCTGCGACGCGTGCTCGACGCGATCTCCGACGCACCGGCCTGGATCGGTAACGGCCGCTGTGACGTACTCGCCATGAATCAATTGGCTCGCGCGCTGTATTCACCGGTGCTGGCCGATCCGCGACGGCCCGCGAATACAGCGCGGTTCGTCTATCTGGACCCCGGGGCCAGAGATTTCTTCGTCGACTACGACCAGATCGCCGGTGCCGTGGCCGCGAAGCTACGCATGGAGGCCGGCCGCGATCCGAACGACGAAAAGCTGATCGCCCTGGTCGGTGAATTGTCGACGCGCAGTGAGCTGTTTCGGCGGCGGTGGGCCTCACAGGACGTGCGGCTGCACCGCTCCGGCCGCAAGCGGGTGCGCCATCCGGTCGTGGGCCGGCTCGATTTGGACATCGAGTCCTTGGAACTGCCCGCCGAACCTGGTCTGCACCTCAACATCTACACCGCGCCCGCGGGCACACCGACCGCCGACAATGTGGCGCTCCTCGCGTCGTGGGCGGCCACCCAGCAGTCACTGGCCACCGAGCCCGAAGCGCACAACGGGTAGTCCAGCCTCTTCGGTCTGCGGAGTTCAGCCTGCGAGTTCGGCCTGCGGAGTTCGGTCTGCGGGGCGCCCCCGTCCGGACCCCTTGGTCCCGTCCGGCTCCGTTTGCGGGTGGGGTCCGGCTGTGAGAACCAGTTGCTTCATGAACCCCATCGAGCAGGGCGTCGGCCCCGCCCTCCCCGAGACGGTGCGCGTCGCGTCCGCGCGGGTCCCCGGTGAGGTGTGGGGGCGCGTCACCTCCCGCGCCCTGACGGTGCTCCTCGCGCTGGTGCGGGGCCTCCTGCTCGTGGCGTCCGTGCTGCTCGCCATCGGTCTGTCACCCGTGCTCCTGTGCCTGCGGGTGCTCGGGCCCCGGCTGCCCGCGCCGGTGCGTGGCCCGGCGCGTCTGGTGCTCCTGTCCGCGGCGTACCTGCTCACCTGCGAGGTCGGCTCCCTCGTTGCCGGGCTCCGCCTGCGGCGGGCGCGCCGCCGTGGCCCGGGCGATCCGTCCGACCATGACGCGCTGCGTGTCCTGCTGGCGCGGAGGTCGACCGCCGCGTTCTTCGCAACCGGGCTGAGATGGGCGGGAATGCGGGTGCGTTGGCCCGACGAACCGCCGCGCCTGGATCCCGCGCGGCCCGTCGTGGTCCTGCTGCGCCACGCGGGCCTGCTGAACACACAGCTCGGGATCCATCTGGGCATGAAAGTGCTGCGTCGGCGCGTGCACGGCGTGTGCAAGAGCGCGGCCGTCCTGCTGCCGGGCGCGGCGTCCCTGGTGGGTCTGACGCCCTTGATTCCGCTGCGGTGGAACGCCGAGGGCCGGGCCAGGGCGGGTCGCGAGTTCGCGGCGATGGGGCCCGGGCTCGGCGGCGGTGACGCGGCGGTCATCCTGCCCGAAGGCACGAACTTCAGCGCCCGGCGCCGCCGGGCGCGCATCGCGTATCTGCGGCGCTCCGGCCGGGACGACCTGGCCGCCGCCGCTGAGGCGATGCCGTGCGTGCTGCCTCCGCTCGCCCGGGGCGCGGCGGCCCTGCTCGCCGCCGCACCCACCGCGCAGGTGCTGGTGGTCGGACACACTGGGCTCGAGGACGTGTTGCCCTGGCGTCTCGGCGGCGGCTACCCGGCCCGCACCGACGCGGCGGTCCATGTCGCCTGGGGGACTTACGAAGCGGCGGAAGTCCCACGCGACCGGGACGGCTTCGAGACCTGGCTGTACGAGCGCTGGGCGGAACTGGACGCGTGGGTCCTGGCGACGCGCCGCGACGGGGCGGCGGGCGAGGGGCGGCCATTGCGGTGAGCGGGCTCCGCGTCGGCCGGGTTCGGGCGAGGGCTTCCGGGGTGAGCGGCCTGCGCCCGGGTCGGTCGTGCACCCGCGTGGTCGAAGCCCGACGGGTGGCCGCCGACCCGGTGTGCCGCCACCCGCCTGGCCCACCCCTCGGGACGTCGCGGCAACCCGGCGCCACCATGACAGGGACAGCGTCATCAGGAGGAAGCCATGCCGCCAGCGGACAGTCACGCGCCTGCCACGGACCGTGCGGCCGCGCCCCGCACCGCGTTCGTCCTCGGCGGGGGCGGCAAACTGGGCGGCTACCAGGTCGGCATGCTGCGTGCGCTGCTCGAACGCGGCATCGTGCCGGACCTCGTCTTCGGCACCTCCGTCGGCTCCCTCCAGGGCGCGCTGCTCGCGAGCAACCCCACCCTCTCGGTCTGCGACCAACTCACCGACCTGTGGCGGGAGTTGCTGGGAAAGCGCGTCATGTCGGTGAGACCCGGGGGCCTGCTCGTCAACGCCTTCCGGCGCCACCCCGCCCTCGCGCCCATGGACGCCCTGCGCGAGGTGGTCCGGGCACACCTCGGTGACGGGACACGCATCGAGGACCTTGCGCTGCCCTACCAGTGCGTGGCCGCCTCCATCGAACGCGCCGCCGCCCGGTACTTCGACTCCGGCCCGCTCCTGCCCGCCGTCCTCGCCTCCTGCGCCGTGCCGGGGCTCTGGCCGCCCGTACGCATCGGCGACGAGCACTACGTGGACGGCGGCATCGTCGAGACCGCACCGGTCGGCAGGGCCGTCGCCTACGGCGCGACCACGGTCTACGTGCTCCGGATGCGCCAGCGCGAACGCCCACTGCGGCCCGCGCGATGGCCCTGGCAGATCGGCCCCACGGCGTTCGAGATCTCACGCCGGCACCGGCTCGCGCAGATCCTCAGCGCCCACCCGCCCGGCGTACGGATGCACATCCTGCCCAGCGGGGAAGCCGGCCCGGGAGGCGTGGACGCCCCCTTCCGTGCCGGCCCGCGTGAGGAACTGGCCGTCAACGAACGCCGGGCGGCGGCGGGCCACCGGGCGGCCTGTGAGTACCTGGACGCCCTCGACCAGGGCCGCTCCCCGCACTTCGCGTCCTCGGCCAACCCCGTCGCCCGCTCCTACCTCACGACGGCCGCCGCGCCGCTCCCCTCGTCGGGCACGCTCCCGCGCGACGGGGCGGTCCCCACGTTCCTCGCCACCAAATACGGCGCCCTGTTCGGCCTCTTCGACAAGGACGCTGACGGTCTGATCGACGAGGGTGACTGGCTCGACGCGGCCGGCGACATCGCCGACGCGTTCGGGCACACCCCCGAATCCCCCCGCGCCGCCACCCTCACCAAGGCCTTCCAGGAATCCTGGACGCGCCTGTACGAAACGGCGGGCGCGCGGACTCCGGCGCCGTTGGACCGCGACACGTTCGAGCGGGCCCTTGCCCGGTTGGTCGGTACGCCCGAGGCGTACCTCGCCCACTTCCTGCCCATGGTGGTGGCGCTGCTCACGACCGCTGACTCCAACGGCACCAACATGCTGGAGATCGAGGAGACCGAGCGCCTGCTCCACACGTTCGGCGTCACCCCCTCCGACGCTCTCACCGTGGCCCGGCGCCTGGACACCAACGGTGACGGCGCCATCAGCCTCGACGAACTCAACGAGGCCTTCCAGGACTACTTCACCAGCGAGGAGCGGGGCTGCGCCGGAAACATGCTCTTCGGCGCGCTTCCCGGCTGAGCGCCCAACTGCCCATCGGCCCGAGCGACTTGATGCGAAGGGGTACTCATACCCGACGCCCTCTGCGCCGTGGCTAGACCGTGGGCCGCGTCATCACCATGCGCGTGATGTCCACGCGCGACTTGGCGCCCAGCTTGCGGTAGGCGCGGGTCAGGGCGGCTTCGACGGTTTTGACGCTGACCACAAGACCGGCCGCGATCTCGCGGTTGCTGGCGCCTTGCGCGACGCGGGCGACGACGCTCCGCTCCGTCGATGTGAGCCGTTCCGACCAGGGGCCGCCCTCGGGCAGGCGGACCGCGTCGTCCTGCGCGCGGTCGCGTTCGGCGCGTGCCAGGACGGCCAGGGGGCGGGCGTCGGCCTTGGTGAAGACGCGGAGCGCGGCCGCGAACGCGGCGTGCGCCGAGGCCTCGTCCCCGAGCCTGCGCCGGACCCGGCCGAGCGCCACCCGGGCGCGGGCCTCCTCCAGGGGGTAGCCAGAGATCCGCAGGCGTCCCGCCGCGCTCTCCAACAGCTTTACGGCGTACGTCAGTTCACCGCGTTGCGCCGCGACCACCGCCGCCGCCCGGTCGAGCGTGGCCAGGACACCCGTTCTGGCGAGCCGTTCGGCCTGGCGGCGGGCCGTGGCCAGGACGGCGTCCGCCTCGTCGGGTCGGCCGGTGGCGGCCAGGGCCTCCGCGAGGTCGGCGTGCCACCGCCGGGTGGCGGGATCCCGCTGCCCCTGTGCGGTCTCCAACTCACCGGTACGGGTGAGGAGTTCCACCGCGCGCTCGCCCTGGCCCCGGAACAGTCTGATCCTCCCCTCGGCGTGCAGTGCCCGGGGCAGAAAGAGCCGGTCGTTGTCGTCCTCGCTGTGCCGCCTGGCGGCCTCCGCCGCGGTGAGCGCCCGGCTCAGGCTCCCGCCGGCCGTTTCGGCCAGCGCCACCGCGTACCACGCGGGCCCCTGGCTGAGGCCCGCCTCCTCGGTGATGCGCAGGCTCTGCCGGGCGATGGTCAGCGCGGGCCCGCAGCGGCCACGCTGGATCTCGACCTGCGCGAGCCCGATCAGGCACTGGCTCAGGCTGTCCGCCGACCCGCGCTGACGCAGCCGGTACACGAGGGTGCGCAACTCGGTTCGGGCCGCGTCGAGTTCGTCGCGTACCAGGTGGAAGCGGTACTTGAGATACAGCGGCCCGTTGTGGTGCGTCATGGCCGGTACGTGGTGCGGCGCGGCCAGCGCGGCGGCCAGGGTGGTCTCCGCCCCCGGGAGCCCGAGGAAGAGTTCAAGGGCCGCCTGCTGGGTGAGCGCCATCAGCTCGGTGTACCGGTCACCGGTCCGCGCGGCGAGCCCGGCGGCGCGCACCGCGTGGCCGTGGGCGCGCGCCGCGGAGCCGCCCACCATCCACGCCCGCCAGCTCATCCGGTAGTGCAGCTGGGCCAGGAGGGCGGGATCGCCCGCCGCGTCGCGCACCGCTTCGGGGAAGACGTCCGCGATCTCGGCCATCGCCTGGCCGCAGGAGTCGATGACCACGTTCCAGGCCCGTACCCGGTCGGCCGGCCGTTCGGCGTCGCCCAGGGCCTCATGCGCGAGCTGCCGGGCGAAGCCGAGGTCTCCGGCTTCGATGGCGTCCTCGGCGGCGGTGAGCCTGCGGTCGACGTCGGCGTACTCCTGCCCGGCCGGTGTGTACGCGGCGGCCATGTGGCCAAGTCGCGCCGCCGTCCGGGGAGCGCCCCTGCGCCGCGCGGCCGACGCGGCGGCGGACAGGCCGGCCGCGACGGCCGGATCGGGGGCGGCGGTGAGGCGCGCGATGTGATGGGCCCGCTCGACGGCGTCGTCGGAAGCGTCGGCCAGCGCGCGGTGCGCCGCCATCACGTGTTCGTAGGGGGTCTCGGCCCTGAGCACCACCGGCGTCAGCGGATCCAGGAACGTGATGGCCTCGTGGTCCGATGACACAGGGGCGCGGACGAGTCCGTGACGTACGCAGACGTCGAGGTCGGCCCCGGCGTGCCGGCGGCCCGCGCGCCACAGCAGCTCCACCGTGGGGCGTACGGCGGCGCCCGCGAGGACCAGGGTGTCGCGGGCGCGGGACGGCAGGGCGTCGATCCGGT
Organism: Streptomyces sp. NPDC006711; assembly: GCF_042869775.1. NCBI lineage: Bacteria > Bacillati > Actinomycetota > Actinomycetes > Kitasatosporales > Streptomycetaceae > Streptomyces > Streptomyces sp. NPDC006711. The sequence goes on from NZ_JBIAGO010000004.1 coordinate 202,508, forward strand.
CGATGAGCGGCCGGCGAAGACAGTCCGGCACCGGGAGCGCTTCGAGGCAGTCGGGCAGTTCCGTGCCGTCGAGTCCCCCGGTCCGGACGCGTTCGTCGAGGGCGGCGCTGAGTTCGAGGGCCGCGCGGGGATTGCCGCCGCTCGCCTCGTGCAGACGCGCGACGAGCCGGCGCGGCCAGGAGGGCTGGTCGTGCCGATCGAGGAGTTCGGCGATCTCATGGACGGTCATGGGCGGGACGGGGATTTGGCGGGCGGGCCGTGGACACAGGTCGAGTGCGCTCACCGCGCCGTCCGGTCCTGCGGGGGAGGGCCCGGGCTCCGTTTCGGACCGCAGAGTGGCAAGCACCGAAAAGCCCGAACCGACGCGCCGGGCAACGTAGTTGAGGACATCCGCCGTCGCCCGGTCGAGCCACTGGGCGTCGTCCACGACGAGCAGGCAAGGGCCCGCGCCGCACAGCAGGGCGACGACCTTGCGGACCGCGATCCGCAGGACCAGTGCTTCGCGACCGCCGCCGGGCCCGGCCTCGGCGCCCCGGCCGGTCCCCGCGCGCGGCGCGCTGCGGAGCAGGGCCCCTTCCAGGGCGGCTCTTTCGTGGGCGGCCAGCGCGGCGAGAGCGTCGTCGCCGAGGTCGGCCAGCAGGTCGATGAGCCCGAGGAAGGGGGTGTTCTTCTCGGCGGGGGAGGGGGAGCAGTGCAGGATCCGGTGCCCCTGGCCACGCAGGTCCGCGATCAGCTGGTGTGTCACCGTGGTCCTGCCGATGCCCGTGGGGCCGGTGAGCAGGACGCCGCCGCCGCGCGTCAGGTGGGTCCGTAGGGTGTCGTGGACCGCGCCGCGCCGGACGGTGAGCGGCCGGGTGCCTGCCGGCAGGGTGGTCGGCTCGGTCATCGCAAGCCCTTCCGGACACACAGCGTCGTTCACGTCTCAGGCGTCGATCATGAACCTGCCCTTCATGGTGCCGTCGCCGAATGTAGGACCGCTCTCGGGGAAAGGTCAAGACCAATCGTGGGGCCGCCGCACACGCGGGCCGGGCCGCCGGTCGACGACCGACGGCCCGGCCCCGTACGGGAGTTGGGGTCACCCGGAGGTGGAGATCAGCAGGCGCCCGCGTCCTTCCAGACGGCCCAGGAGCCCGGCGCGCCCGGTTCGGCGCCGGTCGAGTACCACTGCGAGGACCACTTGTGGCCGTTGTGAGCGACCTGGTCGCCCGGTGCGTAGCTGGTGCTCGCGCTCCAGGCCGGCAGGTTGTCGCAGCCCTGCGGCGGGGTGCCGCCGCCGCTGATGGTCCAGGTGAAGGACGCCGACCCGGTGGCGTTGTCGGTGTTCTTCGCCGTGACGGTCACCGACGAGGTGCCGGCGGTGGTCGGAGTTCCGCTGATGAGGCCCGTGGAGGAGTTGACCGAAAGGCCGGCGGGCAGACCGCTCGCGCTGTAGGTCAGGGTCTCACCACCGGGGTCGCTCGCCTTGATCTGCAAGGAGGTGGCGGTGCCCACCGTGCCGCTCTGGTTGCCCGGATTGGTCACCGAGGGCGAGCCCGGCTGGCTGTTGCAGCTGCCGGGTACGGGGTCGGCGCCTGTCACGCTGACCGCGGCCCACGCGGCGTCGATGGTGTTGTACTCGGCGCAGTGCGTGCCGTAGAGGTCGGCTGCGGCCTTGAGCGAGTCGATGCGCGCCTGGTGGTAGTTCTCACTGCTGTTGGCGTAGGACGCCAGCGCCTTGTACCAGATCTTGGCGGCCTTGTCGTTGCCGATCCCGGTGACCGTGGAGCTGTCGCAGGTGGGGCTGTTGCCGTACCCGTGATCGCCGCTGCCCACGGCCGCGAGGAAGAACCAGTGGTTGAGGGGGCCCATCGAGTAGTGCGGGTCGAGGCTGCCGTTGCCGCTGTCCCAGCAGTTGGGCGAGGAGCCGTCCAGGGAGGGGTTGTACATGTACCGCAGCGGCCGGTTGTCGCCGTTGATGTTGATGAGCTCGCCCATGGTGTAGTCGGGCTTGTCCACCGGGTTGTTGGCGTAGAACTCGACCATGGTGCCGAAGATGTCGCTGGTGCCCTCGTTCATGCCGCCGGTCTCACCGGTCTCGTCCCAGCCGGTGAGGGCGCCGCTCACGCCGTGGCTCATCTCGTGGCCCGCGACGTCCAGTTCGACCAGCGGACGCGCGTTGGACTGCCCGTCGCCGTACGTCATCTGAGTGCCGTCCCAGAACGCGTTCACGTACGCGTTGCCGTAGTGCGTCCGCGACGGCACGCCCCGCCCGTCGCCGAAGATGCCGTTGCGGCCCTGGACGTTCTTGTAGTAGTCGAACGTCTCCGCCGCGCCGTAGTGCGCGTCGACGCCCGCGGAGGCGGGGTCGCTGGTGGAGCCGTTGCCGAAGTTGCCGGTGGAGCTGGTGAAGACGGAACCCGTGCCGCTGGTGGCGTGGTTGAGATTGGTCGTGTAGCCATTGCCGTGCGAGGGGTCCTGCATCGAGTAGCCGCTGCCGCTCTGCGTGACGTCGAGCGCCACGCGGCCGCTGTAGATCGACTGGCCGGTCCCGGCGACCGTCGGTGCGGCGGCGGGAGCCGCCGCACCGACCTTCGAAGTGGCGGCGTTCGCGGCCCCCTCGGCGGCGAACGTGCTCACCTCGTCACTGGTCCGTACGACCTTGCCGGTACGGGCGTCCACCAGAACGTGCAGGCGGCTCGGTGTCTGGTCCTCGCGTACGCCGCTGACGACGGTCTCCCAGACCAGCGTGGCGTCGGTGCCCGCCATCTGCACCGCGAGGTGCGAGGCGGAGACCGAGCCGATCCGCCCCTTGAACGCGGCCCGTGCCACCTTCACGGCGTCGGCGGCCGCCAGGCGGGGCTCGGTGGAGACCGCACCGGAGGTTTCGGACCCGGTGGCCAGTGACTGGAACGCGCCGTCCTTCTTCAGGCGCACGACCACGTCGCCGCCGTAGGCGGGCAGACCCTTGTACGTGCGGTCGAAGCGGACGGAGGCGGCGCCGTCCTTGTCGACGACCAGATTGCGGACCGAGAAGGCGTCCCCGTCGGCCTTGTGGGCGGCGCCGGCGTGCGCTGCCAGCGCCTTCTGCGCGGCGTCCACGACGCCGGCGCGCACGCCGGGCGTCGGGTCGGCCGTGTAGGGGGCCGGGGCGAAGGCACCGGCGGGCACGGGGTGCGGCCGGGCGGCCGGGGCCGCCGTGGCGGCGGGCAGCGCGATGGCGGACGCGGTGACACAGGCCAGCGTGACCGTCAAGAGTCTCGCGGCTCTTGGTATTTGCATGGGAGTGGGGGTTCCTCTCACCTCGGGCAGGGGGCGTCCGCCATCGCCGCGCGCGGGGAAGCCGAATGGGCGGCGGACACGTGCGAGGGCGGACGGCGCGGCTCTGGGTGAAGCCGCGCCGACGCATGAGTGTCCGCACTCCGGGGGGCGGCTGCCAGGCACTGCGCGGAGTGTGAGGGGTTTCCCTATTCGAGGCCCGAGAGAGAATCGCGGGGGCCGTCCTGTCGCGTCGCCGGGGTCAAGTCACCTGGCGTGAGGGGAGGTTGGCGGCGATGCCCGCGTCGAGCACGGCCAGGGGCGCCGGTTGGGCCGCCGGGCGGGCGGGGCGGGAACGCGCCGGGTCAAGACGCACGCCGGTCCGGGGCGCGCGCCGGATAGGACGCGCGCCGGCCGGGACGCGTGCTTGTGGGGCCTCGTCAGTGTCCCGGACCGTGGCGGCATCGGCTGTGCCGTGCCGTGCCGGGTCGCCGCCAACAGAGGGCGGCGCGTACGTCATTGGCTCAACTGGCCTGCTCTACAGGCAAGTTGACGCGGCGGGCGACTCAGACGTCGTCGTCCGAGGTCGGAAGGGCCTCGGCGATGAGGCGCGTGGCGAAGTCGGGGTCGTCGGCGATGCGGTTGATGTGCTCCGCGAGGAGGAAGGCGGTGGCCTCCAGCGGAGTCATCTCCGCGTCCGTCCAGTCTCCGTACTGCTTGCGCCACAGATTGGGGCTCAGACCGGTGCCCGCGGCGATGACCAGGCCCGCCATGGTGGGGATGGCCTCGGGACGGATGCTCCTCGGCATCATCCGCATGGTGGCCACGAGGTTGGGCACGACGTACTCGATGACGTCCTTCTCGTGCTCCTCGTGGGCATGGCGCAGCCACGTCATGAACATGTAGATGAGGGTGCAGGTGCCGTCAAGGACGTCGTCCATGGCCGAAAAGCTCAGCGACTCGGTGAACTGCCGTGTCAGTTCCTGCTGTTCGGGATCGCTGTCCGTCGAGCCGCTGTGAATTCCCTTGAGGCGGGAATCGATCAGCATCAGCGCGGTGCCCACGTCGCCGGCGGGGGCGTTCTGGGGGCCGTAGCGAGACAGCACAGGATTCCTCCTCCGTACGGACCGCGCCGAGCGGCGGCGTGTTCGTACCGTAGAGGATCCATCCGGCCGGGATCCGGGGAATGCGGGGAAGAGCAGCCCTTACGGGGGGCGTGACCCGGGCCACGTCGCACATCGGCCGGTATCACCACGGCCTGCCGGGGTACGCGTTCCGGCACAAAACGCCGAGCGAAAGCGAGTAATCGTCGTGAGCGACCGCAGGCCCGAAGGACCAGGAGACGCCGGAGCGCCCGTACCCGAGCCCATACCCCGGGACCTGCCGGACCAGCAGGCCGGCGCGGAGGGCGACCCCTGGGAAGCCGCCGACGACGCCGAGGGCGCGGAGGGCACCCCGCGCGGTGACCAGCCCGACCCCGAGATCCCGGACACCGACGAGGCGGGCACCGGCCGCCGGGGCGCCCCGCACTCCGGCAGCACCCGCCCCGACCACCCCGTGCCACACGAGTCGACCGGCTGAGAGGCGGATGCGCACGACCGTCGATTCGCTGAGGCGGGTTCGCCATGGCCGTCGGCCGGTTGAGAGACGGGCGCACGACCGCCGGGCGGCTGAGATGAGCGTGTACGGCAAGGTGCCCGTTGAGGCCGGTGCGGCCAGGGCCGTCGACCGGCTGAGCGGCGCATGCACGGGCGCGTATGGCCGTCGGCCGACTGAGGCGAGCGCGCACGGCCGTCGGCCGGTTGAGACGGGTGCGCACGGCCGTCGATCGGCTGAGGCGGGCGCGCCAACACGGCCGTCGACCGGCTTAGAGGTGCACGCCTGGGCGCACCCGGCGCGACCGGGTCCGACGTACGCGCACGGCCGCTTGCCGCCCCGGGGCAGCCGGGGCGGCAAGCGGCCGGGAACGACCGCGGAGCGGTCAGCGGCGACCTCTGTCGCCGCGGTTGCCCTCGCCGCGCCGGCGCTCGTCCTTGGCGGTCGCGTCGTCGTACTGGATCTCTTCCTTGCGGACGGTGTCGCTCACCTCGCGCTGCTCGGTGACCTTCTCCGTCTCCAGGCGCACCCGCTCCACCGGGACGGTCTCCTTGCGCGTCACGGGGCGCTCGGCGTGAAGCGTCACCTCGGTCTCGGCCTCGCCGATGTCGGCGCGGGCCCGGTCGCCCTCACCCAGGGGCTCACGGACGACGCGTACCTCCTCGTGGCTGACCGGAACGGTCGTGGTGACGTCTTCCGTCACGACGACCTTGCGCAGCCGTGCCCGGCCCACCTCCGTGTTCTCGGTGCCGACCCGCAGCCGCTCCTCGGAGCGCACCAGGCCCTCCTGGTCCGTGGCGTACCGGTCGTGGACGTTGGTGCCGGTGGCGCTGCCGGGCACGTCGACGCTGCCGGCGGCTCCGCCGGGGCCGGGGGTGCGCGTGCCGGCGCCGTCGACGCCGTAGTGCCGGTACAGCTCACGTTCCGCGTCGGCGTCCAGGTGCTCCTCGGCGTCCAGGCGCGGGGCGTCCTTCACCATGCTCTTGGTGTACGCCACGTGCAGGGCCTCGCCGTCGCGGCGGGCTCCCGCCAGCGGCACGAACGACTCCTTGGTGCCGAAAAGACCCGTCTTGACCGTCACCCATTCCGGGCGGCCCGACGCGTCGTCGAGGTAGACCTGTTCGACACCGCCGATCTTCTCTCCCTCCGGGTCGTAGGCCACCAGGCCCTTGAGCCCCTCGGGGCGGTTGAACATGTCACCAGTGCTCATGCGGATCACTCCTGACGTGTGGGGGAAGGCGCGGCATCCCGTGTGGCGCCGCACCTCTCCCTCCAACCCCGCCACAACCCGCCCGCCCCAGCTACCGCAACTCTTGGCGCGAAACGGCCACCACCCGCGCCACGCCTCGTCCGGGCGCTCCACGGGACGATGCGCGAATTACTCCACATGGGTGGCGGCGTGGGTGGTGGCGGCGGTGACGGCGACGACGCGCGCGGCCGCCGACGCCCGGACGGGCGTCCGGAACGCAGGATGTGTGAGCGGCGGCCGGCACCCGAACGAGGGGCGCATCATCGCGGGAGTGCCGGGCAGGCCCATGGCATGACGTTCGTAATGCTTTCGCTTCCGCCACTCATCATGGCCGTCATCCTCGCGTACGGCTCCGACCACGCGCGTCCCCGCCACGGGCGCCGACGGAGCCACTGAACCCGAGCGCCGAAAGCCCGCCCGCCGCAATGGTGAGGCGGGTGCGGGCAATGCGTGAACATTCGGTGGTGACCACATCTGGTGAAGCTCTCCCCAGAGTCCCTAGACTGCCGCTGCCAACCGGCCGATCCGGGTCGGAAAGCTCAGCACCGCGCAGTGGCCGGCACCGAGCCGCCGCCCGACGAGGGAGGAACCGACATGGTCAAGCACTACCTCAAGTACGCACTGAGCACGCTCACCGCCGCGATGTTCGCGCACATGGCCTGACCTGATCCGGCCCCGGCCTGGGCCGGGCGACACACCGTCCGGTCCAGTCCAGGAGGCCCCTTGTTCGGCACCGCCCTGAGCCAGCTCCGCTACGGCATGGCGATCCTGCGCAACCGGCGCATACGCCCGCAGGACCTGGAGCGGATCGCCCGCGACCTGGTGGCCACCCTCGCCGAGTTCGGCGAACCCGGCGACGATTCGGCGCTGCTGCCGGGCCAGGCCGGGCAGGCCGCCCGGATCGACCCCGAGGTGCGCCGCACCGTGACCCGGCGCAGCCTGTGCGCCACCGCCCGCTCCGCCGCCCGGCACACCGCGTACTACCGCCAGGTCTTCGGTGAACTGGGCCTGGAACCGGACGAGTTGGACGTGGACAGTTGGGCTCGCGTGCCGGTCACGCCGAAGAAGGCGCTGCGCTCCATGCCCACCGCGTTCGTTTCGGCCGCCGCCGTACCCGCCCTGATGGCGCTGACCACCGGCACCAGCGGCGTGCCCACCGCCGTCTGGTACTCGCGGGCCGAACTCGACACCACCATCGCGCTCAGCACCATCTCCGCGGCCCTGGGCCTCGGCCTGCGCCCCCGGCACACCCTCGCCTACGCGGGCTGTTCGCGCGCCACGCTGCCGCTGCTCAACGCGGCCGAGTCGGCGACCCGGGTCGGCGCGTCCTTCGTCCAGTTCGGCACGGTGGACCCGGCCGTCGCACTCGACCGCCTCGCCGCGCCACTCGGACTGCCCGGCAAGTCCCCGCAGATCACCCACCTCACGGTCGCCGCCTCCTACCTCGCGGCCCTGGTGGAACTCGCCGAACGCGACGGATGGCGGGCGGCCGACTTCGGCCTCGAAAGCATCGGAGTCGGCGGCGAAGTGCTGTCCGCGCCCCTGGCCGCCCGGGCGGAGGCCGCCTTCGGCGCGCCCGTGTCGACCTCGTACCTGATGACCGAGACCCTGCCCTCGGGCGCCACCCCCTGCGCGGCCGGACATCTCCACCACACCAGCGAGTTCGGCCATCTCGAGGTGCTGGACCCCCTCACATGGGAGCCCGCGCCGCCCGGCGCGACCGGCATGATCGTGCACACCCCGTACGTGCCCTACCGCGAGTGCACCCTGCTGCTGCGCTACGCCACCGGCGACCTCGTCCGCAGGCCCGCCACGGAGCCCACCTGCGAACTGGCCCACGTGCCTGCCACCTCGGCGGTGCTCGGCCGCTGGACGGGCCCGCTCAGCGCCGAACTGCCCACCCGGGCCCTGCTCGACCTGATCGAGGCCGAACCGGAGGTCCCGCTGCCCGCCCGGTACGTGCTCACCCAGGAACCCGGCTCCGGCGCCCGCCTGCACCTCCTGGTGCGGGCGCTGCCCGCGACCGGTCTGCTCGGCCGCCTTGAGGACCGGGCGACGGCCGGCGCGCTGCCGCTGGACGGGATCGTCCTGTACGACGACCGCGCCGCGCTACCTGTCACCGCGCCGGTCCGCGCCGACCTGCGGGAACACACCTTCGAAACGGCCCGCGCGGCCGGGACCCGTACCGGGAGCGGCATATGAACCCCCTGGCCCTCGTCGCGCTCAGCGTCTGCGTCGCCGCCCTGATCGCGGGTGCGGGCTGCTACTTCGCCCGGGTGCGGATGCCACGGCCCCCGGTGGGCGTCTACGCCGCCGGTGACATCGCCGTTCTCAGCGGCGGCGTCGTCGTGGCGCCGCTGCTCTACCTCTCGCTGCCGGGCGCCGCCGTCTCCGCGCTGTTCGGCCTGGTTCTGTGCCTGGCCGCGCAGTTCACCCTCGCGCCCCTCTGCGGGGGCCGCTGGTCCTGGCTGATCGCGCTCGTCGCGACCGCCCTCACCGTGTCCGCCGCGCTCACCGGGCACGCGGTGGCGGTACGCGTCCTCACGGACGTGCTGCTCGCCGTCGCCGTGATGGGCGTCGCCAACCTCTGGGCCCAGAGCGGGATGCGGCCGGTGCATGTGGCGTCGTTCGCGGCGGTCCTGACCTGCTACGACCTGGTCGCGACCGCTCTGACGCACGTCACGCTCGACTTCGTGACCCAGGTGCGGGGCCGCCCCTTCGCCCCGCTGTTCGCGCTGACCGGCGGCGACCGGCCGGTGGCCATCGGGCTCGGCGACCTGCTGCTGCTCGTCCTGTTCCCCCTCGTCGCGACCCGCGCGTTCGGCCGTCGCGCCGGGTTCGTGGCGGCGGGCGTGGGCATCGCGGTCACGGGGGTGGTGAGCCGGCTGTTCGCGCTCGGCGTCCTGACGGCGGGATTCCCGCTCCTGACGGCGCTGGGGCCCTTGATCGTGGCGCAGTACCTCCTGTGGACCCGGCGGTACGGGAGCGAGCGCACGACGGCCGACTGGCGCGCGGGCACAGCCGTGATGTCCCGGCCGCGCGCCGAACATGCCCTGCCGGACGGTCAGTTGATGGACGCGCTCGCCGTTCCCGTACCGGAGGGTGTTGCGGAGGGCACTTGGTTCGCCGTCGCCGAGGGCCGCGTCCTGGCCACGGGCTCCACTCCGGGACAGGCCCGCCGCGCGGCCGGCCGACAGGCGCCCGAAGTGCCGGTCGTGGTGCGTATGGCGTGACTGTGACGGCTTTATGACATTGGTCCGTCGGGCCGGCGGGGAGGGATGGCTTCGACCAGCGTTCCCGTGGCCCCGCGTGGGCCGCCGAACAGGAGGGGAGTACGCGCGATGCGTATCGTCCACAAGATCACCACTGTCGCCGCCGTCACCGCTACCGCTGCCGCCACCGTGTTGGCCCTGGGAGGGGGAGTGGCGTTCGCGTCACCCTCGGCGGCCGCCGGCGGCGGGGCGCCCTCCGCGTGCCGTCCCGCCAACCACACCGCGAAGATCACGCCCGCACCCGCCTCCTCCGGGCACCGCCACTACCGCGTCACTCTCACCGCCGCCCCGGGGTACGCGCCGTGCCGGCTCGCCGGGTCACCGGCCGACGTGCGGTTCTACCACCGTGGTTCGCTCGACCCGGTCGCCGTCGGGCGGTACGGATCGCAGCACACGGCGGTGACGTTCGGCCCCGGCCACCCGGTCCACTTCGACATCCAGGTCCCCAACGCGGCCCCCGGCGCCCGCGCCGACGAGGCGACCTTCACCCTCATGGCGCCCGGCGGCGAGATCCCGGGCAAGTCCTCGGCCCACGGCGCGCTGACCGTCCACGCCGGAACCGTCGTCGGACCGGTCCAGCGGGGCGCCTGACGCAGTACGGGGCCCGGCCCGGGCGCCACGACGGGACGCCCGGGCCGTTCAACTCCCCTCCCCGGAAGCCTTGTTGAGTCGTACGGTGGACCCGTGTCGACGACCACCTCCACCTCCACCCGGCTCGTGGTGCTGCGGGGCAACAGCGCGAGCGGCAAGAGCAGCGTCGCCGCCGAGCTGCGGGCGCGATACGGCCGGGGCCTCGCCCTGGTCGGGCAGGACAACCTGCGACGCGTCGTTCTGCGCGAACGCGACGTCCCCGGCGGCGCCAACATCGGCCTGATCGACCTGACCGTGCGTCATGCGCTGGAGCACGGCTTCCACACCGTGCTCGAAGGCATCCTGTACAGCGCGCACTACGGCGAGATGCTTGCCGGACTGCTGGGCGACTTCGGCAGTCGCGCGCACTGCTTCTATCTGGACGTGCCCTTCGAGGAGACCCTGCTCCGGCACGCGACGAAACCGATCGCCCACCAGGTCACCGAGAAGGACCTGCGGGAGTGGTACCAGGTACGGGACCTGTTGCCCGGCGGTGTCGAGACGGTGATCCCCGCCTCCAGCTCGCTGAGCGCGACGACGGACCTGGTGCTGCGCGAGTCCGGCCTGGAAACCCGCTGAAATGCTGGGCCCCGCGCGGCCCTGAAACACCTCCCCAAGCCCCCTGACGGGACCGCGCGCGCCCCGCGCAGCCCGCGCCGGACACGGCCCCTTCCCGACCACCCCCGCGCCCCGCAGAGCCCTGCCAGGAACTCCCCTAAACACACTCTGACCTGGTCTTTTCGCCTACCCGATCATAATCTGAGGCCCTGTGGAAGGGGGGCCGGATGGACCGGACCGTACGTACGGTGGAAGACGTTCTGACGCTTCTGGACGGGCTCTTCGCGTCCGAACCCGGAGCGGGCCGCCTGGCGACCGGAGACGGCGAGGACTTCTGGGACGGCTTCTACGCGGACCGGTCACGGCCGGTCCCGTTCTTCGTGGCGAAACCGGACGAGCACCTGGCCGGCCACCTCGACCGGGGTGTGATCCCCGCGTGCGGGCGGGCGCTCGACCTGGGGTGTGGGCCGGGGCGCAATGCTCTCCATCTCGCGGCCCGTGGCTTCGAGGTGGACGCGGTCGACCTCTCCCCCGTCGCCGTCGCCTGGGCGGGGGACCGGGCGCGCGAGGCCGGTCTCGACATCCGCTTCCACCGGGGTGACGCCTTCGCGCTGCCCGGCCTTGACGGCCCCTACGACCTGATCGTCGATTCGGGCTGCTTCCACCACCTGGCCCCGCACCGCCGCGTCACCTACCTGGCCTTCCTCGATCGCGTACTGGCCCCCGGCGGCCATCTCGCCCTCACCTCTTTCGCCGCCGGCGAGCAGGGCATGGGTTGCGAGCTCACCGACGAAGAGCTCTACCGGGCAGCCGCGTTGGGGGGCGGCCTGGCGTACACCCCCGAAGCGCTGCGCTGGATCTTCTCCGATCTGTCGGAGGTGGAAGTGCGCCGCATGCGTGAGCAGGATTCCGGGTCGCCGCACTTCGGCCGCGGGTTCCTGTGGGCCGCTCTGTTCCGCCGAGAGACACCGGCCGGCACCCGCGTCACGCGGTGGTGAGGACGAGTACGGCGTTGTGACCGCCGAAGCCGAAGGAATTGCTCAGGGCCGCCCTCAGCCTCGTGGGGCGCGGCTCCTGGGTGACGACATCGAGGTCGAACGCCGGGTCCCGCGTCGTGTGGTTGGCCGTCGGCGGAATGGTCTGGTGCTCCAGGGACAGCGCGGTCACGGCGGCCTCGATGGCGCCGGCCGCCCCGATCGCGTGCCCCCAGGTCCCCTTGTTGGCGGTCACGGCGGGCGGCTCGGTGAAGACGCTGCGGATGGCCCGGTATTCGGCCGCGTCGTTGAGCGGCGTGCTGGTGCCGTGGGTGTTGATGTGGTCGATGTCGGCGGTGCTCAGGTGCGCGTCCGCGAGCGCCGCGCGCATCGCGTCTGCGGCGCCCCGGCCGTCGCTGGGCGGGGCGGTCGGATGGTGGGCGTCACAGGTCGCCCCATAGCCGGCCAACAGGGCGTGGGCCCGCGCGCCCCGGGCCCGGGCGTGCGCGGGGCGCTCAAGGACCAGCAGCGCGGCGCCCTCCGCCAGGACGAAGCCGTCGCGCTCGGCGTCGAAGGGGCGGGAGGCGCCCGCCGGGTCGTGAACGCGGCGCGACAGCGCGCCGAGCTGGGAGAACCCGGCACACGAGACGCGGTTGCAGACGGACTCGGCGCCCCCGGCGACGGCGATGTCGCAGACGCCGGTGCGCAGCAGCATGAGCGCCGTCCCCAGCGCCGTGGCACCCGAGGCGCACGCGGTGCTGGTGGCGAGGCTGGGTCCTCGGGCGTGCAGATCGAGGGCTACTTCACCCGCGGCCATATTGGGAATGCTGCGGGGGATCAGGAGGGGGGAGACGGCGCGGACGCGGTTCGAGGAGAGCTTGACGACCTCGCTTTCGAGCCGGTCGAAGCTCGCGGTCCCCACACCGATCACGACGGCGACGCGGCCGCCGTCCCAGACGAGGGGATCGAGCCGGGCATCCGCGACGGCTTCCCGGCCCGCGACGAGTGCCATCTGCGTGAAGCGGTCGAGGCGCAGCGCGAGCCGGGGGGTGAGTCTCGACCCCGCGTCCAGACCCGGCACCTGGCAGGAGAAGTCGACCGGCATCCCGGCGAGGGCCGGGTCCCTGGAGGCAGTCGACTTGCCGGAGAGGAGCCCGTTCCACGAGCCTTCGGTCCCCACGTCGCACGGCGTGACAAGGCCGATGCCGGTGATGGCCGCCGCCCCTGTCACGGCGTCCCCTTGGCGAGGGGCGGAGCGGCGCCCGCGGGGTCGTCATGCGCCTGGAGCGCGGTGCTGGCTTCAAGGAGCGTGGACTGCGGGGTGATGCCGGTGGGCTCGTAACCGGTCTTCTCCTGGTAGATGACGGTGAGTTCGAGCAGGGCGAGCGAGTCGAGACCGAGGTCTTCGAAGGTGGCGTCCGGGGCGATGGTGTCGGGGGGCACGCCGAGCCCCTGGATCAGGCACTCCACGAGTTCGTCACTGAGAACGGCCATGCGGCGCTCCTTGGGTGTCGCGGTGGGCGGGTGGCATCTTGCGAGGGCGGTGGTGGAGATTCAGGTGCGCGGGCGGCGGCGGGCGTGGGCCCACCACGCGAGGGCGCCGAGGGCGACCAGGCGACGGGTCAGGTACCGGGTGCGGTCATCCAGGCGGTTCTCCACCAGGGAGAGCCGGCCGGCCTGGACGGGCGCCGCCTGGAGCGTGAGATCGCCCTGCGCCAGAGCGCGGATGATGGCACGCAGTTCGCCCGGCAGGGACCCGGCGGCCGCGATCACCTGCATCAGATGGGTGGCGAGCTGTTCCTCCGACACCGCCTCACAGGCGTAGGCGAAGAGAACGTCGCGCATGTTCTCCACGAAGACGTCCGTGACGGACAGTTCGGGGGCCAGATAGCGCACCGACCCCTCGATGTTGGCGAAGGACTTGGCCAGTATCGAGATCATGGGGCTCGTCTGTATGCCGCGTCTGGTGGAGCACTTGAGGACATTGCCCAGTGCGGCGCCGAAGTTGAGGTGTTCCAGGGACGCGGCATGGATCTTGGGCACCAGGGCGGCCATGTCCTGGCCGAACCCGGACACATCGGCCCACTGCGTCGGCCGTCCCATCTCCAGCCAGCCGGCCGCCACCGATGGCCCGTCGTTGCGGGCGAGCCCCAGCAGGATGAGAACCACGCTCATGCTGATGCGCCGGTCCACATGGCCGACCATGCCCCAGTCGATCAAGGTGGTCGGACCCGAGGGGCAGACGAAGATGTTGCCGGGGTGGGGGTCCGCGTGGAATCTGCGGTCGGTGAAATAGCCGTGGTACATGAAGGTGAGCAGGCTGGTACCGATGGCCTCCCGCTCCTCATCCTTGAACGCCGTGGGGTCCGCGTCACGGATGCTGGTGCCCGGAGCCATGGTCTGGACGAGGACGCGCGGCGTGGCGTGGACCACCTCGGGCACCTCAAGGTTGTCGAACCCCGAGACCGACCGGCGCGCGGCGTCCATGTTGGACGCTTCGAGGGTGAAGTCGCACTCCGGCCGCATCGCGTCGAAGACGACGCCGAGCATGGCCTCCAGATCGATGGTCATGGTGAAGTAGGGCGCGCGCCTGGCGCCGAGGCGGGCCGCCGCCCTGATCATGCGCATGTCCTCGCTGACGATTTCGCGCACCCCCGGCCGCTGCACCTTCACCACCACGCTCTCCCCGGTGGTGAGTTGGGCACTGTAGGCCTGGGCGAGCGAGGCCGATCCCAGCGGCCGGGACACGTCGAAGTCCTTGAACCGGCTTGCCCAGGCCGGCCCGAGTTCGGCTTCGAGGACGGGCCTCATGGCGCTGAAGGGCAGGGCCGTGGTCTGGTCGTGGAGGCTTTCGAGTTCGGTGGCCAGGGTCTGGGGGACGAGGTCCTGGCGGGTGGAGAGGATCTGGCCGATCTTGATGTAGAGCGGGCCGAGCCGTTCGAGGGACGCCCGGATGTCCGCGGCGCGGCGGCGGGCCCGGTCCGTGCAGTCCCCGGTGTCCGAAGAGGCCGGGCCGCGCCGGCGGGGCAGTTCGCGTGCGGCCAGCTGGGCCACCACCTTCAGGAGCAGCTGGGCTCGGGCCCGGCTCACGCCCGCTCTCCCGGGAAGGGCCGGGAGGCGAAGGCCGCCGGGGAGGACTCGGCGGTCCGCCCCGGCGCCGGGCGTGCGTCACGGTCGCTTTCCGGTGCGCCGCAGCAGGGTTTCGGCGCAGCGCTGGTGTTCTCGCGGCAGTGGTGGTGACGCGACGGGTCTCCCAGCAGGTTGCGCTGGATCTGGTCGAGCCAGGCGCCCAGTCGGTCCACTCCCAACGAGACGGCCTGGAGCAACGTGTCCAGGGTCAGGTCCCGGCCGGTCGAGGCGTCGGTCACCGTGAACCGTCCACTGTCGCGCAGATCGGCGATGAGGTCGTGCACGCACAGCCGTCGGCCGGAGGCGCCGTCGAACAGTTCCCCGTGGCTGCGATACACCTCGCGGGTGGGCGCGGCACCGGCCGTGCGGCGGCGCTCGCCCCCGCCACCTGTCAAGGGCGTGTCGGTCGGGCCACGCCAGGGAGCCCGCGCGCGGGGCTCGCGCGGCGCGGTGTTGAGGGGATCCGGTTGCCGTTGTGGGAGGGCCACGCTGTCTCCTGTGGGTCGTTCGCGCACCGTGGAGGACACCTCGCCGGGAGCGCGTGAGGTGCGCGCCGGGGGACACATGACGTGCCTGGGGGGCGCCCAGGGGGCGGAGGGCGCGGGGCGGCCGCAGCGCCGAAGAGGGCCACGGCCACCCCACGCGTGGGCTACTTCGAGGCGGAGCCGGTCTTGGCCCCGGCTCGCGTGGACTCCTCGTCCTTCTCCAGCAGCTTGACGAGCCGGTGCAGCTCTTCCCGCAGCCCGGTGAGCTCCGACGCGAAACCGTCCGCGCGGTCCCCGGCGCGGTCGTCGTACCGCTCGCGCCGCCGTTCGCCGTCGCGGCCGTCGCGGCGGTCGTGGTCGTCGGGCCGCAGCGCACGGCTCACGGAGGCACGGGTGTCGTGCTCGACGTCGCCGAGTGAGTCGGTGACGTCGTCCAGCAGGTCCTTGATGTCGGCGACGATGTCGTGGAGGAACCGTGACAGGCCGCTGCGGTGTCGCGTCATGCTGAGCCGTCCTTCTGTCGGGTGGTGCCGGGGTGGTGCAGGGATGGTGCCGAACGATGGACTCGAGGCACGGACGCGCGGGCCCGCGATGCGCTGAAGTGCTGGACCCGTGTGGCCAGTTGGGGCGCCCGCCCCGGCCACGGAGGGGCCGTCATCCTGATGCGGTGGACGGTGTGGACGGTGTGGACGGTGTGGACGGTGTGGACGGTGTGGACGGGGCAGAGGGGACCGGGAGGCACGCCCTGATCTCAGGGTGCGCGTCGACGTACAGCGGGTCGATGCGGCCCGTCAACAGGTCCTCGCGCGTCCGCGCGCGCTGGATCTTTCCGCTGGTGGTGCGGGGAACGGTGTTGCGCGCCACCAGAAAGAGGCTCACCGGTGCGCCGGCCGCGGCCTTCACGCTCTTTTTGACGCGAGCGCCCAGCTCGGCGTAAGAGAGTCCGTCGAGTTTCTTCGCGTCGGCCTCCTGGACCAGTACGACGTGCTCGCGTCCGGTGTCGACCCCGAAGGCCGCCGCCGCCCCGGTGGCCGCGTGCGCGTCCCGGCCGGCCTCCTCGATGTCCTGGGGGTACAGATTGCGCCCGTTCAAGATGATCATTTCCTTGAGGCGTCCGGTGACGAAGAGTTCGTCGTCCAGGAGGAACCCCAGATCGCCGGTGCGCAGGAAGGGCCCCGTGCCGTCGTCCAGGCGAGCCCCGAAGGTGTCGCGCGTCGCCGTTTCCTGCCGCCAGTAGCCCTGGGCGACGCTCGGCCCCGCCACCCAGATCTCGCCGACGCGGCCGGCCGGAAGCTGCGTACGGGAGCCGGGATCCACGATCCGCAGATCCGCGCCGACGGGACGGCCGCTGGACGCCAACTCAACCCCTGGCGCGCCGAGTTGGGCTGCGACGGCCTCATGGCGTTCCAGGGCCGCCGGGTCGAGGCGCCGCACGCAAGGACCCAGGCCGCGCGGGCTTCCGGTCACCAGGACGGTCGACTCTGCCATGCCGTAGGCGGGTGCCCAGGCGCGCGGTGCGAAACCGATGGGACCGAGCCGGTCGACCACCTTGCGCAGCGTGGGGACGCGGACCGGCTCCGCGCCGTTGAGGGCCCATTGCAGACAGGAGATGTCGAGTTTCTTGAGGTCTTCGTCCCGCGTGCCGCGCAGCAGCCACTCGTAGGCGAAGTTGGGAGCCATCGTGAAGGCGGCCCGGTACTCGTCGATCATCCGCAGCCAGATCAGGGGCCGGGCGACGAAGGTGATGGGGGAGGTGAACACCATGTTGCCCCCTCCGTAGACGGGTTGCAGCAGCTGACCGACCAGACCCATGTCGTGGTAGTGCGGCAGCCAGCCGGCCCCGGATCCCGACTCCGGCGAGCGGATGACGGTGTTGATCGCGGCGGAGTTGTGCAGGAGGTTCCCGTGCGAGACGACCACTCCGCGCGGTTCACCCGTGGAACCCGAGGTGTACTGCACATAGGCCGTGGTCCCCTCGTCCACGGCCGGCGGGACCCAGGCGTCGCCGGAGGGGAGCTGCGCGGTGTCGGTGGCCAGGCACTCCACCGTGCCGGCCCGGCCGACCGTCCCCAGCCAGCGCCGCAACGCGTCCACATGCGCCGAGTCGGTGAGGATCAGCCGGGCGCCGGTGTCCTGGATGATCTTCTCCGCCCGTTCGAGCGCCCGTGGATCGGTGGCCGGCAGCGGGGCCGGGACCGCGATGGAGCGCGCGTACAGGCAGCCGAAGAAGGCGCTCAGGAACGGCAGGCCCGCCGGGTAGAGGAGGAGCACCGCCTGGTCGGTCACGCCCTCCTCGCCCAGGCGCAGCGCCAGGGAGCGCGCCCGGCGGTCCAGCTCGGCGAAGGTGATCCGCCCGGTCTCCACCATCGCGTCCCCCCGGTGGTCCACGAACGCGAACCACCGCTTGTCGCCGAACCGTTCAGCCTGTTCCCTTAGGCAGTGCGCGAAGGAACTCATGCGCCCCAACCCCCCGCCCCGGCCCCGAGCCCGGGCGCCGCCGGAGCGCTTGGTACGTCGCGTCCGGCGGACCGCAGCGCCCGCTCGATGTACGTCACCGCCTCGGCCACCGTCCGCAGCTCCCAGGCGTCCTCGTCGCTGATGGTGACGCCGAACCTGTCCTCGGCGGCCACGACGACCTGCACCATGCGCAGGGAGTCGAGCTCCAGGTCGGCCACGAACGCGGCGCTCTCGCCGACCCGTTCGGCCGGTGTGTCCGTGACGTCCTGGAGGATGGCGCTCAGTTCCCGAACGATGTCCTGCCTGGCCATGGCTGGCCCTCCCTTCTGCGTCCGTCGGGCACCCGCTCCCCGCGCTCCTGGTGAGTGGAGGAAGCGAGTGCCGCTTCTCGCGGGTGTCACTGGGGGCGGACGGCGTCCGGGCTCCAGGCCACCGGCAGGGCCTCAAGACCCCGCTCGAACTGGCCCGGGCGCCAGCGCACTTCGCCGGCCAGGCGCAGGTCGGGCAGCCGCCGCAGCAGTGTCCCGATCGCCGTCTCGGCGGTCAGCCTGCCGATCTGCGCACCCAGGCAGTAGTGCACCCCGTGTCCGTACGCCAGATGCGGGTTGGGGCTGCGCCGGAAGTCCAGCTCGTCCGGGTCGGTGAACCGGGCCGCGTCGCGGTTGGCGGAGCCCAGGGAGACGATCAGTGATTCGTTGGCGGGGACGGTCACCCCGCTGAACTCCACCGGCTCCAGCGTGCCGCGCCAACTGGTGAACGTCAGCGGGCTGTTGTACCGCAGCAGCTCGTCCGTCGCGCTGGGGAGCAGTTCGGGCTCGGCCCGCAGCAGCTCCATCTCCCGGGGGTGGGTGAGCAGCGTGTGCATGCTGTTCCCGATGCTGTTGATGCTGGGGTCCTGCCCCGCCACCAGCATCAGCAAGAACATGCCCTGCAACTCGTCCTCGGTGATGAGCCGTTCCTCGTCGCAGGCCCGTACGAGCAGGGAGAGCAGATCATCGCCCGGCTGCCGGCGCTTCTCGGCGAGGATGGCCCCCATCATGTCGTCGGCCTGGTAGGTCAGCGCCCGGAAGTAGGGCACCGTGGTGTTCCAGTCGACCAGGCGCCAGGTCAGGGCGCGCAGGAGCGGCAGGTCGGGGGCGGGGGCGCCGAGGACGGAGAACAGGACGTGCGCGCCCAGCGGGTAGGCGACCTCGGCCATGAGGTCCCCGTGGCCGCGAGCGGCCATCCGGTCGACGCGCTCGTTGGCGATCTCGGTGATCCGGGTGTGCCATTCCTTCTGTCGCTGCGGGGTGAACAGCGGGGCCATCAGATGGCGCAGTTCGCCGTGGCGCGGGTCGTCGGTGTCCAGCAGATGCGTGAACAGCCGCTCACGCAGTTCCGCCGGCCATTCGCCGCCCCACAGGATCCCGGCCGGAGTGCGCTTGCTGTCGCAGCTGACGCGCTTGTCCCGGTGGGCCGTGCGTACGTCGTCGTACCGCGTCAGGAGCCATCCGACACCGTCCGGTGTGACGATTTGGCTCACCGGGCGGTTCTCCCGCAGCCACTTGAGCGTGGGGTGCGGGTCCTGCTGGAAGCGCGGGGTGAAGGGGGCGGGCAAGCCACCGGGCAGATCCTCCGGCGGCCACCCCCGAGGGTGGGTCTCCTTGCCGCGAACCGGCGGCGGAACCCGGAGCGGAAGGGGAACGCCGTTGACCGTCCGCTCGACGGCTTCGCTCAGCATCCCGCGCGGCGAGGCCCCCCTGGCGACCGAGACCGTCTGGAGATGGCTGGTGCGCAGCATCGGATAGTTCGCCTCGCCGAACGGGCCACCGCTGAGCCCGGTGCCGCCGTGGTTGGACAGGTACGGTCCCGACAGCAGATGTGAGTCGTTCACCCGCAGTTGGCCGTAGGTCGCGGTGCGCCCAAGGAACTCCGCGACGACGTGCTCGTCGCGCGCCCACAGCGAGCAGCGCAGTCCGTACGCGTTCGCCCCGGCGAAGTCCAGGACGGCGTCCAGGAGCGGCGCGTCGTCCTCGGCTGCGGGAACCACCACGGTCAGCAGCGGGAAGAACGTCTCCTGGCTGACGGCGCGCAGCCGGCGCGCCCGGTCCAGGCCGTCCACGCGCGCCACGGCGGGCTCCAGGAAGATGCCGGTGTCCCGCTCCTGACCGTCCACGTCCAAGTGCCGTCCTCCCGTGAGGACCTGGGCGCCGTGTGTGGAGGCGTCGGCCAACGCGGCGTCGTAGCCCGCCGCGCTGGGTGTCGGGACCAGGACCACCTCGGGGTCCTCCGGGTAGCCGGGACGCAGCGTCTGCGCCACCTTCACAAGGCGGGTGAGGAGTTCGTCGGCGATCGCGGGATGGGCGACCACGACGTTGGGGGCGCAGCAGATCTGGCCGGCCGCGTAGAAGGATTCGGTGAGGGCTTCCGTGGCGTGGTCGAGGTCGGCGTCGTCCCAGACCACGACCACATCGTTGCCGGCCAGTTCGAGCACCGGCTTCTTGCCGCGTTCCAGACAGTCACGCTGGATCCGCAGGCCGCGCGTGCTGTCGCCGAAATAGATGATGTCGTCCACGTACGGGCTGGCCAGCCAGGCGGAGAGCGTCGTGCCCGGGTCCGCGCACAGCGCCGAGAGCACTCCCGGTGGCGCACCGAGCTCCGCGAGGACCGGAGCGGCCACCCGCTGCACGAGATGCATCGCCGCCAGCGGTGCCTGCCGCGACAGCCGGACGACCAGGCTGTTGCCCGCGATCAGCGCCTGGAGGGCGACACCCACGCTGAGCAGGGGAGTGTTCTGCGGGGGCTGCACGCAGACCACGCCGTCGGGCCGGCGGCGCAGCGTGAGGGCGCGGTCGCCGTCCTGTACTTCGGTGAGCATCTGGGCGGCGCACCAGCCCGTGGTCTGGGGTCCGAAGAACGCGAGGAGGTTGGAGACCTCCGACACGGCCAGCCGCCGCGGGTGCCCTTCGCCGACCAGGAGCTCGATCAGCTGTGGCACGTGCTCCTCGACCGCCCGCCGGAACGATTCGGCGAACCGCAGACGCCGGTCGAACGGCACCGCGGCCCAGGGGACGGCCGCTTCCGCGGCGGCCAGCAGCGCGGCCTGCGTCAGCTCGGGTCCCGCCAGCGCGCACCGGCCCAGAACGATCTCCGGGTACTCACTGGGCGACATCTTTCCCTGGTCGAGCGACCGCTTGTACGCGGTGGCTCCCAGCGGGTCGTCGATCAACGCGGCGGCACGAACGGTGTACGCCCAGTCCGCCTCGCCCTCCACCTCCTTGCCCCCTACGAAGGAGGCGAAGCTGAGGGTGGGTGTGGCCGGCACCGGGTCCGTGGGCAGGACTGTGCGATCTTCCGAGATCGTCATGCGATACCACCTTCGGGTTCAGCCGCGGATTTCCTCAGGGGGAGGCGCGGGGCTCGGCAGAAAGCCGGAAGGAGAAGGCGAGCGGTGCTGGGACGGCGCACGCTCGCAGAAAAAACCTAGGCGTCACTCAAGCGGAACGGAAGGCAGGCATCCGCCATCACGGAATTTCGCGACAAGGCGCAAGGTCATCGTGCTCGGATTCGCAGGTGGAACCTGTGTTCCCTTGCTGGGATATCGAACAAGCGCGCTGGAAGGTGTGGGGCGAGCGTGGCCGACAGGTCTCAACGGGGTGACGCGAAACACCGTCCCACTGTCCGGAAATGACATGCAGGAAATCGAGTTCCGGAATTTGCTCGTCAGGCGCTCGGACCGTTGGTGTGCGATGCCGACCCCGCCGTGATCTACGCGTTGACCAGGCCGCAAGGCTTCGATTCGGGGCGCTCTCACCTTCCTTGGGCTGCTGGGCAAAGGATTTGGGGCGCATATCTGGGTCGACGGTATGCCCCCGCGCATTTCCCGGCGCATTCAGAATCGTAAAGTGCGCCGAGAGCGTTTTCGATACGTTCTCCGTCTCCCAGGGAATCCGTATGCGTGCGCGCCCATTTGTGCGCCCCCTCCTGACGTCATGCCCGAGCGGTGGCGACGTGGAACATTCATGGCCGTGCGTTCCTGGAGGGTCACGAGCGCCAAAGGGCTTCTGCGACAGCTGGGGTGGCTCGTGCGCCTTCCCGGCGGCGTGACGGATCCGGCCGCGCTGCGTTCTTCGCGGCGCACGGGCGCACCCGACGACGTATACCGGCGCGCAGTTGGGCCGGGTCTTTCGGGGCACACGGGAGGGGTGCCGGCCCCGTAGGAACCCCCGTAGGGACAAGGAGAACCAGTGGCGAAGAACTCATCACTCAAAGCCGTGGGGTGGGCGCGCTCCCTGCCGCTGGACAGTGGCGTCAAAGAGGCCAGGGACTGGACGCGGGCCCATCTGGCGACGCTCGACTGGGCCCAGCGGGCGCCTGAGGTCGTGGACGCGGTGCTCCTGACCGTGTCCGAGCTGGTCACCAACGCCCACGTACACGCCCACAGCGCGGCGCAGTTGATCCTCACCTGGGACGAGGAGTGTCTGCACGTGACCGTGCACGACTCCTCGCCGCAACTGCCCGAGCAGCGCGCCCCGGACGCCGACGCGCCGGGAGGGCGTGGCCTGGTGCTGATCGAGGCCCTGTCGCACGAGTGGCACGCCTATCCCTGTCCGCGCGGCAAGAACGTGACGGCGTGCTTCCAGCCGTCGGCCCCGGCCGACACCGAGGTGACCGGGGCCGGTTGAGGCCCGGGCGGTCTCGCGTCCGCCCGTCGGCCGGTTCATGGGGCGACGGACACCCTCGGACGCTGGGCGACCGTTTCGGGCGGCGCGCGGCGCTGACTCTCTTCATGGCGCTCATGGCCGCCTCGGGCAGTCCGCTCATCGCCCTGTGTCCCACCTGCGCAGCGGCGCGATGGGCCGCCCCGCTGACCGTTCTCGTGGTGCGGCTGGTTCAAGGCCCCTCCGCCGACGGCGAGTTCGCCGCCGCGTCCGCCTGTGTGGTGGAGATCGCTCCCGCCGGGCGCAAGGGCCTCTGCTCCAGTGCCCTCTGCGTGAGCGACGCGCTCGGCAACCTCCTGGCGGCCGGGCTCGGGACCGTCCTGACCACGCCTCTGACGCACAGTTACATGGCGTCCTGGGGCTGGCGGATCCCGTTTCTGCGCGGCGCCGGTCTCGCCGGTCACGCGTATGTGCTCCGGCGCCGCATGACCGAGACGCACACGGCGGGGGAGCGGGGCCGCCACGAGCCGGACGCCCAAGCCCCGTCGGTCCTGCCTGACCGTGTCCGTGTTCAGCGGCACGGCCCCGTACTTGGCGGCGGCCGCCGGGCACGCGGGACACCCCGCTCTGTACGCGAGCTACGTAGCCCTGGCCTGCGTGGTGACCCTCGGGTGCTTCGCCCACATCGCCACCCGCCGGTGAAGTCCGCCCCGGCGAGGCGCCACGCGCCGGTGAAGTCCGCCCCGGCAAGGCGCCACGCGCCGGTGAAGTCCGCCCCGGCAAGGCGCCCGGCCCTGGTGAGGCACCCGGCCCGGTGAGGCGCCCGCCCCGGTGCGCCGTCCGCCCTGGTGAGACGCCACGCACCGGCGAACCGCCCCGGTGCGGCGCCCCCGCCCCGGTGCGGCGCCCGCCCCGGTGCGGCGCCCGCCCCGGTGCGGCGCCCGCCCCGCTCAGGCGCCCGCCCCGCAAATCCCGAACCCCCGGCTCCACTTAGCCCGCCCCCACCCTTGACTCCCCTCCTCCGGCCTCCCCATACTGACGGCCAAATCGATTTGGCCGATCGTGTGTGGCTCCCGTCCGGGCCGGTGCACGGCTGAATTCCGCGCTCGCGACCCGAACGGAGCTCGCACGTGTCCCGTCCTCGCCGCACCCCGCCACCCGCACCCGCCCAAGGCACCGCCCCGGACCGGGCCCCCGCCCCGCCGCCCGAAGCGCGCGGCGCCACCACGCTGTCCGAGGCTTTGCCCCGTACGGAATCCGAAAACCTCCGGCAGGTGGCTGTCCACCCCGTCGACGAGTCCCGCCCCCTGGGCCGCATCCTGCTCTTCGGGTTGCAGCACGTGCTGGTCATGGCGGCCACGCCCATCTCCGCCATCTTCCTGATGAGCGCCACCCTGCGGCTGAACGCCGGCCTGACCGTCGATCTCCTGTCCGCCGCCTTCGTCCTCTCAGGCGTGGGGTCGCTGATCCAGTCGCTCGGACTGTGGAAGTTCGGGCCCCGGCTGCCGTTCGTCATGCTGCCGGGGGGCGCGCCGCTGGTCCTGTTCCTGGCCATCGCCGACGAGCACGGACTGCGCGTCGCGGCGGGCGCGGTCCTCCTCACCGCCCTGTTCACCTTCGCCGTACTGCCGCTCTTCGCCCGCCTGTTGACGTACTTCCCGCCGCTCGTCATCGGCACGATGATCGTGATCGTCGGCGTCAATCTGGTGAAGGTCGGGGCGGTCCTGGTCACGGGACGCCCCGGCGAACACGGCTTCGCCGACCCCGGCCACCTCGCGCTCGGCCTCGCGACCATCGGGTTCACCGTCCTGAGCCATCTGCTCTGCCGCGGTCTGGCGCGTCAGCTCTCCGTCATGCTCGGCCTCATCGCCGGCACGGTCCTCGCCCTGTACCTCGGCGACGTGAGCCTTGGACATCTGAGCCAGGGCGGCTGGGTGGACCTGCCCCGGCTCATGCCGTTCGGCCCGCCCAGATTCGACGTGCTGGCCGCCCTGCCGCTCATGCTCTACAGCCTCGCCTCCATGGCCGAGGCCACCGGCCAGACCGTCATCAACGCCGAGGCCGTGGGCAAGAAGATCGACCGACGCGTCGCGGTTCCGAGGACGATCCGCGGCGACGCGCTCGTGTCGGCCGTTGGCGGCCTGTTCGGGATGCCGTTGATGGTGACGAGCGGGGAGAACATCGGGATCGTCCGCGTCACCGGCGTACGCAGCCGGTTCGTGACGGCGGCCGCCGGAGTCGTCCTCATCGCCATCGGGTTCCTCGCGCCGGTGACCCGGGCCATCAGTGTCGTGCCCGCGCCGGTCGTCGGCGGCACGGCCATGGTCGTCTTCGCCGTGATCACCGTGCTCGGGGTGCAGATGCTGGCCCGCTGCGACCTCGACCGCCACACCAATACGTTCATCTGCGCCGTCGCCCTCGCACTCGGCCTGCTGCCCATCCTGGTCCCCGACGTCTACCAGGGATTCCCCTCCACCGTCCGCATCCTGCTCGACAGCGGTGTCGCGGTCGGAGCGTTCGTCGCGGCCGTACTCAATGTCCTTTTCCACCACGTCCGGCCGGCGCTCGCCGCCCGGCTGTCCCCACGCCCCGCTCCCCGCACCGAAGGCAACCGATGAACCAGCTCATCCAGGACCGGCTGCGCACCCGCGGCCCGCTGCTCCTCATCCCGGACGCCGTCCTGCTCCCCGAAGGAGTCAGGGAGTTGTACGCCGTGGTCGTGTCCGCCGGCTCGTTCGAGGCGGTGGGGCCGACCGAGGAACTGGAGCGCGGGTATCCCCATCTCCAGGCCCTGCGCCTGTCCGGCCACCTGCTCATGCCGGGCTTCGTCGACAGCCACCACCATCTGACCCAGAGCTTCGGCGCGGCTCTCGCCTTCGGTGAGCCCTCGGAGATCTTCCGCCGGGTCTGGGTGCCGCTCGAAGGCGCACTCGACGAGGAATCGGCCTATGTGGCCGCCAAGCTCGCCGCGTTGGAATCGCTGCGCGGCGGATTCACCACCGTAACCGACGCCGGGACGCGCGCCGACGTGGACACCGATGTCGTCGCCTGCGCCGCACGGGACGCGGGGATCCGCTGCGTCCTCGGCCTGATCTGCGACGACACCGGCACGGACACCGACTCGGGCGCGATCCTGGCGCGCGCGGAGAAACACCTGGCCGCCTACACCGACGACCCGCTCATCCATCCCTCCCTGGCGATCTCCGTTCCCGAAGCCGCCACCGACGCCATGCTGCACGCGACCGGCCGCCTCGCCACCGAGGCCCGGGCGGTCGTCCAGATGCATGTGAACGAACACCTGGCGGCGGTCGAACGCTCCTTGCTGCGCCACGGCCTGCGCCCGCTCGAACACCTCGACAGCGTCAAGGCCCTCGGCCCGCACCTGCTGGCCGCCCACACCACGCTGCTCGCGCCCCGCGAGGTGTCGCTCCTCGCCGACACCGCGACTGCCGTCAGCTACAACCCCGTTGCCAGCGCCTGGAAAGGCAACGCGGTGGCCCCCGCCACCGCCCTGGCCGAGCGCGGCGTCCGGTTCGGCATCGGCAGCGACGGCACCCGGGGCGACGGCTTCCGGCTCGCCGAGGCCGCCGAGTTCGCCCAGCGCATCGCGTACGGCCTGAGCACGGGGGACTCCTCCTGCGGAGCGGGCTGGACCTGGCTGGAGCACGCCACGGCGGGCGGCGCCGACGCGGTCGGCCTCGGCGGCCGCACCGGCACCATCGCGGCCGGCCTGGCGGCGGACTTCCTCCTCGTGGACGTGTCCACCCCCGAACTCGCCCTGTCCTTGGACCTGCCCTGGGAACTGGTACGGCGAGGCAACCGGGACCAGATCAGCGCCGTGTTCGTGGCCGGCCGGCTCCGTATGTGGCACGGCGAGCCGACCGACTGGGACGGCCCCGCACTCGTGCGCCGCGCCACGGCCCTGGCCAGAACGGCCGTGGCGCGCGCACCCGTCACGCGCGTCCATCCCACGTCGGCGACGGCACGCGACATCTCGGCACGGAACCGGAGCACCGCACAGTGAACACTCAGACCCTGGTGATCCTCGCCGTCACGGTGGGGATCGCCGCGTTCGTCCAGGGCGGCAGCGGGCTCGGCTTCGCGCTGGTCGTCGCGCCGGTCGCCGGCATCCTCGACCCGTCCCTGCTGCCCGTCTTCGTCCTCGCGTCGATGATCCCGCTCAACCTGTACGTCGCGTGGCGCGAACGCGGCTCACTCGATCTGCGCGGCGCGCGCTGGATCACCGTGGCCCGGCTCGCGGCGACGCCGGGCGGACTCGCGCTGCTCTGGCTCATCCCCGACCGCAGCATCGGACTGTTCGTCGGCGGCGCCACCGTCCTCGCGGCGCTGGTCAGTCTGGCCGCCCCTGCCTTCGCGCCCGGCCGGACCGCATACGTCGGCGCCGGCCTGGTGACCGGCCTCACGGAGACCGCGACCGGGGTCGGTGGCCCCCCGCTCGCGCTCGTCTACCAGCACCGCCCGCCCGCCGAGCTCCGCTCCACCGTCGCCGCCTGCTTCCTGGTGGGTGAAGTGGCTTCGCTGGCGCTGCTGTTCGCCACCGGCAAGGGACGCGTCGCCGACCTGGGCTGGGCGGCCGCGCTGCTCCCGGCGATCGCCCTCGGCGCGTGGCTGAGCCGGCTGGTGCACCAGCGGATCGACGCGCGCAGGATGAGGCTGTTCGTGCTGGTCTTCGCGCTGGTCTCCGGCACCGTCCTCATCGCGGGTGTCTGAACTCCCCGCGTTCTCTGAGCGAGGAGGCGCGCGCGATCAGCGCGGGGGCGGGCGCCGGGGCCCCGGGGGGAGGGGCCTCGGCGCCGCGCAGCCCCGACAGGAGCAGTTCCACCGCGTCGGAAGCCGCCCGGTCCAGATGCAAGTCCACCGCGGTGAGCGGCGGTTGGCAGGTGCGGGCCCGCAGCCCGTCGTAGCGGGTGGCGACCAGGACGTCGTCCGGAATGGAGCGCCCGCTGTCCTGAAGGGCGCGGACCGCTCCCACCGCGAACGCGTCCACCAGCGCGCACACCGCGTCGATCCCGGGGTGCGCCGCGAGCAGCGCCGTACAGCGTTCGTACGC
Organism: Streptomyces sp. NPDC006711; assembly: GCF_042869775.1. Taxonomy (NCBI): domain Bacteria; kingdom Bacillati; phylum Actinomycetota; class Actinomycetes; order Kitasatosporales; family Streptomycetaceae; genus Streptomyces; species Streptomyces sp. NPDC006711. The sequence goes on from NZ_JBIAGO010000004.1 coordinate 229,803, forward strand.
CTCCCGCTCGCCCCCCGTCTCGGGCCACGCTTCGACGATGGGATCCCAGCCCTGTTCGGCCGCCATCCGTTCGTACGCGGCCCGGGCGTCGACCGACGAATGCCGCGCGCCCGACCCCACGATGAGCGCCGGATGTCCGGCCCCCTGCTCCCGCAGGTGCGTCAGGAGCACGGTCGCCACCCGGTCTCCCCACAGATCCACGTACGGCGCCTCGTCGTCGGCCGCGACCGGCCGGCCGAGCGTGACGTACGGCAGTCCGCGCCCGCGCAGTTGCGCGATGGCCGCGTCGTCGATGTCGGGCTCGACCACGATGGCCCCGTCGATGTCCAGGGAGTCGAGCGCGGACCCGGAGCGCACCGGCGGCACGAGCACCAGCGCGTAATCGTGGACGAGCGCGCTCTCGGCGGCGGCCGCCGCCACCTCCATGTAGAAGCCGAGCCGGGAGGGCCCGCCGGCCACCGCGAACGGCATGGACGACACGAGCGCGATGGCCTTCGCCTGGCCGGTACGCAGCCGCTGTGCGCGCAAGTTGGGCCGGTAGCCGAGTTCGAGCGCGATCCGCTTGACCCGCTCCCGGGTCCGGGGGTCCACCTTGCCGAGGCCGTTGAGCGCGTGCGACACCGTCGTACGCGACACCTCGGCGGCGCGCGCGACATCGGCGATCGTCGGCGGCTTGGCACGGGAGGGGGAACCGGAAGCGGGCATCTGCGCCAGCACTCCTCTGCTCGGACGGCGAACGGACCTGGCCCCATCTTCGCCGACACCCCATGAGCGGGGACAGGCGGCCACGCGACGGCCCGACCGGACACACGCCGTGACCGGAGGCCCCGGACCCCACCGGCCGGTACTCGTGCGGCGCCGCACCGCGCCGACGGGCGGCGCCACCGCGCGCGGCCGTGGCTCAGTCGCGGTGCGCGCCGCCGCGGCTTCGGGCAAGCAGCTGCGCCTCGATGCGCCGGAGCACGACGATCATGCCGTCCGCCTCGGCACCGTCGGGAACGGCCTCGGCCAGGAGGCCGCCCCAGACGTCCTCGAGGCGGCGCAGATTCTCACCGGCTTTCGGCGTCGGATACAGGCGCACGCGTCGCGCGTCATCGGGATCGGGTTCCCTGCGCACCAGGCCCTTCTCCTCCAACTTGCGCAGGGCGCGGCTGAAGTTGCTGGAGATGAGCCGGGTGGCCTCGGCCGCCTGGCCGGCCGTGGCGCCCGGCTGGTGGTCGACGAAGCGCATGACCGCCGCTTCGAGCGGTGTCCATGCCTCCGCCGGGTCCGACTTGGCGGCATGGATGTGCCGGCCGATCGCCAGGATCAGGTCGGCCAGCTCGAACAGCCTGGCCTTCTGCTTCTCGTCCACGACCTGCTTCTCGTCCCGCTTCTTGTCCACGTCCTCAGTGTAATTTACCTGTCGTGGGATAGCTATCATTTGACAGGTAACTGGGTCTCGCCTAGCTTCGCCGGGGTACGGAACGAAGCGACCGGGCGGACGCCGCCGGCCGCCGCAGCCCTGCCGCGTCAGGCCGTGCGTTCACTCCGCCCAAGGAAGGCCGCCCATGACCCTCATCGCCATCGAAGAACACTGGATGCTGCCGGAGTTGACGTCCGCCCTCAAGGCCGTACCTCGCCCGGACGAAAGCCTCGCCTTCAACGAACACGGCGACACCCTCCAGCGGCTCGAAGACCTCGGCGCCGGCCGGATCGCCGCCATGGACGCCCAGGGCATCGACCTGGCCGTCCTGGCCCTGACCCCGCCCGGAACGCACTCCCTGCCTCCCGAGCGGGCAGTCGACCTCAGCCGCCTCGCCAACGACACCGCCACCGAAGCGGTCCGCGCCCACCCGGCACGCTTCCGGTCCCTGTCGAGCCTCCCGATGTCCTCCCCGCGACATGTCGCCGCCGAGCTCGAACGGGCCGCAGCCCAGGGCCACGTGGGCACCATGGTCTACGGCAGATCCGGCGACCTGCTGCTCGACGACCCCGTCTACGACGACTTCTTCGCCACCGCCGCCGCCCTTGGCCAGCCCGTCTTCATCCATCCCCAGATCCCCTCCGACCCCCTGCGCGACGCCACCTACCGGGGCTTCGACCCACTCACCGACCTCGGCCTCGCCACGTTCGGCTGGGGCTGGCACCTGGAAGCCGCCACCGCCGCCCTGCGGCTCATCCTGCGCGGCACCTTCGACCGGCACCCCGAGCTGCGGATCGTCCTTGGGCACTGGGGCGAACTGCTGCTCTTCTGGCTCGACCGGGCCGACAGCCTCGCGCGCCTCGCCGGTCTCCAGCGCACGGTCTCCGACTACATCCGTGCCAACGTCTTCATCACCACCTCGGGCATGTTCAACCCGGCCCTGCTGCACCACGCCTTGACCGTCACGACCACCGACCGGCTGATCTTCTCGACGGACTACCCCTTCCAGCGGCCCAGCCGGGAAGACATCGACACCTTCTTCGAACACCTCGCCACCGATTCAGACCGCCACAAGGTGCGCTCGGCCAACGCGGCCGCCCTCTTCGGCATCGACCCCATGAGGTCCTGACCGGCGGGCCCCGCTGTCCCACTCGCGCACACCATCCACCCGTATCAGTACCTCTGGAGATGACACGCCATGCCTCAGCCGCACACACCCGGCCCCGTCCCCACGGCCCTGATCATCGGCGCGTCCCGTGGACTGGGATGCGCCATGGCCGGCGAACTCGCCGAGCGAGGATGGTCGGTCATCGGCACCGTCCGAGACGCCGCCCGCACCCCACTCCACGACCTCGCCGACCAGCACCCCGAACGCGTCAGCATCGAACACCTCGACATCACCGAGCCCGAGCAACTGGCGCCGCTGCGTGAGCGGTTGACTGGCCGCCCCTTGGACATCCTGTTCGTGAACGCGGGGACCACCAACAACGACGCGACACCCATCGGAGCGGTCCCCACGCGGGACTTCACCGACATCATGGTGACCAACGCGCTCAGTCCGCTGCGGGCCATCGAAGCCCTGGACGACCTGGTCACGCCCAACGGCCTCATCGGAGTCATGTCCTCGGGGCAGGGCAGCATCACCAACAACACCCGCGCGGGACACGAGGTCTACCGAGGAAGCAAAGCGGCGCTCAACATGTTTCTGCGCAGCTACGCGGTCCGCGAGGCCGACACCGACCGCGCCTTTCTGCTGCTGGCTCCCGGCTGGATCCGTACGGCCCTCGGTGGCGACGAGGCGCCCTACACCGTGGAGGAGAGCGTCCCCCTCCTCGTGGACGTGCTCCTCTCCCACCTGAACACCAAGGGTTTGGCGTACGTGAACCGCTTCGGGCAGCCCGTCCCGTGGTGACACGCACCGAGGGCCGGGCCGGCCCCGGCCGCCGTGCTCCGACCGCCCCGACGGCCTCGCTGAGCGATAACTGGCGCTCTCAGCACGGGGTTTGAGCGCTCTCGCCCCCGTTCATTGCGGTGCCGACCACTCGCGGCCCCAGACGGCCAGGGGCTGGAGCGCGTCATTGAGGCGCCGGCCGGCGGCGGTCAGGGAGTACTCGACGCGGGGCGGCACCTCGTCGTACGACACGCGCCGTACGATGCCGTCGGTTTCCAGCTCGCGCAGGTGCGAGGCCAGCACCTTCTCGGTGACCCCGGGAAGCAGCCGGCGCAGCTCGCCGAAGCGGCGCTGTGGGTGCTCATGGAGCGCCCACAGGATCAGCACCTTCCACTTGCCGCCGATCACCTCCATGGCGGCGTCGATCCCGCAGATGTGTCCCCGCGGTGTGCCCGGCCTATTCAGCGTCGTCATGCCCCACCCTCCTGACCTGCTTGCTCACCCCGGGGTAACCACCCACTGCCAAGTGCGTACTTGATCATCACGGGACCTGCGACCAGCCTAATCGCATGACACACACCGCAGTTGAGAAGACTCCGCTCACACTCCTGGGCCTCGGCGCGATGGGCACCGCGCTGGCTCGTACCTGGCTCGCCGCCGGCCATCCGCTCACGGTCTGGAACCGAGGTCCGGCCCGGGCCGCGACGCTCGCGGGCGAGGGAGCGAAGGCCGAGGAATCCGCCGCCGACGCGGTCGCCGCGAACACCCTCGTCGTCCTGTGTCTGCTGGACGACGCCTCGGTCGACGAGGTGCTGGCCCACACCGACGTGGCAGGCAAGGACCTGGTCAACCTGACCACCAGTACTCCCGCGCAGGCACGCGCACGTGCCACGTGGGCCCGCGAGCGCGGCGCCCGCTATCTGGACGGCGGCATCATGGCTGTGCCCCCGATGATCGGCGTACCCGAAGCCGGCGGCTACGTCTTCTACAGCGGTGCGCGGGAACTCTTCGACCAGCACCGCGGGACCTTGACGGTCCCGGTCGGCGCCACGTACGTCGGCGAGGACGCGGGTTTCGCGGCCCTGCACGACGTTGCCCTGCTCAGCGCCATGTACGGAATGTTCGCCGGCGCGGCGCACGCCTTCGCCCTGATCCGCAAGGAGGACATCGACCCCACGACGCTCGCCCCCCTGCTGGCCGACTGGCTCGTCGCGATGGCCTCGGGTGTCCACCAGACCGCCGACCAACTGCGGAGCGGGGACTACACCGAGGGTGTCGTCTCCAACCTGGCCATGCAGGTGGCGGGCGTACCGACGTTCCTGACCACCGCCGAGCAACAAGGCGTCACCCCGGAACTGCTCACCCCCTACTTCACGCTCATGCGCCGCCGGCTGGCGGATGGCGGTGGCGAGGAGGGCCTGACGGGGGTGGTCGACCTGCTGGTGCGCTGAGGGGGCACGGCCCGCGAGGCACCGCCGCGAGGCAGCCAGAGCCCGCTGTGTGCGCGTGTCACCATCGCCGTGCGGCGCCACCATCGCCGGGGTGGGTTCCGGGGCTGGGGGAGTGGCAGGCGGGTGTACGCGCAGCATCAACCGAGGGCGTCATTGAGTTCCGCGGTTCTGCGATGTCCGTCCTGCGCCCTCCAAGGGGCCGTCTCATTTGGTGCTGGGCAGATCCCTTGACACGAGCACGGCGAGCTGGTGCAACCGCTGGCAGTACTGGGCTCCTGCAAGGTCATTGATCTCAGGGAGGACTCGGTCCAGGTCCGCGATGCTGCTCTTGAGGAGGACGCTGTTCTTCGAGTCGAGAGTGCCGCTGTTGTCGAGCCAACGAAGAACGCAGCCGGCGATGTCCAGTTCGAGGAGCCACACATGTGTGCCCCCGAACGTGGAATGTCGCAAGCTGTCAGGGAACGGCTCTTGGCGGAATTCCTGCCAGAGACGGTCTGCGGTCTCCACCTGCTCAGTCGAACCGCTCATTTGAACCATCTTGCAGTAGCCGTTGAGCTGGTTTGGTTTTCACGTCCAAGTGAAGCGACGAGCGTGCCACAGCCGGTCGTCGAGCACGTCTGGGTGGTGTACGGCGAACGCGGTCAACTTGGCCCCGTTCTGCGGGACTTGGGCGGCGCGGAATGCGGGACGCGCGCTCTGTCCCCTCAACCCGTTCGTTCCGCACGGGATTCCAGTTCCCGCTTGAGGTTCCGCAGCGTCTTGTTGATGTTGCGGGTCTGGAAGGCGGCGAACGTACTGCCCGACGTGACGGCGCGGTCGAAGACGGCGGCGACGGCGTCGGGCCACGCCGTCCGGTCGTCGGTCCAGGTTTCGGTGACCCGGGTGCCGCCCTCGGCGCGTTCGAAGCGGTACTCCCACGTGGCGATCGGGCCCCGCAGGCGGGGGCGGCCGAGGCCGATGGCGTGGACACGGAAGGCGAACCTGCGGTCCGGCTCGGCGGCGGTGACCGTGCAGCGGGTCACCCAGCGGAACATCCCCCGTCGGTTGCGTCCCACAAAGGTCGTGCCGAGACCGGCGGGCCCTTCTCCTGTTCCGCTCGCCGTGCCCAGGTTCTCCGGGCTCCAGCGGCCCATGTCGGACGGGCGACTCACGGCCCGGTAGGCCACGTCCGGTGAGACGTCGATGACGATGTTGCCGCTTACTGTGAGGACCCGCCCCATACCGCCCGCTCCTTGATTGTTTCTGCTCGCGCCTGATCAAGCCGTGAAGCTACTGCTCGGTAGTGATCCTTGCACGGCACGGCACGGCACGGCACGGCATGGCGCGACGCGGCGCGACCTGGTGCGACTTGGCACGTCACGCACGGCGGGCTTCGGCCTCCTCGGGACTCGCCATGTCGAGCAGGAGCATGGCGTCGTGGTCGGGGGTGCCGGGCATCGCCTGGTTGCCGGCAGGTCGGGGTCGGCGCCCGCCATCGCCCGCAGATGCAGGAACATGTAACGGGTGATGTTGCGCCGCTCCGGCGGCCAGTCGGTAATGCCGGGGAAGAGCCGCAGGCCGGCCCGGTCTGCCGGCACCCGCCCGATGACGGACAGGCTGGGGGCCCGCGGCGACGGCTGGGGTAGAGGCGACGGCTGGAGCAGAGGTGGCCCAGAGCGAAGCTGGCACAGAGAGGAGCAGTACGCACGATGAGCGGCAGGCGATCCGGGGCAAGTTCCTCGCGGAGTGAGGTCTCAGCCCCGTACGGATGCTGACGCCTGCCCCGGCGCTCCCCGCGCCGCCCCGCCGTGTTCGATGTACCGGGGCAGCTCACGGCCGGGTTGGCGCTCGCCGGAGTGACCTACGCCGTCATCGAGGGTGGGCATCACGGCCTGACCGGCACGGTCCTGGCGGCGGTCGCGGTCGCCGTGCCGGGCCGGGGCCGCTTCGTGGCCGTCGAGGCACACCGGCGCTCGCCCATGCTGCCGCTTGGCCTGTTTCGGTGTCGGCGGCGCCCTGGTCATGCCCGCGCTGACCTCCCTCATGCTGGACAACGTTCCCGCCGAACGCGCGGGCACGGCGGCGGCGTTGCTCAACACTAGCCGTCAGACGGGCGGGGCACTGAGAATCGCCGTCTTCGGCGCGCTCGTCGCGAGCGACTTTTCCTGCGGCATGCGGGAGAGTCTGCTGCTCGCCGCCGCGCTCCTGGGTGTCAACGCGTTGGGCGCGGCGGCGCTGCTGCGGCGTGGGGAGGGGGCGTCGCCCGCTCAGGATTGCGTCCCGGCGCCCGAGCAGTGATGGCGCGGGGGCGTGGGCGGCTCGCTCGGCGTATGCGTCAGGGCTTGAGCCCGGCCCGCCTGAGCGACAGGGCGGAGAGGTCGGCGATGACGTCGGGGTCCCCGCGGCGCCAGGCGTCGGCCAGGCCACCCGGCGGCGTGGCGAGCGCGGCCAGCGACCGCTGGGGACCGGTGAGCGCGCGCAGCGCGAGCAGGTCGGCGCCGCCGGGGGCGTCCAGGAGGAGACGGGTGGTGGCGGCGCGCCGGATCCACCGCAGCCTCGGCACCAGCCACATCACCAGGATCACGGCGACGGGAAGGGCGATCAGGGCGATCGTCGTCAACGTGGCCACGTGCCCCACAGTGTCCTGCAACGACCGTCCCGCATCGGACAGGTTGGTGCCGGCGTCGGCCGCGGACTGGAGGGGCTTCTTCAAGGAGCCCCCCACGAAAGGCACCTTCGAGGCCGCGTCACCGGCGCTGTCGAGCCCCGACGCGAGGCTGTCGCCCGCGCTCTCGGCCTTCCGCCCGGGCTCGGCGAGCGTCAAGATCGCTTCACGCACGACCAGGGCGAAGGCCACCGTCATCGCGATCAGAGACAGAGCGATGAGATCCCCGATCAGCTGACGGCTCCGGCGTGCTGGGGTCTGGGCGTAGAGACGCATGGACGTGCTCCTGTTCCGACGATGGCATCGATGTGCGCCGCCGGCCCGGTCGTGCTGGGGTGGTCGAGGGGCAGGAGTAACGGAACGGCGCGGCGGGCGTGTTGACCGTACGGGGACGATGTTCACCGTACGGGGACGGTGTTGACCGTACGGCGACGCGCGGACGATATCGAGGTACCCGCGCCCGGAGTTCGCCGCGTCACGGCGCGGGGGGTTCCCCGGTGCGCAGGCCAGGACCAGCCCCCTCGCCGAGCGCCGCCGGGGAGCACCGGGCACAGAATTTTCCGCTGGTGTGTCGATCGGAAACCCGGGCGTTCGACGTCAGGGCAGAGACGTGAGCGAACGACCGAGGCTCTGTGATCAAGAGGTGTCGCCCGAATGCCGATGGCTTCCTCACCGGACCAGGAGCCGGGTGCCAGGAGCCGGCCCGTCGGCCGCCGACCCACCGACCCGCCGACCCACCGGCCCGCCGACCCACAGACCCGCCGACGTACCGAGGAGAAGACATGCAGATCCGAGCCCGTATGAGTATGAGCGCCGATGGCTATGTGACCACCCCGAGCGGCTGGCCCGCGCTCACGGCCGACCCGGCGTACGTCTCGCCGCCGCGCTGGTGGGCTTCCTCGACCTGTTCGCCCTTCCGCCCCGCACACGGGCCTTTCGGACCGCTGTGGTCCACATGTCGCTGAACCTGCTGGTGACCGCCGCCTACGTCGGCAACTTCCTGTGGCGGCACGCCGGATCCGGTCCCAAGGGAAGCGTCGACGCGGGTCCGCTGGCCCTCAACGCCGTCGCGTTCGCCGCCCTCGGCGTCTCGGGATGGCTGGGCGGCAAGCTCGCGTACCGCTACGGCGTCCGGGTCGCGGACGAGGTGACCCAGGCCGAGGGATTCACCCCTGGCCCCAAGTTCCCCGACAAACCCGCCCGTTGACCCACCGCCTGTTGACCTGTTGACCCGCCTGCCCCGGCACGGGCCGGCGGCGCAGCCACCCGCTCTCCTCTGGAGTTCCCATGGACACGGCCGCACTGGTCACCTGGGTGATCACCGCCCTCGGCGGCTTCTACATGCTCGGCACCTGGCTCACGCGCGGAGGCGCCCGTGGCGGCACGAGCCGGCTGCCGGTCCCCGTGGTCTTCGGCCACTTCGCGCTCGCCGCGATCGGTCTGGTCGTCTGGATCGTCTACCTCGTCACCGACAAGGACGCGCTGGCCTGGACCGCCTTCATCCTGCTGGTACCCGTCGCCCTGCTCGGTTCGTCATGCTCGCCCGCTGGATCCCCGTCCACCGCGCCCGCGCCACCGCCCCCACGGGCCCCGGCCAGGACGCCCCCGCCGAGCGGCACTTCCCCCTCGCCGTGGTCCTCGCCCACGGCCTGTTCGCCGTGGTGACGGTGGTCCTCGTGCTGCTCACCGCCCTCGGCGTCGGGGGCAGCTGACCATGGAGCGGCACTCCGACCTCCTGCCGCACCCGGCCGCACCGATACCCTCGGCGGCCGCATCGCGCGTGCTCCCCGCCGGACGAGGAATCGGCCGTTTCCCCGCCGGTCGGGCCCCCGCCGGTCGGGCCCCCGGCCGGCCGGACCCCGGTCCGTACCGAATCGCCCGGCTTCTCGACCACTTCACCTGGTGATTCCCCACCCCCACCGCCCTGCCCGGCCGACGGCCGCCCCGCACAGCGCACGCCCGCCCCGGCCCCTGGGGCGCCCGGGCGGCGACGATCCCGCAGCCGTCGGCCGGGACCCGCCCAAGGAGCCTCATGATCACGCGCCTCCTCGCCCGGCATCACGCGCATGCCGTCGCGGCCTTTCGTATCGTGACCGGCCTGTTGTTCGCCTCGCACGGGGCCGCCTCCCTGTTCGGGATCCTCGGCGGTGCACCCGGCGGCGGCACGGTCGCGTTCGGAGTGTGGCCCGACTGGTACGCCTCCGTCATCGAGCTGGTGCCCGGAAGCCTGGTCGTCCTGGGCCTGGCCACCCGCGCGGCCGCGCTGCTGGCCTCCGGTTCGATGGCCTACGCGTACTTCACCGTCCACCAGCCCCGCGCGTGGTGGCCCCTGGAGAACGGCGGCGAAGCGGCCGCCATGTTCTGCTGGGTCTTCCTGCTCCTGGTGTTCACCGGCCCCGGCGCGCTCGCCCCGGACCGGTCACGGTTCGTCAGGACATCCCCCAACTCCGGTGAGGGTCAAGCGACTTGACGCGCCGGAGAAGGCCGACCGTTCCGCGCTACGCGGCGGGTACGCGCAGAGCGGCCAGCACGGGCAGGTGGTCCGTGGCCGCGCGGAGGTCCTGTTCCGCCACGCCGGGAAGCCCCATCGGCACCCCGCACCCGAGGATTTCGACGCCGGGCGTCGCGAAGACCGCGTCGATGCGTTGCAGCGGGTCGCCGAGCCGGGTGGTGTGCTCCCGTCCCCACGGCGCGGTGGCCCAGCCGTCCCGCAGCGACGACGCCAGCAGGCCGAACGTACGGCCGTGGGGCCGGTCGTTGAAGTCGCCGGCGGCGATGGCGTGCGGTACTACGAGGGCCGCCAGTCGGTCGAGGAGCAACCTGCCCTGCGCGTAACGCTCCTGGTCGTCGACGCTCAGGTGGCAGCTGAGCACCCCGAGCCGTGCCCCGCCGAACCGCAGGACGGCGGTGGCGAAGCCGCGTTGGTGCAGACCCGGAGTGCGGGGCAGCAGGATGTCCTCGGTGCGCTCCACATGGGCGCGGAGCGAGGAGAGGACCATGGGCCCGGACGCGGTGGCGCCACCCGTCACGTACACGAGGTCCGAGGCCCTGGCGAGGCGGGCTGCGGCTTTGCGCCAGCGGAAGAAGCGGGGTGCTTCCTGGACGCAGACGACGTCGGGCCGGCAGGCCCGGATCACCCGGGCCAGCGCGGTGACGTCGTCGCGCATGGAGCGGATGTTGTAGCTGAGCACGCGTACGACCGCCGAGCCGTCGGGCTCCGTCGCTGACTCGGGCAGATCCCGCACAGTGTCCTCTTCCACGCTTCGCATGCCCCCATGGTGCCGCAGGCGGGAGCCGGGAGCGCCGCGGCCCCCGCGCTTCACGGGGAAAAGTACGCGGCGGTGAACAGCAGTGCCGGGTACGCCCCGACGAACGCGAAGACGAACGTGCTCAGGCCCATGGTGAACGCGATGCCGATGTGCAGCGCCGCGCCCGCCGCGAGCAGACCCCAGCGCGGCTGCGCCGGCAGGAAGAGGGTTACCCAGAACGTCACTTCCAAGACCATGACCCCCCAGCCGAGGAGAGCCGCGACGAGCGGCCGGGCCCGCAGAATCGCGGCGATCCCCGGCGATCCGTAGGCGTCGGTCGAGAGGATCTGGGCGAGGCAGGATCCGTCGCGCCAGGTGCGCGAGACCAGCTTGGCCACCCCGGCGATCAGATAACTGAGGAGCAGCTGGGCGGCGAGGAAGCCGAGGAAGAGCCGGCCCACCGTGCCGCCGACGACCAGCGTGGCGGCGGCGGTGAGCAGGCACAGCGCGGCCATCTGGTCGGCTCCGTCGGTGCCGTAGTCGTTGCGGTGCAGGCCGAGGAGCAGGGTGGTCAGCAGGACGCAGGACAACACCGCCGAGCCGGTCGCGGACAGCACCGCCACCGCAGGCGCGGCGCACCCGGCCGTGAACTGGACGGCCAGCACCCCGCGATACCGCTCCCAGACGAACAGCCCGCGCACCACCGGCGGGCAGCGGTGCTGGTCCGCGCCGACCACGGCCCAGGCGAGCGCGCCGCCCTCACCGAACTCGTGACCCTGGCGCAGATCGCGGCGCGCCGACACCGCGAGGCCGGCGCCGCACACGGCCAGGATCGCGCGGGCCGTCTCACTCTCGTTCACCATGGGGTGCTGCCCTCCCGCACGCTGCCCTTCTGCACGCCACCCTCCCGCAGCCCGGTGTCCCACATGTCGGCGTTGACCACCGTGCTCTCCAGGCGGTGCACGGCGGAGACGAAGACCACTTGGGGCGCCTCGTCCCGCAGACTCGCGTGCGCGACGACGAACGCGAAGCCGACGGCAGTCGCGTCGTGCGCCGCCGAGGCGGCCCGGTTGAGCAGGACGAGATAGGACGTGCTGATCATCAAGCGGGCGCTCCGGGTCCGCGCGTCCGCCTCCTCCTCCCACCCGCGCGCGGCCAGGCGCACGAGGTGGGAGGAGGCGTCGAACAACGCCTTGCCCGCCCGGCCCCGCGCGCCGCCCTCCGCCAGCACGAGCCGCAGAGGTCCGTACGTGCCGTTGGCCAGGAGGTCGCGGTACATCAGCACCTTGTCCTTCGTCGCCGGATTGGGTGCGAAGAACGTCCAGGACGGCAGCAGTGGAGCACACCAGGACGGCAGGCGCGCCCGGACCGCCTCACCGCACCGGGGCAGCGCCGCGACCGCCGTCAGGACAAGCCATGCGCCCAGCACGACGGCCACACCGAGGGAAGCCACAAGTCGCCCCGTCAGCGGGCGACGTGGCGCCGGCGCAGCGCCAGCAGATCGGCCACGGTGGCTGCGGGAGCACCCGAATCGCCCGCGATCTGCTGGATGTCGGACTCCGAGAGCGCCACCGCGGCCCCGTCCCGGACGTAGCCGCCCCGGCCGTGCTTCTGGTCGACGGCATGCTGCGCCGCACGCCCGATGTTGTCCGTCAGCATGTCCATCGTCGTGATCGTCTGGCAGGGCTCGGGCGGGCCCATGTGCGCGTACCCGTCGTCGGGATGCAGGGTGTCGAGCAACTGCCGCTCCAGACGCGTCAGTTGAGGGGCGCGTCGCATCAAAAGACAGGTGGCGCGTACGGCCGGGTGCTGGGGCCCGGCGTGCTCGATGATGCCGAAGTCCGTGTCACGCAGCGGGCCTCCGGTGTACGGGAAGGTCAGCGTCCGGAACGGGAAGCCGTGCGGCAGGGCCAGGTCGCGCACCAGTGTGTGTCCCGCGCAGACCAGGTCGAGGGCGAGCGACGCGGCCACCAGCTGGGCCCCGGGGGCCGGGCGTCGAGGCACGGGTGTGTCCCGCACCTCACGCCAGGCGCCGCTGAGCGCCGCCGTGCGCAGCCGCCGCCACGCGGGGGCCGACACGTCACCCACGTAGAGGACCACGGTCCCCGCCGGGGGCAGCAGGCCGCCGTCCGCCACGCCCCCGGCGTCGGGCGGCACGGTCACCACATCCACCCGCCGCACCACGGGCGTCAAGGCCGAGGTTCGCATCATGTACGTCTCCTGTCCTGTGTGATCCGTATCCCGCCACCGGGACACGCGCCCAGTGTCGTGGTCCCTCCGAGGCGGCCAACACCCCCTGAATATTGGGGGGTTGGTGCCTCTATGACCGGGCGCGCGGCCGGTGGCCGGTGCTCTACTGCCGCAGCCCCGCGACGAGTTCTTCGCGGCCGGACGTGCCGGTCTTGCGGTAGACGGACCTGAGGTGGCCGGTGACGGTGTGCGGGGACATGCCGAGCAGCCGGGCGATGCGTTTGGTCGCGAGGCCCCCAAGGAGCGATTCGACGATGGCCCGCTCGCGTGGTGTGAATCCGTACCAGACGAAGAGGGCGGGCAGGAGCTGTGAGGCGGGCGCGGACTGGAAGGTGAGCGCGATCTCCCCGTGCGGTCCGCCGAGCGGCTGAGCGTGCACCGCGACCCATCCTCCGCACGTCGGAATCCTGCTGAGGGCGGTGCTGTGGGTGCGCCGCGTGAAGGAGGTGATGCTCCACAGCAGAGGGGGCAGTTCGTCGCCCTGGGTGCGCGCCGGTTCGGAGACGAACTCGTCCAGCCAGGTGCGTGCCGTCTGCGTCATGCCCCTGATCGTGTCGTCCGGGCCGATCACGACCACGCCGGGGAACAGCCCGCGCCGCCCGGGACGCAGGGGCTTGCCCGCGACGAAGTGGCGCAGGGCGACCGCGAGGGTTGCGCCAAGCCGCTCGGCGCGCCGAATCTCCGCAGGCGTGAAGGGCCGGCCCGCCCGCACCAGGACGAGGCCGCCCCACACCACGCCGCGGTGGGTCAGGGCGATGGGCATCTCGTGGACCGCGCCCCCCACCGGCCCGCCATCGTGGTGGAGACAGTCGACGCCGGTGAGCGGATCGAGACCGGTCAGGGTGGAGCCGTCGTGCGGCAGAAGGAGCTCAAGGCGTCGGGACAGCGCCGAGGCCAGCTCGGGAACGGTGGTGGCGGCGGCCGCCGCGGTGAGCAGAGCGCGACGCAGCTCCCGCGTCTGCGGGACGCCCGCCCGCTGCCCGGCCTTCGGGACGGCGGCCGGTGCCGTGACGGTGCGCTGTGCGAGTACGGGCATGGGCGGGCACCACTCCTGGGGACGACATCCCGGACGGCGGAGGTACTACGTGATCCCCGCCCTATGACTGTCCCGCCCGGCCCGGCCCATGCCGGGCAACACTCCTGTGGGCGACGCCGGTTCAGGCCACCTTGCACGCCGCCCGGGCCGTCACCGGGCGGCACGGGGCAGCGGAACGGCGACCGGCCTGACGTCCGCCTGGGCGACGACTGCTAGGCGACGACTCCTGAGCTCAAGGACGGCGGCAGGAACCACAACCGCCGCTCACCCGCCTGCGTGCCGCGCTCCACCGGCCGCGCCGGCGGGACGAAGGGACCCCAGGTGAAGGCAGGCAGCCAGGGCTCGGGCGCCGCGCTCCAGGACAGCGCGCGGATCTGTGCGAGGGTGCGCCTGCCGGTCAGGGCACGGAACACCTCCAGGCCCGGTCCGCGCAGCGACGTGGCGGGCCCGCCTTCGCCGGCCGGCCACCCCCGTCCCGCCGTCTCGATGCGCAGCGCCGGCAGATGATGTGCGTTCACGGACATCGTGAAGCCCATCGCGGCCAGTTCCAGCGTGTCGTCGAAGGCGGGATGCTCCCGGGGCACGGGGAGGCCCAGGGCGGCGCGCAGGTCGAGTTCATGGGAGAAGACGTCGAGCAGCATCATGCCTCGGCGCAGCCAAGGGGTCCGTTCCAGTGCCTCCGCCAGGGCCCCGTCCAACTCCTCCCAGGAACCCAGCAGTTGGGGCAGAGGGGCATCCGGCGCGAGTGCCGGAGGCAGGACGGCGCTCCGGGGCACTTCGGCGACGGCCCGCGCGCACACCTCCAGCAGATGGGCGACGACGTCCCGCACGTTCCAGCCCGGACACGCGGGCACCGGCCACTCCCACGTCTCCGGGTGCGCTCGTGCCAACCGGACGATGTTGTCGCGGCAGGCGCGGTAGGTGGGATTCCAGAAGGGCTCGGGGCGCCCCTCGGGCGTCATGCCGAGGACCCCGCGAGCGACCGGCCCGCACGGCCCGCCTGCCGCGCCGACACGTGCCCCGCCTCGTACAGCCAGCGCACGCTGTCGGCCAGGGTTTCACCGAGGGGACGGGGAAGCAGGCCGTAGGTGGAGGCGTCCGCGTCGACGGGCGCCGCGTGCAGACAGGTGTAGAGGGCGCCGTACTCGGCGGGAATGGACCAGGGCCAGACGCGCTGCGCCAGGTCCGCGAACATCGTCAACGGGAGCATGGGACGCGCCGGCAGGAACATCGTGGGGAGCGCGCGCCCGGTGGCATCGCGCAGCGCCTGAACGTACTGACGGGTGGTCAGAAATCGGCCGGGGCCGAAGTGCCGCTCGCGTGTCCCGGCCGGCTTGGCGAGCAGGGCCGCATGAAGACCGGCGGTGTCCCGGACGTCGCCCACCGGAAAACCACCGATCGGCCAGACGGGCAGCAGGCCCCGCAGGGCGTTGCGCAGTCTGGCGCTCTGGTCGCCGAGATGGGGGTCGTGGGGGCCGAGCAGTGCCGGCGGGTAGGTGATCACCACGGGCGCCCCCTCCTCCTGGTGGAGCCGGGCCACTGCCTCGGCGACGGACTTGCTGGCCAAGTAGGCCTCGCGTGGCATGCCCGGCGGGGAGTCAGCCCGGACCACACCGCCCGCGGCGGGGAACATGGCGCCGACGGTGGAGACATGGACGACGGGGTCCGCCCCGGCCCGTACGGCGGACGAAAGCACCAGCTGCGTGCCGCGCACATTGGTGGCCCGCATCTCGGCGCGCCGTCTGCTGTCGAAGGAGTACACCGAGGCCGCGTGCAGCACCGCGTCCACCCCGTCCACCGCCTTGGCGACGGTGGCCCGGTCCGTGACGTCGCCGACCACCAGCTCCACGCGGGCCGGATCCACGCCCAGCGGACGCAGCGCCCGGCCCACCCTCGACGCGTCGCGGACCAGCATCCGCACCCGTGCGCCGGACCGGATGACGGCGGCGACGGAATGGGCACCGACGAAGCCGGTGCCGCCAGTTACGCAGATCAGCATCGCCGATCACCCCTTCGTCGAACCGAGCGCGAACCGAGCGCGAACCGCGCCTGCCCCGTCCCGGAGGGCTGGGACGCCCCCCGTCGCATGATGGCAACCATCCGTCGCGTTGCCTTCTCCCGCCTTGCCGGCCGACAGGCGCATGCCCGCGCCGCGACGCGGGCGCGCCCCCACCACGCCCGGCTTGCCGTCTTCAGGGAAGGCGGACCTTGCTCAGGAAGGGAACGAGGAGCCAGGGGCGCCGGCCCCACACGCGCAGGGAGCCCGTCAGCGCCGCCCGCGCGTGCGGGACGCGGTGGAAGAGGACGAGGTTCAGGGCGGCGGGTTCGAAGTGGACACGCACATCGTTGTCGCGGCTCGGCTCCTCGACCCACAGACGCCCGGTGTCCAGGACCATCGTGACGGGGGAGGTGTGGGCGGAGCGGAACTCCACCGCGATACGCCCTTCGCGCTCGGGTGCGCCGCGGTCGAGGATGTGCCCGGTGCCGTTGCGGGCGATCTCGACCAGGAAGAGCTCGAAGAACTGCGCGGCGTATGCGTTCGGAACGTGCCAGGGCGCGTCGACCGCGCGCGCGATGTCACGTCCGTGCAGGAGCAGTTCGTTGGTCAGGTGGGCCACCAGGCCAGCCAGCGGGATCCGCGATCCCCCGAGCCAGTCCATGAGCGTGGTGGGGTCCTGATAGGCGGTCAGGCCGAGGAACTTCTCGATCGAGGAACGCAGCCGCGCCACGACCTCGCCGAGGTCGCGCTCCGTATAGGCATCGAGGAACGCCGTGTTGAGGCCCGCTCCCAAGGTGTCGACCGTGGTCGCGGCGACCTGCTCCCGGACCGACGGCACCGGGAACGAGCTGTCGTCGTGCCCCACCGAGCAGGCGTTGAGCCAGGCAACGGCGGTGACGTGGGCCGCCGTGTCCGCCACACTCCAGTCGGCCGTCGCCATGGCGTGCGGATCCGCGTGCGCGGCCAACACCCCGAAGCGCTCGGTGACTTCGGCGAGAGCGACGCGCGCGGCGTCCCACTTGGCGGGCGTGACCCTCGTTTCCGCGATGGTCCGGTGTGTCTGATATCGCGCTCGCGCCACCCTCATGCCCTCCGGCCCTGTGCGGCTTGCCCGTGGTGAGGAGAGCCAGTGTGGCGGCGTGGGCGTGGCCGCGCTTCTTCCGTCGTGCGGAGCGGGGCAGGGCACGCTCGAAGTAGCCGCTCACCTCGCCACGCGCCGACGATTTCCTACGCCGGGAGCGCCGGAGACGTCGGGTACGCCGGGGACATCGGATACGCCGGGGACGTGGGCCGGGCGCTTTCGTTCGCGCGGATGTGTTGGGGTCCAGTGGCTCGGCTGAGGGGAGGACGGGCATGGCGAGAGTGGCGGACGCCGCCCTGACGGAACTGCCCGGCACGGCTCTTCGCGCGGTCCGGGTGAGTGGCACCGTGCTGGGACATGCCCTGGTGTTCGGCCCCGGCGCGCTCAGCGCCCGCCTGCGGCGACGGCCATGGGCCCCGGCCGGCGAGCGGCTGACCGCGCTGCTCACATCACTGGGGCCCTCGTACATCAAGATCGGCCAGCTCCTGAGCACACGCCAAGACCTCCTGCCCGAGCGCGTCTGCGCGGAACTCGGCCGGCTGGCCGATGCCACGCCCCCGCCCCGGCGCGCGGTCCTGGAAGGCGCGGTGCGCGGGGCGTACCGGGGCCGGACGTGGCCGTTCGCGGCGTTCGACTGGACGCCGGTGGCCACCGGAAGCATCGCCACCGTGCACCGCGCCATCACCCTGGACGGCCGGCGGGTGGCGGTGAAGGTGCGAAGGCCTGGCATCGGCCGGGTGATGCGGCGCGACTTCCGGCTGACCGCGCTCGCGATGGGCGCCATGCGGCACCTGCCACACCTGCGGTCCATGCCGTTCAAGGTCATGCACGCACAGGTAGGCGGCGCGATCCTGCGCCAGCTGGACTTCGAGGCGGAGCGCACGGCCCTGGGCACCCTGCGGGCGAACCTGCGGGAATTCTCCTGGATACGGATCCCCGCGCCGCTGCCCGAGCTGTGCGCCGAGGACGTCCTGGTCATGGAGTACGTGGACGGGTCGGCCCGCACGGCGCCGGGGCCCCTGTCCGCCGAGGCGCGCGGGGCCGCCGCGCGCAGGGTCATGATGGCGGTCTACGAAATGCTGTTCGTGGACGGACTCGTGCACTGCGATCTGCACCCGGGAAACCTCTACATCCAGGACGACGGTTCCCTCGTGATCCTCGACGCGGGTTTCGTGATCAAGCTGTCGGAGCCGGTGCGCGCCTCGTTCGCGGACTTCTTCATCAACATGGCCATGGGAAACGGCCCGCTCTGCGCGGAGATCATCATCGAGAGCGCGGCGAGCGTCGCCGAAGGATGCGATCTCGGGGGATTCCGCGCGGAGCTGACCGGCCTGGTGACCGAGTCGGCGGGAGCGCGGTCCAAGGAGTTCAGCCTGGCGAAATTCGCAGGACGGCTTTTCGACATTCAACGCCGTTTCGGCGTGTATCCGGTACCCGAGTTCGCGTTCCCGCTGTTGTCGCTCCTGGTGGTCGAGGGAATTGTGCAGGGCCTCGACCCGGAACTCGACTTCCAGGCCGAAGCGATGCCCGTGCTCCGCCGGCGGAACATGCCACGTGTTTCGGCCGGTTCATGAAGAGGACATTCCGCACGAGAAAGGTGTACTCATGGATGACAATTCCGGAGTCCGTGTTCCGCTGGTCGACGAGGCCGAGGCGACCGGGAAAGTGGCGGAGCTCTATGAGCGCGCCAAGAAGGTCACGTCGCTGGACTTCGTGCCCGACATGTTCCGCCTTGTCTCGTCCCGGCCGGAGCTGCTGGAGACGATGCTGGCCGGCTACGACGGCGTCTTCAACCACGGAAACCTGCCCCGGCAGACCAGGGAGCTGATCTCCGCCTGGACGTCGAAGGTGAACCAGTGCCCCTACTGCGTCGGGACGCACAACTTCTTCCTCCAGGTCTTCGGCGGCAGCGAGGAACTGGCCCACGCGATCGACGTGGCGGGCTCGCCCGACGACCTGCCGGTGGACGAGCGCACCCGGGTCCTGCTGCATCTGCTGACCAAGCTCAGCCGCAACGCGTACAAGATCACGGATGAGGACTGGCAGAAGGCGCTCGACGCCGGCTGGAGCGCCGACGACCTGCTCGAGGCGTTCTTCTGCGCGGCGCTGTTCAACTTCATCACGCGCCTGGTGGACGGTCTCGGGCTCGGCACGACGGTGACCAGGAGCCGCATCTCCCAGCAGGAGGTGCCGGACGGCTCCGGACCGGCCCCGGCGCCGGCCGCGGATTGAGCAGGGGCCGGACATGACGTGCTCCCGCGCGGTTCTGATCACCGGTGTCTCCTCGCTGAGCGGCCTCTCCTCAGGTACCGGCCGGGCGCTCGCGCTCCGGCTGCACCGCCAGGGGTGGCCGGTCTACGCCAGCGGGCGCAGCCTGGAAGGCCTCAAGGACCTGGAGCAGGAGGGCATCACCACCCTGCGGGTCGACGTGAGCGACGAGGAGTCGATGGCCGCGGCGGTCGAGCGGATCACGGCCGAGCACGGCGCCGTCGGCGTGCTGATCAACAACGCCGCCTACAGCCTCAACGGCACGATCGAGCAGACACCCATGGACGAGGTCCGCCGCCAGTTCGAGACCAACGTCTTCGGACTCTCGCGCATGACGCAACTGGTGCTGCCCGGCATGCGCGCGCAGGGGGCCGGCCGCATCGTCATCATGTCCTCGATCTTCGGGCTCTTCGCCACCCCGGGGCGCGGCTACTACGAGGCCACCAAACACGCCCTGGAGGCGATCGGCGACTCGCTGCGGCTCGAAGTGCGCCGCTTCGGCATCAAGGTCGTGGTCATCGAACCCTCGCCCATCCTCGGCGCGTTCGTCCCGACCACCGTGGGCGACCTCGGACTCGCTCCCGGCTCCACCGACAACGACCCCTACGGCGACTTCTGGGAGCGGTTCGTCGCCTGGCACGGCGCCTACCGGGAGGTGGAGCACCCCAAGGGGCGTGGCCGTCTGTCGCTGCGCTCGGGCGACGTCGCCGCCCTCGTCGAGAAGGCGATCACCGTGCCCCGCCCCCGGATCCGCTACCGCCTCGGCATCCCGGTGCGGCTCCTTCGGCCCCAGCGGGTGATCTTCGGAGAGCGCGCCTGGGAAAAGTTCGTCCGCACCTTCTTTCCGACCCCGTAATAGGCCGGCCCGCGCCGGTGAGGGGCAGGGGCGCTCCATGCGTCCGGGACCTGCTGGGCAAAACGAGAGAAGGCGCCGGCCTCCGGCGCAAGGACACTGGAGACACCGGTGAAATGGCCGGTCATCATTCTCCCGTCCGGGAAAAACAAGGGGTGGCTCGGTGTGCGAAAAGTCCTGATCGTCGGCGCCGGGCAGGCCGGGCTGCACCTCGCGCTCGGGCTGCAACAGCACGATTATGACGTCACCGTGATGTCGGCGCGCACGGCCGACGAGATCGAGCACGGCACGGTCATGTCGTCCCAATTCCAATTCGACAGCACGCTCGCATTCGAGCGCGAGCTCGGTATCTACTTCTGGGAAGGTCTCGCTCCGCACACCCCCCTCACCAGCTTCCAGGTGGGCGCCGAGGGTCCCGTTCCGGTCGTCGACTGGGTCAGTCCGCTGAAGAAACCGGGCGCCGACGTCGACCAGCGGCTCAAGATGGCGCGCTGGCTGCGGCTGTTCGAGGAGCGGGGCGGGAACCTGATCGTCAAGGGCGCCACCGTCGCGGACCTCGACGCCATGGCGGGCGACCACGATCTCGTGGTCGTCGCGGCCGGCAAGGAGGGACTGGCCGGCCTGTTCGAACGCGACGCGTCCCGCTCGCCGTACACGACGCCGCAGCGCATGCTCTCGGTCGTGTACGTCAACGGCTACCAGCCCGATCCGGCGGGCCCCGGCGACCACACGGTGGAGTTCCACATGCTGCCGGGCCGGGGCGAGATGATCGTGATGCCGGCCCTGACCGTCTCCGGCCCCTGCCACATCCTGTTCTTCGAGGCCGTCCCCGGCGGGCCCCTTGACGTCTTCGGGGACATCCACTCACCTCAGGAACACCTGGAGCGCTTCGTCGACCTGGTCGAACTGCACGTGCCGTGGGCGCGCGAGAACTTCACGAAGCTGGAGCTCACGGACGCGGGCGGCACGCTGCGCGGGGGATACACCCCCGTCGTGCGGCATCCGGTCGCGACGCTGCCCTCCGGGGGTCTGGTCCTCGGGGCCGGTGACGTCGTCGTGGCCAACGACCCCATCACGGGGCAGGGAGCGAACATGGCCGCCAAGTGTGCGGCCGGCTACCTCGAGGCCATCCTGGAGCACGAGGACCGGCCGTTCGACGGCGCGTTCCTGCGCGGCGCCTTCGAATCGTTCTGGTCGCGGCACGGGCGCGCGACCACGGAGTGGACCAACGTGACGCTGGGGCCGCCGCGCCCGCACATGCTCGAACTCCTGGGCGCGGCAAACCAGTTCCCCGCGATCGCCCGCCGCTACATCGAGGGCTTCGACGACCCCAACGACCTCATGGAGTGGTTCATGGACCCCGACAAGGCGGCCGCCTACCTGGCCGAGGTCGTGGGGGCCGCGCCTGGGTCGGGGCGCTGAAATGCGGGTATCACCCGGGCACCAGGCGGACGGGGGAAGCCGTGGCCGACGGGGTTTCCCACCGCCGGGGCCTGGGCTCCCATCCGCGACGGATTATGGTAAAGGGATGAACAAGAAGCGCAGCTACGGCGAAGGGTGCCCCGTCTCCCACGCGCTGGACCTGGTGGGGGAGCGGTGGGCCCTGCTCGTGGTGCGCGAGCTCCTGCTCGGGCCCAAGCGCTTCCGCGACCTCAAGGACGGACTCTGCGGCGCCAGTTCCAACATCCTCACGATGCGGCTGCGCGACCTGGAGGAGATCGGGGTGCTGCGCAAGTACCGGGCCGGCGCGCCGGTCAGCGGCCCGGTGTACGAGCTCACCGAGTGGGGCCGCTCCCTGGAGCCCGTCCTGTTCGCGCTCGGCGACTGGGCGGTCGCGTCGCCGTTCTGGGACCGCCACGCGCCCTCGACCGTGGACTCGCTGCTGCTCTCGCTGCGCTCCCAGGCCCAGTACGTCTTCGCGGCCGGCGCCCCCGTGGCCGGCACCTGCGACATGCGCATCGACGACGACCGGTTCACGCTGCGCTTCGGTGACACCGGCCTGGACATCGCCCGTGCGGTCGCCTACGAGCCCGAGGCGACCCTCATGACCGACGCCGGCACCCTCAAGACACTCATCGCCGGCGACGAAACCCTCGACGACGCCATCGCCGCGGGACGGATGAATCTCGGTGGCGACGAGCGGCTGATCAGGTCCCTCATCAAGTAGTGCCGCCGCCGGCGAGCGCTCCCGGCCCGTAGCCACGGGCCCCCTGCCGTCCCCGCGCGCCCCAGTCATCCGGTTGCGCGCGCCCTCCATCCGGATCTGTGGTACAAAAATTGAACCAGATGATTCAAAGAACTAGTGTGATGCTGTGGCCGCAGGCCGCAGAACCTCCCGAGGGAGAGGCGCACCATGCAATCCGTCGAATCCGGGGCACTCGCACCCCATAAGGGCTGGACACTGGCCCTCAGCTCAGTGGGCGTCTTCATGGCCGCCCTGGACGCCCTGGTCGTGACCACCGCCCTGCCGGTGCTGCGCACCAGCCTCAACGCGGACGTCGGCGACCTCGAGTGGACCATCAACGCCTACGTGCTCACCTTCGCGTGCCTCCTGCTGCCGGCCGCCGCGCTGGCCGACCGGTTCGGGCGCCGCCGGGCCTTCGCGGCCGGGCTCGTCATCTTCGCGGCGGCCTCCGCCCTTGCGGCGCTCGCCCCGACCGTCGGCGTGCTGATCGCCGCCCGGGCCGGCGAAGGCCTCGGCGCGGCCGTCATCATGCCGATCTCGCTCACGCTGATCAGCGACGCCTTCCCGGTCGAGAAACGCGGCGCTGCCATCGGCATGTGGGGCGCCGTCTCGGGCTTCGCCGTCGCCATCGGACCCGTCATCGGCGGCGCGGTCGTCAATGGACTCAGCTGGCACTGGATCTTCTGGTTCAACGTCCCCATCGGCCTGGTCGCCGGGCTGCTCTCCCTGCTGCGACTGACCGAGAGCTACGGCCCGCGCCAGCCGCTGGACCTCCCCGGTCTCGCCCTGGCCTGCGTCGGATTCTTCCTCCTCGCCTGGGGTCTCGTACGGGTCAGCAGCGTCGGCTGGAGCAGCTGGCAGGTCATCGTCTCGCTCGTGGCGGGAGCGGTCGTGGTGGCGGTGTTCCTGATGGTCGAAGGACGCCGGAGCCGGCCGATGGTGCGCCTGGACCTGTTCCGCAACAGGGCCTTCAACACGGCGAGTTGGGTCACCTTCTTCATGTACGCCGGTCTGTTCGGGGCGCTGTTCCTGATGTCGCAGTTCCTCCAGTCGGGGCTCGGCGACAGTCCGCTCAGGGCAGGGCTGCACCTGCTTGCCTGGACGGCCGTTTCCATGTTCATCGCCCCGGTCGTGGGCCCCCTCGCCGACAAGTACGGCAACCGTCCCTTCATGGCGCTCGGCATGGCGTTGCAGGCCATCGGGTTCGGGTGGGTCGCGCTGGTCGCCACGCCCGGAGTCACCTTCGGCGGCGTCCTGGCGGGGCTGCTCGTCGCCGGTGTCGGCATCGGGATCGTGTTCCCGACCGTCGCGAACGGCGTGATGACCTCGGTGGGTCCCGAGGAGACCGGCATCGCATCGGGTACCAGCGCGACGCTGCGCGAACTCGGCGGTGTCTTCGGAGTCGCCTTCACCGCGACCGCCTTCGCGCACGCCGGCAACTACACCTCGCACCAGACCCTCATCACCCACTTCAGCCATGCGCTGTGGCTGTGCGCGGCGTTCTCCGCGGCCGGCATCTTCGTGTCGCTCGCCTACCCCGCGCACCGCGCCTCTGCCCCCGTCCCGCCCGTGCCCCCCGCGCGAACCACCGGGACGACCGTCGCGGCGGCCCGGGACTGACACCCACCAGGCACCCCATGTCACCGTCCGCGCCCGCTCGCGCGAGCCGGCGGGCGCGGACCGTCCGAAGCACACGAACGAGAACCACGAGAACCACGAGAACCACGAGAACCACGAGAACTACGAGAACGAGGTAGCCATCATGACCACCGACACCCGCAAGCAGGACGAGGCCGCCGTCCTCGACGTCGTCAAGGGCGTCTACCAGGCCTGGAACGACGCCGACCCGGACGCGTTCGTCGCCGAGTACTTCGAGGACGCCAGCGCCGTACTGCCCGGCTCCTACCTGAAGTCGCGTCAGGAGATCCGCGAAGCCATGGCGTTCTCCTTCAACGGGCCGCTCAAGGGCACGCGCACCTCCGACAACGTGCTGGACGTCCGCTTCCTCACCGACGACGCGGCCGTGGTGATCAGCCAGACCGGCGTCCTGATCCCCGGTGAGACCGAGGCCCCGCCGGAGCGGACCGTGTACGCCACCTGGGTGCTCGCCAAGAAGGACGGCACGTGGCGGCTGGCGGCCTACAGCAACAGCCCCTCCGTCGGCCCCGGTGGGCGGTGACCACGAACTGAGCGGGCCGCGCCCCGGTCTCTTTCTCCCGGCCGCCCGGGAGGCGGAGGCCGGGCTCGGCCACGTCCGAAGCGGTGCACGACCGAGCGATTGCTACCCGCGCCGGGCCATGGCGTCACCAGGGCCGTCGTCCGCACGCCGGCCGCGCGCCGCCCGGCGCCGGAGCACATGAGGTGATCATGAGCACTGACATGCGCGGTGGCGTGCTGGTCATCACGCACGGCGTACCGCTCGACGGTGTCATCGCGCAGATCGGAGCCGCGGCGCGGGCGGGTGCCGGCGCCGCGTGGCTGCCTCAGGTCCTGGGGCACGACGCACTCACCGCGCTGGCCGTCGCCGGCCGTGAGGTACCCGGCATCCAGCTCGGCACCGCCGTCGTGCCGACGTTCCCCAGGCACCCCCTCGCCCTGGCAGGTCAGGCTCTCACGGCGCAGGCCGCGATGGGCGGACGCCTGACGCTGGGCATCGGACTGAGCCACCGGGCCACCGTCGAGGGCGCCTACGGCTACTCCTACGACCGGCCGCTGCGTCATCTGCGGGAGTACCTGCGGGCGCTGGCGCCCCTCCTGCGCGGTGAGCCCGTCGCCCTGCGCGGTGAGACGCTGACGGCGGCCGGCGCCGTCGAAGTGCCGGGCACGACAGCGCCGTCGCTGATGCTCGCCGCGCTCGGTCCGGCGATGCTGCGGCTCGCGGGCGAGGAGACGGACGGCACCATCACCCAGTTCACCGGGCCCCGCACGGTCGCCGACCACGTGGTTCCCACCCTCACCCGCGCCGCGAGCCGGGCCGGCCGGCCCGCGCCGCGCGTCGTGGTGGGTGTGTCCGTATGCGTGACGCACGACCCGGCGGCCAGGCGCGCGCTGCTCGGGAACATCTACTCGGCCGTGGGCACCGGCGGGGAGCCGAGCTACCGGGCCATGCTGGAGCGCGAAGGTGTCGCCACCGCCGTGGATGTCGCCATCACCGGCGACGAGGCGCGTGTGGAGCGCGAACTGCGGCGGTACGCCGACGCGGGCGCCACCGAGTTCATGACGACGCTCTTCGGCACCGAGCAGGAGAACGCGCGGACCCTGGAACTCATCGCGTCCTTCGGCTGAGCGCCCCGCCGCGCCGACGCCGACGCCGCGCCCCGGACCGCCGCAGGCGTGTGTCGCGGCGGACCGGGGCGGGGTCGCCCGGCGTCAGGAGAGCTTGAGGTCGGGGTGGTAGACGTCCAGCCATACGGCCAGGTCGAGCGTCCGCTCCAGGCCGAGCCGGGTCAGCCGGTCCATCGTGGACACCTCGCGTTCCGTGGCGCCCTTGAGCCAGTCCCGGTCCACGAGCTCGAAGACATCGTGATGCCGCGCCGCCAGCAACTCCCTCCCCTGGCCCTGGAGTTCGCGGGCGTAGTACGGATCCTGCGTCGACGGATAGGGACTCTTGGGCCGCCAGGCGACCGACGCCGGAAGCATGTCCTTGGCCGCCCCGCGCAGCAGGCTCTTCTCCCTGCCGTCGTAGGTCTTCAGCGACCAGGGCGCGTTGTAGACGTATTCGACGAGCCGGTGGTCGCAGAACGGTACGCGGACTTCGAGGCCGACCGCCATGCTCATACGGTCCTTGCGGTCGAGCATGTACCGCATGAAGCGGGTGAGATGCAGATGGATCATGACGCGCATGCGGTACTCGAAGTCGTCCTCCGTCTCCAGCCGCTCGACCTCACCGACCGCGCTGTCATACCGCTCAAGGCGGTACTCCTCCAGGCGCAGCCGCGCCACCAGACCCGGGTCGATGCCGGTGGCGTCCTTGTCGAAGGGGCCCACGCTGACGGCGATCCACGGGAACGCCCGGGCGCGCTGGATGGCC
Organism: Streptomyces sp. NPDC006711; assembly: GCF_042869775.1. Lineage (NCBI taxonomy): Bacteria > Bacillati > Actinomycetota > Actinomycetes > Kitasatosporales > Streptomycetaceae > Streptomyces > Streptomyces sp. NPDC006711. The sequence goes on from NZ_JBIAGO010000004.1 coordinate 256,144, forward strand.
GGGACATGCATGTGCCGGTACCCGCCGAACAGCTCGTCGGCCGCCTCTCCCGACAGGGCGACGGTCGACTTCTCGCGGATCGCCTTGAAGAGCAGATACAGCGAGAAGTCCATGTCTCCGACGCCCAGCGGGGTGTCGCGCGCCACGAGAGCGGCCCTGCGCACGGCGGGATCGGCGAGCGCCTTGGGGTCGAGCACGATGTCGGTGTGGTCCGCGCCGACGTGCTCGGCGACCTCGTGGATGAACGGGGTGTCGGGGGCGTCGCGCAGCTCGTCGGGCGTGAAGTTGTCCGCCTGGCCGGTGAAGTCGACCGCGAACGTCGGCACGCGCTCGCCGGTGAGGTGGGCGGCGGCCAGCGCGGTGAGCGTGCCGGAGTCGAGCCCGCCGGACAGCAGCAGGCAGCGCGGCACATCCGCGACGAGCTGCCGGCGCACGATGTCGTCAAGGAGCTCGCGCACCTGGTGCACCGAGGTGTCCACGTCGGCGGTGTGCGGCCGGGTCTCCAGACGCCAGTAGGTACGCTCGTGCAGTCCGTCCGCGTCGACGGTGACGATGGTGCCGGGCTCGACCTGCCGCAGGCCCGCCCAGATCGCGTGCCCCGGCGTGAAGGCGTACGACAGTGCCTCGCGCAGCCCCTCAGTGTCGACCACACGCGGGGCGAGGGGGTTGGCCAGGATGGCCTTCTGCTCCGAACCGAAGAGCACCCCGTCCGGCGTGCGGCAGTAGTAGAGCGGCTTGATGCCCACCCGGTCGCGGATCATCACCAGCTTGTGCTCACGCCCGTCCCAGATGGCGAACGCGTACATGCCGTTGAGGCGGTCGGCGAGCCCGGTTCCCCAGCGCAGATAGCCGCGCAGGACCACCTCGGTGTCACTGGCCGTGGTGAAACGCTCGCCCGCCCGGATCAACTCGTCGCGCAGCTCGACGAAGTTGTAGACCTCACCGCTGTAGACGAGTGTCACCTCGCCCCGGTCGGTGCCCACCGTCATCGGCTGCGCCCCGCCGGCCAGGTCGATCACGGCCAGCCTGCGGTGGCCGAGCGCCGCGTGCCGGCCGGTCCAGGTGCCGCCGGCGTCGGGGCCCCGGCACGCCATCGTCCGGGTCATCGCGTCCAGGGCCCCGCGTTCGCGCGTCAGGTCGCGGCCGAACGAGACCCAGCCGGTGATTCCGCACATCTGCCCGCCTCCTGTGGCAATTCGATGGGTTCGGTCGGCGCCGGGTCAGCCGCGGTCGCGCAGCAGCGCGGCCGCCCGCTCGGCGATCATCACGACGGTCAGATGCGTGTTGGCGCACACCATGCTCGGCATGATGGACGCGTCCACGACGTGCAGGTTCTCGACCCCGTACACCGCGCAGCGCTGGTCCACGGCGGCCCCCGGATCGCCGGCGGGACCCATGCGCACCGTCCCCACCGGGTTGTAGGCGCTGTCCACGGCCCTTTCGATGTAGTCGCGCAGTGCCTCGTCGTCGTCCATGACGCGCTCGTCGAGCGCGACCAGCTGGTCGCCCTTGTCGAAGATCTTCGGTGAGCTCGCCAGTTCCCAGCAGCCCCTGACACCGTCGGCGAGCAGACGGTAGTCGCGTTCGTCGGAGAGGTAGCCGAGATCGACGCGGGGAGCGGCGAACGGGTCGGACGAGGCCAGCGTGACCCGGCCGCGCGAGTGCTGGCGGCGCAGCACGACCATCACCCCGAACACGGCCCGCGCCCCGGCGACCCGGCGCAGTTCGGGGAAGTGGAGGGTGAGGTCGAAGCGGTTGACCATCGCGTAGTACTGGTCGTTGAACCGGCTGTCGCTGGTGCGGGTCACGATCTGACCGGTCGACTTGCCCTCGTTCTCGTAACCCGGCTTGGGCGTCATGAACACCCCGATGCGCGGCTGGTCGGTCAGGCCCGCGCCGACCGCCGCCACATCCGCCCGCACCGGCAGGCCGAGACCGCGCAGATCCTCAGCGGGCCCGATGCCCGAGCGGAGCAGGATCGCAGGCGAGGCGACGGCTCCGGCCGAAAGGATCACCCGCCGCGCCCGGACGGTCTCCCAGGGGCCGCCGTCCACCGACGCCACCACGCCCGCCGCGCGGTCGCCCTCGAAGACGACGCGGTCGACCAGGGCGCGGGACAGGATGGAGAGGTTGTCGCGCGCGCTCGCGGGCCACAGATAGGACATCGCCGTCGAGACGCGGACGCGGGGATCGCGGCGGTTGGACGGGATCGGTCCCACGCCCGTGGATCCGGGGTCGTTGTGGTCCTCGGCCCAGGGGTGTCCCGCGGCCAGGCACACATCGAGGAACGCCTGCTGAACCTCCGTCAGTTCCTGTGGGCGCCACCGCCTGACGGGAACCGGGCCGCCGCGGCCGTGGATGTCGCGGTCGCCGAAGTCCAGATCGTCCTCCAGCGCGCGAAAGACGGGAAGCACGTGCTTCCAGTCCCACAGCGGGTTGCCGCTGCCGGCCCACTCGTCGTAGTCCTGCGGCGTCCCCCGGATGACGACCGTGTTGCCCACCGACGAGGAGCCGCCGGTGACCTTGCCGAGCGGGAACATGACCCGCCGCTCCCGCGTGAGCTGGGTGGTGAAACCCCAGCTGTGCTTCACGAGCGACATCGCGTTGGCGTCGAGCAGATCCTCCGGAGTCGTCGCCGCCGAAGCGTAGTGGCGCCCCGCCTCGATCAAAAGGACCCTGCGGCCGGGGTCCTCGCTGAGCCGGGCGGCCAGCACGGCCCCCGCGCTGCCGGCCCCCACGATGATGTCGTCGTAGACCCGCCCCTGAGCCATGCCCGTCCCCTTCACCGCTTGCGGGCCACGCCGCACCACATGGGCAGCGGCTGGGGTCCCGACGCACCCTGGGGCGGGCGCCACAGCTCGGTGCGCACCACGCCGGGCGCGAGCACGTCCATGCCGTCGAAGAACCGCTCGACCTCGGAGCGGGTGCGCCGCACCACCGAGTCGCCGGTCTGCTTGTCCATCTCCGTCAGCATGGCGTTGAGGGCCATGTCGGTGTCGTCCTTGGCGAAGTGGGAGAGCGCCAGACAGCTGCCGGAGGGGACGGCGGCGAGCAGATCGGCCAGGATCTTCGCGGGCCCTTCGGCGTCCTCGACGAAGTGGAGCACGCCGAACAGGATGAGCCCGACCGGCTGGGAGAAGTCCAGCACCTTGGCGGCCCTGCGCAGGATGTCACCGGGGTCGCGGAAGTCCCCGTCGAGGAAGACGGTGTCGGGGTCGGACGCGAGCAGGGCCTGTCCGTGCGCGACGACACTGGGCTCGTTGTCGACGTAGACGACACGGCAGCCGGGCGCGGCCGCGCGCGCGGCCTCATGGGTGTTGCCCATGGTCGGCAGCCCGCTGGCCAGGTCGAGGAACTGCCGCATCCCGTACTCGCCCGCCAGATGTGTGACGATGCGCCCGAGGGCGTCGCGGGCCGCGTGCAGGTCGACACGGACTCCCTCGACCCCGCCCGGTTCGCCCGGCCAGTTGACGAAGGCGGTGTCGCCGACGGCGCGGTCGGACGCGAAGTTGGCGCTCCCGCCGAGCAGATAGTCCATGATCCGGGCCGTGTTGGGGATCAGGGCGTTCACCCCGACCGGCGCCTCCTCAAGGCGCGGCGCCGATGAATTCTCTGACATTGCAGCCTCCTTCGGACCGCGGCACCACAGCTCGCGGCCTTCACCACACCAGCGTGAGGGCGCGGACGTGCTGAGGCTTCTCACTCCGTGCCCGGCCCGCGCGATGCGCCGGGCAACGCCGGAGTAGTCCACCGGTCCCTCGAAAGCGAGGCTTGGTGCGGGGACGCGGAACTCCGCGTTCTTCCCCGCGACGTGCGCCCGTCTCGCGTCGCGCTTCCCGCAGCCCATGTCAGCGAGGGTGATGTATGACGCCGCAATACGATGACATCGTCGTCGGCGCTGGTTCGGCCGGCGCCGTGCTCGCCGCGCGACTGAGCGAGGACCCGGCGCGCCGTGTTCTCCTCCTCGAAGCAGGCCCCGACTATCTGACGCAGCATCAGATGCCGGACGACATCCGCACCGGCAACGCCATGTCCTTCCACGACCACGACTGGCAGTTCAAGGCGGACATCCACGACGGGCGCAGGATCCGCTTCCCGCGCGGCAAGGTGACGGGCGGCTCCTCGGCCGTCGGCGCCACGGTCGCGCTGCGCGGACTCCCCGAGGACTACGACGAGTGGGCCTCTGCCGGCAACCCGTCGTGGTCCTGGCAGGAGGTACTGCCCTACTTCCGGCGCCTGGAGGACGACCTCGACTTCGGCGGCGAGTACCACGGCCAGAACGGCCCCTATCCGATCCGCCGGTGGCGCCCCGACGAACTGGTCCCCGGACAGCTCGCCTTCGTCGAGGCCTGCCTCGAAGCCGGTTTCCCCGAGGTCAAGGACCACAATCACCCCGAGGCGACCGGGGTGGGCCCGATCCCCTCCAACCGGCGCGACGGACTGCACCGGGTCACCACCGCGATGGCCTATCTGACACCGGCACGCGAGCGCCCCAACCTGGACATCAGAGCGCACACCGTCGTCGACCGCGTCGTCTTCGAGGGCGAACGCGCGGTGGGCGTGACGGCCTCCGCGCCCGGCGGCGGGTACGAGACGATCAGCGCGCGGCGGGTGATCCTGGCGGCCGGCGCCGTGGCGTCACCGACCATCCTCATGCGGTCCGGCATCGGTCCCGCGACCGAGCTGGCCGGGCTCGGCATCGACAGCCGGGCCGACCTGCCCGGTGTGGGCGCCAACCTCGTCGACCACCAGCGCACCGGCGCCTTCCTCGCGCCGCGCCCCGGCGCCTGCGATCCCTCGGGCCCCTTCCTCCAGGAGATCCTGCGCACCACGGCGCCCGGCTCCCAGGACACCAACGACCTCCAGTACTACATGGTGAACCACTTCGATCTGACGCACTTCCCCGAGCTTCAGATGCTCTCCGGCACGGAGATGATCCTCGGGGTCATGGTGGTCTCACAGCGCCCGCGCTCCCGTGGCAGGCTCGCCCTGACCTCGACGGATCCGCTGGCGCCGCCACACATCGAGCTGAACTTCCTCTCGGACGGCGGCCGCGAACTGGACCTGCTCGTGGAGGGCGTACGCACCAGCTGGCGCCTGGCCAACCACCCCGGCATCCGTGGACTGGGGCAGGGCTTCGTCGTCCTGCGCGACGCGGTGATCGAGAACGACGACATGATCCGCCAGTACGTCAAGACCAGCCTCGACAGCGCCTATCACCCGGTGGGGACGGTCCGCATGGGTCCGGCCGGCGATCCCTCGGCCGTCGTCGACGAGCGGTGCGCGGTCCACGGCCTGGACTCCCTCTACGTCTGCGACGCCTCGGTGATGCCCAACACCGTCCGGGCCAACACGAACCTCACGTCGATCATGATCGGGGAGCGCACGGCCGACTGGCTGCGCGCCTGACGGGACGCACGGACCGGCCGGGGTAGACCCCGGCCGGTTCCTGTGCGCGTCACCGCGGCGTGGACGGTCAGGACACCCGGCGCACCGTCATCGGCAGGCCGCCGCGGATCCGCAGGGTGAGCATCGCCTCGCCCGCCACCTCATACCCGGGCACCTTCGACAGACGCAGCTCACGCGCGAGCGTGGCGAGGACGACGGTGGCCTCCATCATGCCCAGGCTGTTGCCGACGCAGAACCTGGGGCCCGCCCCGAAGGGGATGTAGGCGTACCGGTTGCGGCCCGCCGACGCGGCCGGCGCGAACCGCTGCGGATCGAAGCGTTCGGGCGCCGCCCAGAACTCCGGGTGGCGGTGCAGCAGATAGGGGCACAGCAGCACATCGGCGCCGGCGCCGACCCGATACCCGCCGATCTCGTCCCGCTCGCGGGCGATGCGGGGCAGCAGCCAGACCGGCGGGTAGAGCCGGACGACCTCGTTGAGCACCTGCGTCGTGTACGTGAGTTCGTGCAGGCTCTCGACGGTCAGCGGCCCGTGCCCGAACACCTTCACGGCCTCCTCGTGCAGCTGCCGCCACACCCCAGGATGCTCGTCCAGCAGATGGAAGGCCCAGCTCAGGGTGCTCGCGGTGGTCTCGTGCCCGGCGAGCAGCAAGGTCACGAGCTCATCGCGCATGCGGACCCGTCCGGCGTGCTGGTCCGCTTCGTGGCGGACCGACTCGATCAGCCGCGAGACGATGTCGTCACCGGCGGGACCGGCCGCGCGATCGGCGGCCAGCCGGTCGACGATGCGCTGAAGATCCCGCCGGGCCCGCCTGAAACGCGTCTGGAGCGGCAGCGGAAGCCACAGCGGCACGGTGCCCAGGGTGATCGCGTCGAACATCGCCTGGTTCTGGACGGCCTCGAAGGACGCACCGAGCGAAGCGAACTCGCTGAGGTCGGCGTCGACCAGGGTCCGCCCGAGCACGCCCAGCGTGAACGCGGTCATCTCCTCACGCATGTCCACCGGGCCCCTGCCCGCGAGCGCCCCGAGCCGGGCGGCCAGCTTCTCGGCCTCCTCGTGGACGGCGCCGAGTTGCCCCGCGATCCGTTTCGGCTGGAAGACCGGCTGGATCGCCCTGCGCTGGTTGCGCCACGTCTCGCCGTCGCTGGTGAGCAGACCGTCCCCGAGGGCGCGCCGGGCATGGATCATGCCGAGGCCCTTGGTGTAGTTGCCGGCGTTGTCGGCCAGGATGTGCTTGGCGTGGTCGGGGTGGTTGAAGAAGTGGAGCGTCTTGGGTCCGAGCGGCAGACGGACCGCGTCGCCGTAGGTGCCTGCGGCCCACACCATGACGTCGAGCCGGCTGCGCACCATCCGCGCGAGGACGGGCAGGGTGAACAGGCGCGATGGACCCGGCATGCGGCCGCGCCTGCGGCGTGGCGGAGCATGGGTGGAGGTCACGGAGTGGCCCGCCGTAGCTCGTCGAGGCCCGAGGCGATGCGTTGGCGCCAGAGTTCGTAGGGCGGCACGGCGGTGCCGTCCAGGGGTTCGGTGCGGCTCTTGTCGGCGAGCTCGGCCGCCCGGGCCGGGGTGATGCCGCAGAGCAGCTGGGTCGCCATCTTGGTGTGCTCCGTGACGAGACCGGCCTGGAAGCGGGCGGTCGCGGCGAAGACCGCGCCCTGGGCGACCTGGGGGCGGTGGGTCCCCGCGCGCCGCAGGAAGATCCCCAGCTCTTCCTGGTCGGCGGCACCCGCGTAGGTGGTGGCAAGTCCGGCGCCGCTGTAGAGGTCGGCGCGCCGCGTCGCGTCGAACGCCTCGATCAGGTCGGCGGCCCGGCCCGGGTCGGCTCCGGCGACGAACCAGATGGCCCGGCCGATGCCCTGGTCGATCACCCGGCTCGCATAGGAGGCAGGTCCGCCGGCGGGCCAGGGGAAGTCCGGTTCGCGGTACTGCTGACGTACGTACCGCTCGGTGTGGAAGTAGGCCTGGTGGAAGCCGTATCCGTCCAGGACGAGCCAGCGCAGCAGCGGATCCGTGGCGGCCGCCGAAGCCTTCGCCCAGCGGAACCGGGGCAGCCGCGCCATGGCCCAGCCCATTCCCACATAGACCATGTAGATGTGATCGCGGGCCCTGCCTTCGAGGAAGCGGCTCACCTGGGTGCCGCCGAACGGGAGACCGTCGCGGATCGCGAAGCCCATGCCCGCGCCCTCGTAGGCGAAACCGCGGAACTCGCTCGGCACCGACTCCAGGCGTTCTTCGGCCTCTTGTGGCACGCGGGCCTCGGCCGCGTACGCGTACCCGGTCAGGAAGGTCTCGCCTACTGTCTCCAACAGCTCGCGCGCGGCAGGGCTTTTCACATGGAAGCCGCGCACGGAAAGGTGCGCCTGGGACGCGCTCGGCGTCAGGACGCGGCGCCTGAGCGCTCGCCACCTACGGGTCATGCTGGTCTCCAATCGGCGGATCGCCTGTGGCCCGGAGATCCGAGGTGAGGCGTGTCCGCGCCGGGCGGCGCACGCCGGGGTCGGCTTGCTGAGGTGACGCCTCGTCAAAGGGACGCGAGCTCCGGGGCGCGCAGCGCGGTGCGCTTCGGCTCGGGCAGAAGCCGGTTGTCCAGCTCCGGCAGGGCCAGCAGGATCGGCAGGTCGGTCCGGTCCACGGTGCGCATGGGGATACGGAGTTCGACATCCTGACCGGAACGCATCACGACGGGCTTGCCGGCGCCCAGTAAGAGGGGATGGCGCGCCCAGGGGCGGGGATCGACATCGGCCCAGCGCACCGCGACGGCCGCCGCGCGTACGTACCACTCGCCGACGGGCACCGCGCTGAGCCGGTACTTCCGTACCCGGCAGTCGTTGGTGGGGCATTCCAGGATGTCGCAGGAGACCGGCATCCCCTCGACGATGGGGCTGCCGAACGCGCCGACATAGACGCGCAGCGGTGTCTCACTCGGTGGCAGTACCACGGTGCCGTACACCGTGCCGGAGCCTCGGTCACTGCCCAGGTCGAAGCGGGGCAGCGGCGGCAGCCCGCTGTGGGACAGCGAGCGGAAGCGGGTGGGTGAGACGCCGACGCTGCGGGTGAACCGGGTCGTGAAGGTGCCCAGGCTGTTGTAACCCACCTGGTACGCGATGTCGGTGACGCTCAGTGACGTTTCCAGCAGGAGATTCTTGGCGCTGTACAGACGAATCGCCGTCAGGAAGCGCCCGGGCGAGGTACCGGTGATGGTGCGGAAGACCCGCGAGAAGTAGAACTTGCTCAGTACTGCGGTGTCGGCGATCTCGTCCAAGGACAAGGGTTCACTGTAGTGATCCCACATCGTCGTTATGGCACGTTCCACCGCAAGCTTTGATACCTCCACAGGACCCCCGTCGTCAGATGCGGCCAGCCCATGATCGGCTGACGATTCGCTTCACCAGCCGCTGAGATGCGGTTCGATGATGCGCATGCTCCCATCTTCCGCACTTCTTTGAAGTTGCCTGTATCGGATTTGCAGCTGTCAGTTTCCATGTGAGGCGTGGGGGCGGTCGTGCCTACGTGTCCGGTGTTCCTCCTGAACGCCGTCCGGCCCGGACCGGGTTGTCACAACGGCCCCCTGACCTCGCTCTTTTGGTGGACAATGCGTCGACGCGCGCACGGCGGGGCGTCGCCTCCCGCGCTCCCGCCTGCCCGCGCCGGCCAATCCGCTCGGGGAAGTGCGTGGAGGTGTCAACCAATTCGACGGCGGTAAAAGGCAAGCATCGCGCACATTCCGAATCTGTGATTCCGCTGCTGTCGCCGGGGCCTCCCGGCCGGAGCGCGAAGATCGCCGAAGCGCGCGGATCTCCGGTCGTGGCGGTGAATGGCCGCCCTTCGGCGCGGCGCCATCCGCCCATCCGATCACCGGAATTGGTGGGTATGGAAAGGAAATCGGTGATCGGATGCGGTCTGGCTCGGCGGGCGGGAACCTCGTTACGGATGGTGACGTTTTAGGAGTCCGGCGCTCACGGGGCCGAGGGGGTACGTTCCTTGTCACGGGCCCGCGCGACATCCAGGGCCGTCGCCGCCCTCGCGCCGTCGTCACCGGCGCCCACCAACATTCCGCACACCAACGTCTGGAAGCAGGTGTCGGCGTCGTAGGGCTCGATGAGGTACCCGCCGAGCTCCAGTGTGACGAGCCCGTGCACCCCGATCCACATCTGATGCGCCACGCGCGCCGGGTCGTCGGAGCGGAACCGGCCCGCCTCCATGCACCGGGTGACGGCCGCCACCAGCGTCTCCAACGTATAGCGCCCGTGCTGCCGTTCGTCGTCCGAGAGCGCGAAACCGCCGAGGCTCGCCCCGCCGAACATCACCGAATACAGGTACTGATGCTCCAGCGCGTTGGCGCGGTAGGCGTAGCCGAGCGCCGCGACATCGGCGACGGGGTCGTCGGTCCCTGAGACCTCGGTCATCCGGTCGTTCAGCCGCCGGAAGCCCTCATGGACCACCGCTTTGACCAGATCGTCCATGCCGCCGAAGTGGGTGTACACCGCGGTGGTGGACGTGCCCACGGCGGCGGCGAGGCGGCGCGTGGACAGGGCTCCGGGGCCCTCCTCCTTGAGGATGCGCGCCGCCGTCACGATCAGATTCGCGCTCACTTCGGGGTCGGCTTTTCGAGGGCTCACCCTTGACATGGTCGCACAGGAACCCGAACATAACAACGTTACGTAACGCTGGTATGTGACGGAGGCGGGATGGACGGCGCACGGTATGTCCAGGCAGACAACTACCGGCCGGTCTCCCGGGAGACCACCGTGGTCCGGCCCGAAGTGGCGGGCAGCCTGCCGCCCGAACTGAACGGCACCTTCGCCCGCATCGGCCCCAACCCCCTGGGCCCGCCCGACGCGCGCCGGCACGCCTTCGAAGGTGCGCCGATGGTGCACGCCATCCGCATCAAGGACGGGCGCGCGCAGTGGTACCGCAACCGGTGGCTGCGCACCGACCGGGTCTGCGCCCACCTGGGGGAGCTGCCCACGCCCGGCCCCCGGCACGGCCTGTCCGACGACGCCGGCGACAACCTCGTCCAGCACGGGGGCCGCGTCCTCGCGCTCGGCGACGGGGGAGTGCTGCCGGTCCGGATCGACGCCGACCTGACCACATCGGCCCGCGTCGACTTCGACGGGACCCTCCCGGCCGGGTTCTCCGCGCACCCGCAAACAGACCCGCTCACCGGCGAGATGTTCGCGGTCGCCTACTACCACGAGCCGCCGTACGTCCTGTATGTGGTCGTCGGCGCGGACGGCCGGGTACGCAAAACCCTGCCCATCGCGGTGAAGAGCGCGCCCATGATGCACGCCTTCTCACTGACCGAACGCCACGCGGTCTTCTACGACTTGCCGGTTGCCTACGACCCGGCCGCCGCGGCCGGCGGATCGCGCGTCCCCTACCGCTGGCGAACGGACCACGAGTCCAGGATCGGCGTGCTGCCGCGCGAGGCCACCGAACCCGACGTGCTGTGGATGGACGTCGACCCCTGTTACGTCTTCCATCCGCTCAACGCCTACGAGAGCGGCGACCGGATCATCATCCACCTGGTGCGCCACCCCCGGGTCTTCGACCGCGAGCCGCTGCGGCCCGGCGAGACGGCCCCCACCCTGTGGAGGTGGACGATCGACACGCGCGCCGGCACCGTCGTCGAGCGACAACTGGCCGAGCAGGCACAGGAGTTCCCCAGGATCGACGACCGCTACAAGGGGTCGTACAACCGCTATGGCTTCGCGGTCGCCATGTCGCCCTGCGGCAGCGGAGGTTACCTGGCGGGCCCCGGTCTGCTCCGGCACGATCTCGCCATCGGCCGCACCGAGACCCACGACTTCGGTCCCGGGCGGCACGGCGGTGAAGCGGTCTTCGTGCCGCGCGGACCCGACGCACCCGAGGCGGACGGCTGGCTCCTGAGCCTCGTCCACGACGCGGCAAGTGACCGCAGCGACCTGGTCGTTGTGGACACCGCCGACTTCACCGGAGCGCCGGTGGCGCGCGTGCGGCTGCCCGTTCGCGTGCCGCACGGACTGCACGCGACATGGATCGCGGGCTGACCCGGCCCGCCGCCCCACCCGATCGGGTCAATTTGGAAGAAGGCGTGCGCCGCCGGGGTCCCTAGTCTCGTCTGGAGTGTCCGACCGGACGAAAGGAATGCTCGTGGCGTTGAAGGTCATCGACCGTGCCCGGGGGGAGTTCGAGCATCCGGCAGCGTTCTGGTGCGGCGTGCTGCTGTCCGCCGTGGGTGTCGCGCTGCATCTGCCGATGTACGTCGGCGCACGCGACATGCATTACATGATGTCCGGGATGCACCCGGACGCCGCCATGATCACGGGCATGGTGCTCATCGTGGTCGGTTTCGCGGCGTCGCTCTACGGCGTGCTGCCCGCGCGCGGAGGTGAGATCCGGCGGTCCGCGCGGCGCATCCGCGTCACCGCCATCGACGACGCCCCCATCAAGGGCCAGCACATCGCGCTGCTCGTCGTCCTCGCCGTCGCCATTACGATCGACGTCATGAAACCGGCGACGCTGTCCTTCGTCGCGCCCGGCGTCGCCCAGGAGTACGGGCTCAAATCCCCCGCCAACCCGCACGGGCACATCCCGGTCTCCTTGCTGCCGCTCCTCGGGATCGGCGGAACCGTGGTCGGCTCGTGGATCTGGGGCTGGCTCGGCGACCGCATCGGGCGCCGCTCCTCCATCCTGCTCGCCGGCATCCTCTTCGTCACCACCTCCATCTGCGGCGCGATGCCCGGCTTCTCCTGGAACCTGCTCATGTGCTTCCTGATGGGGATCGGGGTGGGCGGCATGCTGCCCATCGCGTTCGCGCTGATGGCCGAGACCATCCCCGCACGGCACCGGGGCTGGCTGATGGTCCTCATCGGCGGCGACATCGCGGGGGCCTACGTGGCCACGAGCTGGCTCGCCGGATGGCTCACGCCGACCTACAGCTGGCGCATCCTCTGGCTCATCGGTCTGCCCACCGGACTGCTGTTCATCGCGCTCAACCACTGGATCCCGGAGTCACCCCGCTATCTGATCGCCCGTGGCCGTCAGGAGGAGGCCGGCGCGATCATGGCCAGGTACGGCGCCGTCGTACGGGAGGTCCCGGCCGGCGCGCCCGACGCCGAGGCCCCGGTCCGCGAGAGCGCCCAGCGGCTCCTGCGGCGCCCGTTCACCGGCCCCACGCTCGCGATCACGGTCCTCGCCCTCGGGACGGGCCTGGTCACCTACGGCTTCCAGCTCTGGGTGCCGACCAACCTGCAACACCTCGGGTTCTCGGCGGTGAAATCCGACTACGTCGTTCGCAACGCCGCGCTGCTCGGCCTCCCCTTCACCGTCCTGGTGGCCGTGGCGTACGGATGGTGGGGCAGCCGCAGGACGATCATCACGCTCTCGCTGGCCTCCGCGCTCGCGCTCGGCGGCTTCGCCGTGGCGGGCGACTCACTCGTCCACCACCACCTCGTACTGTCGCTGCTGCTGGTCGTGCCGCTCTCCGCCGTCAGCTCGGTGGCGGCCGTGGTCTCGGCGTACGCCGCCGAGATCTACCCCACGATGCTGCGGTCACGGGGCTCGGGGCTCGCGGCCGGCATGACCAAACTCGGCGGGGTGCTCATCATCGCGATCGTGGTCGCCGCCACGAGCATTCCCTCGATCGCCGTGACCGCCGTCATCGGGGCGGTGCCGCTGGTCCTGGCCGCCGTCCTCTTCCTGTGGATCGGTCCCGAGACCAAGCGCCGCAAACTGGAGGAGATCAGCGGGGAGTTGATGGCCACGGCCGAGGCCTAGGGGGTGTCTGGTGGACCATGGCCGGGGGCGCGGCGTCTGGCACGGCACCTCGCGGCGTTGCCGAATCGCCCCGATAGCTCCGCTATCGAGACGCTCCGGCGCCTTGCGATGCACCGCACCAGACGCCGCGCCCTGACCGACCCTGATCCACCAGACACCCCCTAGAACCTCCCGCACCGCACGTGATGGCCCGGCGCCCCAAGGCGCCGGGCCGTTTTTCACGTGTGATGCCACGCGTGTCCGTGCTCAGTGCCAGGGCGCCGTCGGGAACCAGATGTAGCCCATCAGATGCAGCACCCGTACATCCCAGTACAGGACCGCGAACACACCGGCGATCAGGAAACCCGACGCGGTCAGCGCACTGACCCGGGCCGGCTCCGCCGCCAGCCAGCGACCGGCCCGCCCCCGCAGCACCACCGAGATCAGCAGGACGATCAGCGACATCACGACGATGTTCCCCAGCGACTGGAGCGCGAACGCGGCCGCCCCGTACAGCGGGTTGTGGTGCTGCGCCGCACTGCGGAACATCTGCCCGAACAACGGGTAGGGCCGCCCGATCAGGAAGGCGCCGATGAGCATGCCCATGAGGATCAACGGCGCGTTGCGAAAGCGCCGGGAAATCGCGGCCAGCGGATCCGGCACGACACCCGCGGCCGCCAGACCCAGCACGATCATGACGACACCGATGACACCGAAGTCGGTCATCGCCTGGATGATCCTGGGCGAGAGACCGGGGGAGTGGGTGGTGGAGAACTGCGGCATGTGGGTGCCGAAGACGCCGACCAGCGCGCCGTACAGCGCCGACAGCGGCAGCATGCCGACGGCCAGCCAGCCGATGGGCCGCGCCATGCGGGCCAGCGACTCCCGCCGTGACAGCGCCGATTCACCGACCAGAGGGCCCACCGCGCCCAGCACCATCACGTTGCACGCCGTGAAGGAACCCGCCAGACCCGACACGAAGGCGAAGAGCACACCCGAGGTGACGCCGGCGATGGGGGTCGTGAGCGCGTTGTGCCCGAGCATGGCGTCCGCCGCGTTGAAACCGATCTGGTCGTCGGCCAGTTGCGGCGACCAGGCATACGCCAGCAGAAATCCGAGCACAACGCCGACCGCGATCACCAGGGAACGGCGCCGGGGAAACAGGCCGTTGACGAACATGGATGTACCGGTCTCGTGAATCGCCGGTTTCTCGGCGACGGCATGGGTCATGAATATCCTCCCGAAGGGCCGAGGCGGCCGCACGGCGCGGTCGTCAGCCGTTGAGTCTCGGACCCCTTCCGCCCTTCCGCTTCTTCCATCCTGCCCACATTCGCGGGCACGTGGACCGGCACCACCAGGATTGCGCTTTCCTTTCCGGCAGGCGGCGGTGACGGCAAGAGGAGAGAAGCCCGACGCAGGTCCGGGCGGCATCCTGGAGACGTCGAGCAGGCGCTCCCACGCACCTTCATCCACGGACGACCGCGCGGACGACCGCGATTATGGGGAACCCATGGGCACTCAGCGATATGAAGTGGCAATTCTCGGATCTGGAATCGGCGGATCGATGCTCGCGTGCATCCTCGCCCGGCACGGAGTTTCCACTCTTCTGCTGGAAGGCGCCAGCCATCCGAGATTCACCATCGGCGAATCACTGATTCCCGAGACCGGCCTGCGCCTGCGCATCGTCGCCGAGAAATACGGCGTCCCCGAGATCGGCTGGATCGGCACGTTCCACAAACTCCGCAGGCATGTGAGCAGCAACTGCGGAGTAAAGCGCTCGTTCGGTTTCATGTACCACCGGGCCGGCGAGGAGAACAGGCCCGAGGAGATCAACCAGTTCGGGACGCTGACGCCGCCCGTCGGCCCCGACTCCCACCTCTTCCGCCAGGACACCGACGCCTACCTCGCCGCGCTCGCGGTCACCTACGGCGCGACGTTCCACTCCGGGACCCGTATCGAGGACATCGACTTCGGGGACGACGAGGTCGCACTCCGCGCCACCTCCGGCGAGACCTACCGCGCCAAGCTCCTCATCGACGCCTCCGGCATGCGCTCGATGGTCTCCGACCAGCTCGGCATGCGCGACGCGGTGCCACGCTTTCGCACCGACACCCGCGCCATCTACACCCACATGATGGGAGTCAGGAGCACCGATCTGCTCCTGGACCCCAAGGACCGGCAGAACCTGATCACACCGCTCGGCCAGTCCACCATGCACCACGTCTTCGACGGCGGCTGGATGTGGGTCATCCCCTTCAGCAACCACCGCGCCGCGACCAACCCGCTGACCAGCGTGGGCCTGATGCTCGACCGGCGCAAACACCCCGAGCCGCACGGCACGCCGGAAGGGGAGTTCCGCAAGATCATCTCCGCCTATCCGACGATCGCCCGGCACTTCGCCGAGGCGCGCGCCGCGCGCCCCTGGGTCCGCTCGGGCCGCATCCAGTACTCCTCGCCCCACCTGACCGGACACCGCCTCATCCAGCTCCCCCACGCGGCCGCCTTCATCGACCCGCTCTACTCCAGCGGCATGTCGGTGCTCATCGCCGCAGTCGACATGATCGCCGAATCGCTGCTCAAGGCCGTCGCGGAGAACGACTACGCGACCGAGCGGTTCAAGCCCATGGAGGACGTGGTCAACCGCGGCTTCGACCACTACGACACCGTGGTCTCCGGCTCCATCGACTCCTTCGCCAGCTACGAGACCTGGAACGCGTGGAACCGCAACTGGGTGATGGGCAGCCTCCTCGGCACGTTCGGCCCGCTCTCCCTGCTGATGCGCTACCACAAGACGAAGGACCGCTCCCACCTGGAGAAGACGACCGAGCCGAGCCGCATGGGAGTGCTCGGCAGCCATCTGCCGGGTGTCGTCGAGATGGCGCAGGCCTCACGCGCCCACATGGACGCCGCGCTCGCCGGCGAGATCACCCATCAGGAGGCGAGTGAGCGCATCTTCGCCCGCTTCCGCGCGATCGACTTCCTGCCGGCCTACATGGGCTTCGGCGACCCCGAGAAGACCGCGACGGCGACGTTCACACTGCTCCCCGGCGCCCGCCACGTGATGTGGTACCGGATGCACGGGGACGCGCTGTACCGGGACAACTGCACCTTCCCGCTCCTGACGTACGCACGGGACGGCGCGGCCTTCGTGCTGGACGAGACGCGCGACGCCTATCGGCGCGGTTTCTCCGCGCTGCGCGACGTCCTGTTCGCCCGTAACGGCGACTGGCGGCACGTCGCCCCGGCGCTCGCCGCGCACCCCGAGCTCGTGGCCCCGGTCCAGGCGCACACGCCCGGCCCGCAGGAACCGCCGGGACTCGACGACATCGAGGCCTCCCTGACCGAGGCCGCGCCGACCGAGACCCGCTGAGCGGGCGGCGCCCGGCGTGAGATCTCGTACGCCCCGAAACGGCGTGGGCCTCAAACCCCCACGGCCGCACGGTAGTTCGGGCATCGTGCCCGGACGCGCCGCCCAAGACGCCCCGCACCTTCATGACCGTACTTTCGAAAGGAGATCGCCATGAGGCTGAGGATGCGTCTTCGTCGGCTGGTGCCGGGCGTCCTTGCCATCGCCGTCGCCACCACGCTGTTCTTCGGCGCGGACAGCGCGGTCAGCGTGTCCGGCGGCGCGCGGACCGCCGCCAAGTACACGTTCCACGAACTGCCCATCACCCTGCCGCCCGGCTACGACAACCTGCACATGAACACGATCCGTCAGGTCAACCCGGCCTACCAGAAGGTCCGTTCATGGATCTCGGCGGTGGGCGCCGGCGTCGCCATCAACGACGTCACAGGACACGGGCGCGCCGACGGCATGTGCCTGGTCGACACCCGCACCAACAAGGTGATCGTCACCTACACACCCACCGCGCCTGCGGCCGACCGGTTCACGCCGTTCACCCTGGAGGCGGCGCCGCTGCCCTACGACGACACGATGGCGCCGACCGGCTGTGCCGCGGGCGACTTCACCGGGGACGGGCGCATGGGCTTCCTCGTGACGTACTGGGGGCGCACCCCGATCCTGTTCCTGCCGAAGTCGACCGCCACCTCGCCCTCACCCAGCGCGTACGTGCCGCAGGAACTCGTGCCCTCGCAGTCGGCCGACGGGATTTACCACGGCCCGCGCTGGAACACCGACGCCGTGTACATCGCGGACCTCGACGGCAGCGGACACCCCTCCGTCATCGTCGGCAACTACTTCCCCGACTCCGACGTCCTCGATCCGCACGGCCTGAAGAACGTCGTGATGACCAACAGTCTCTCCTCCGGCAACAACGCCGGCGGCGACCATGTGCTGCGCTGGCACGACGCCACCTCCGGTGACCACCCGGCCGCCCGCTACGTCGAGGAGAAGGACGCCATCCCCTTCCAGATCTCGACCGGCTGGACGCTCGCGCTGTCCGGGGCGGACCTGACAGGTGACGGTCTGCCGGAGGCCTACATCGCCAACGACTTCGGCCACGGCCACCTCCTGTACAACCAGTCGACCCCGGGCCACATCAAGTTCACCGAGGCCAAGGGCGTGCGCACGGGCACGACGCCCAAGTCGTTCGTGCTGGGCAACGGCTCCTTCAAGGGGATGGGCGTCGACTTCGCCGACCTGAACAGCAACGGCAGCTTCGACTTCTTCGTCAGCAACATCAACGTCGCCTGGGGCCTCCAGGAGAGCAATCTGCTCTTCGTCAACCACGCAGCTAACCCGGCCGACATGAAGAAGCAGCTCAGCAAGGGCATCGCCCCCTTCGAACAGGAAGCACAGCAGTACGGCCTGGCGTGGACCGGCTGGTGCTGGGACGTCAAGGCAGGCGACTTCCTCAACCAGGGGCAGCAGGACGTGATCCAGACCGACGGTTTCGTCAAGGGCACCAACAACCGGTGGAACTGGCTCCAGGAGGCGGCCACCGAGAACGACGACCTGCTGAGCAACCCGGCGATGTGGCCCAACTTCCAGCCCGGTGACGACGTCTCGGGCCATGAGGCGCTGGCCTTCTACGCCAAGAACTCCGATGGCACCTACGTCAATGTGAGCTCCGATCTCGGCCTCGCCGAACCCACCCCGACCCGGGCCGTCGCCACCGGCGACACCACGGGTACGGGCACCCTGGACTTCGCGGTGGCACGGCAGTGGGGAGCGCCCGCGTTCTACGCCAACAAGGCGCCGGACCTCGGTCATTCGCTGGAGCTGAAGCTGTACCGCCCCGCCACCGACCAGGGCGGCGCCGGCCAGGGTCTGGAAGCCATCGGCGCGCCCGCCTACGGCGCCACCGTCCAGATCACCACCCCGCAGGGCACCCAGATCTCCCAGCTCGACGGCGGCGGCGGCCATGTCGGCTTCCGCAGCTTCGACGTCCACTTCGGGATCGGTTCCTACAGCGGTCCCGTCTCCGCCCACCTCCAGTGGCGGGACGCCGACGGGGGACTCCACCAGCAGACGCTGCGGCTGCGACCCGGCGTCCACACCCTGATGCTCACCGGCACCGCCCAGGAGGTTTCGAGCCGATGACCGCCGCCCTGCACCCCACTCCGGCCGAGACCGCGCCACCGAGCGCCGCCGTCAAGCCCCCCAAGGCCAAGCCCGACCCCCGGTATCTGGCGCTGCGCAACTTCGCGATGTCGATCACCGCCTTCAATGTGTTCGGCTACACCCTGCTCGGCTTCGAACAGCCCTATCTCTGGCCGGTCTTCGCCCTCCTGATGGCGTACACGACCGAGATCACCTTCGAGCTGATCAGCGCGTGGGCCTACCAGCGCAAGCCACGGTTCCTCGGCGGCGGAGCACGCGGACTGTATGAGTTCCTGCTGCCGTCGCACATCACCGCGCTCGCCGTCAACATGCTGCTCTACGCCAACAACCAGATCCTGCCCGTCCTGTTCGGGGTGTTCGTCGGCGTCGCGGGCAAGCACGCGTTCCAGGCGCCCGTCAACGGGCGGATGCGGCACTTCATGAACCCGTCCAACTTCGGCATCACGATGACCCTCGTCTGCTTCGGCTGGGTCAGCATCGCGCCGCCGTACGAGTTCACCGAGAACGCGAACACGTACTTCCGCATCATGATCGCGATCATCATCGCCACGGCGGGCACCGTCCTCAACACCATGCTCACCCGCAAGGTCCCGCTGATCGTGGGCTGGATGGGCGGCTTCGCCATCCAGGCCTTCGTCCGGCACGGCATCTGGGACGTCGCGCTGTTCTCGGCGCTCGGTTCGATGACCGGGGTGGCGTTCGTGCTCTTCACCAACTACATGATCACCGACCCCGGTACGACACCGACGAAGGGCCGGGCCCAGTTCATGTTCGGCGGATCCGTCGCGTTCGTCTACGGGGCCCTGATGCAGCTCAACGTCACGTACACCCTCTTCATCGCCCTCGTCGTCGTCTGCGGCGCCCGGGGCATCGGCTGGTGGGCCGTGTCCCTCTTCCAGCGCCGTCGAGCCCGGCGCGTACCCGACACCACGGCGGTGAGCCAACAGATCCCGGCGCGGACGCCGCAGACCACGGACGCGGGGGCGATACGGGCATGAGCGGTCACCGGATTGCGGTCGTCGGGCTCGCGTGCCGCTACCCCGACGCGGACTCGCCCGAGCAACTGTGGCAGAACGTGCTCGCCGGACGGCGCGCCTTTCGCCGGCTGCCCAACGAGCGCATGAACCTCGACGACTACTACTCACCCGACCGGACGGCCCCCGACCGCTTCTACTCCCGCAAGGCCGCCGTCCTGGAAGGCTTCGACTTCGACCGCGTGGGCCACCGCGTCGCGGGCAGCACCTTCCGCTCCACGGACATGACCCACTGGCTCGCCCTGGACACCGCGGCGCGCGCGCTGGCTGACGCCGGCTTCCCCGGCGGCGAAGGGCTGCCGAGGTCGGCCACCGGCGTGGTGATCGGCAACACGCTCACCGGAGAGTTCAGCCGCGCCAACCTCATGCGGCTCCGCTGGCCCTACGTACGGCGCACCGTCGGCGCCGCCCTGCGCGAGCAGGGCTGGGACGACACCGCGCTCGGTGCTTTCCTGACCGGCCTCGAAGTGCGTTACAAGAGTGCCTTCCCGCCGATCGACGAGGACACCCTGGCCGGCGGCCTCGCCAACACCATCGCGGGCCGTGTCTGCAACCACTTCGACCTCCACGGCGGCGGCTTCACCGTCGACGGCGCCTGCTCGTCCTCGCTGCTGTCGGTGGCGACCGCGGCCAACGCCCTGGCCGCCGGTCAGCTCGAAGTGGCCGTCGCGGGAGGCGTGGACCTGAGCATCGACCCCTTCGAGGTCATCGGCTTCGCCAAGACCGGGGCGCTGGCCACCGGCGAGATGCGGGTGTACGACCGTGCCTCCAACGGGTTCTGGCCCGGCGAGGGCTGCGGCATGCTCGTGCTGATGCGCGACGAGGACGCGATCGCGCGCGGTCTTCGCCGTTACGCCGTGCTCGCCGGCTGGGGCTACTCCTCCGACGGCAAGGGCGGCATCACCCGCCCCGAGGCAGCGGGACACCGCCTCGCGCTGCGGCGCGCCTACGAGCTGGCCGGGTACGGCATCGAGACCGTCGCCTACCTCGAAGGCCACGGCACCGGCACGGCCGTGGGCGACGCGACAGAACTGCGGGCCTTCAGTGAGGCACGGCGCGCCGCCGACCCCACGGCGCCCCCTGCGGCGATCAGCACCATCAAGGGCAACATCGGTCACACCAAGGCGGCCGCAGGCGTCGCGGGACTCATCAAGGCGATCCTCGCCGTGCACCACGAAGTCATCCCGCCCGCCACCAGCCACCTCGATCCCCACCCCGAACTGACCGGCGAGCGGCCCGCGTTGAGGGTCCCGCTCGAACCCGAGCCGTGGCCCACCGAGCACCCCATCCGCTCCGGCGTCTCCTCCATGGGCTTCGGCGGCATCAACGCCCACGTCGTCGTGGAGCACGCCGACAGCGCACCGGACGCGGGCCCCGGCCCCCAGGTGCGGGCACTGTCCCGCTCGCGGCAGGACGCCGAACTGCTGCTGGTCGACGCGGACGACTTCGCCTCGCTGCGCGGACAAATCGCGCGGCTGGCCGAGATGTGCGGCAGGCTCTCCTTCGCCGAGCTCGGCGACCTCGCCGCCACTCTCGAACGCGAGCTGGCCGACCGCCCCTTCCGCGCCGCGATCGTGGCCGGCGACCCCGAGGAGGCAGGGCGCCGCTTCGACTCGCTCCTGACCATGCTCGACAACGGCGCGCGCTCCGTCCTCGACACCGAGCACGGCGTCTTCGCGGGCACCTCGGCCCGCCCGCCCCGGATCGGCTTCCTCTTCCCCGGCCAAGGAGCGGGCCGACGCGGTGACGGCGGCGCGCTGCGGCGCCGTTTCGCCGGCGTCGACGAGCTCTACCGCACGCTCGCACTGCCCTCCGGCACCGACCTGGTCGCGACCGAGAACGCCCAGCCGAGGATCGTCACGTCCTGCGTCGCGGGCCTGCGCACCCTGTCCCTGCTCGGCATCACGGCCGTCACCGCCGCGGGCCACAGCCTGGGCGAACTGACCGCGCTGCACTGGGCGGGCGCGATGGACGAGGCGGCGCTGCTGCGCGCGGCCGCCGCGCGCGGGCGCATCATGGCGCGGGCGAGCGCCGGCGGCGGCACCATGGCGAGCGTCGCCGCCCCGCCGGACGCGGTCCTGCCGCTCCTGGCCGGCGAGCCCGTCGTGATCGCCGGGTACAACAGCCCCCGGCAGACCGTCGTGAGCGGGCCGGCCGACGCCGTCCGGCGGGTGTGCGAGCGCGCCACGGGCCAGGGCCTGTCCGCCACCACCATCGCGGTCTCGCACGCGTTCCACTCGCAGGCCGTCGCCCCGGCGGCCACCGGGCTGCGCGACTTCCTGCGCGACGAGCCCTTCGCACCCCTGGCCCGCCCCATGGTCTCCACCGTCACCGGCTCCGCCCTGCCGGCCGAGACCGATGTGCCCCACCTCCTGACCCGCCAGGTGCTCGAACCGGTGCGCTTCACCGAGGCCGTCCAGACGATGGCCAAGGAGGCCGACCTCTTCATCGAGGTGGGCCCCGGGCGCATCCTGAGCAACCTCGCGGCGGAGACCGCCCCCGCGGTGCCCGCCGTGTCCCTGGACGCCGACAGCATGTCGCTCTCCGGGCTGCTGCACGCGGTCGGCATCGCGTACGCGCTGGGCGCTCCCGTCCGCCACGACCTGCTCTTCCGCGACCGCTTCACGCGTCCTTTCCCCTTCGACAAGACGCTGCGCTTCCTGGCCAGCCCTTGCGAATCGGCGCCGGAGAGCGACCTTCCGCACCTCGCGACGCCCCGGGCCGAGCAGGCCGCCCCCGAGCCCGCCGCCCAGCCGCCGGCGCTCGGGGACGCCGTCCACACCCTGGAGGTGCTGCGGCGCCTGGCCGCCGAGCGGGCCGAACTGCCCCTGGAGGCGGTCGGCGCGCAGAGCAACCCCATCGACGAACTCCACCTCAGCTCCATCACCGTCGGACAGATCATCACCCAGGCCGCACGGGAACTCGGGCTCGCCGCGCCCCTGGCCACCTCCGCGTTCGCCACCTCGACGCTGGCCCAACTCGCCGACATGCTCGATGAGTTGAGCGACACCGCGCGCGAGGGGGAACAGGACACCACGCCCGACATCACCGGCGCGGGCCCCTGGGTGCGCGCGTTCTCCGTCGCACTCGTACCCGCCGAAGCCGGGCGGGCCGCCGGGCCGCCCGCGCCCGGTGACTGGCAGCTGTTCGCCACCGACCGGCACCCGCTCGCCGCCGCCCTGCGCGCCGCGCTGCGACGGGCCAGGCTCGGCTCGGGGGTCCTGCTGTGCCTGCCGCACGACTGCGCCGAGGACCACATCCAGCTGATGCTCGCCGCCGCACGCGCCGCGCTGTCACCCGGCGCGCCGGGACGCTTCGTGGTCGTCGGCGACCGGCGGGGCGCGGCCGGCCTCGCCAAGACGCTCCACCTGGAGGCGCCGGCCGTCGCCACCACCCTCGTCACCCTGCCCCTGACCGGGCCGGCACCGGCCGCGCTCCTGCGGGACATCGTCGCCGATGTCGCCGCGACCACGGGCTTCAGCGAGACCGTGTACGACGCGGCCGGTGTACGCCACATCCCGCTGCTGCGCCCGCTGCCGGTTTCTCACGCACCCGGGCGCTCCGTGCCCCTGGACGCGCGGGACGTGCTGCTGGTCACCGGCGGCGGCAAGGGCATCACCGCCGAGTGCGCGCTCGACCTGGCCCGTACCACCGGCGCGGCCGTCGCGCTCATGGGCCGCTCCGACCCGAGAACCGACCAGGAACTCGCGGCGAACCTGGCGCGCATGACCGAGGCGGGCGTCCACCACCACTACGTACGCGCCGACATCACCTCGGCCGACGAGGTCAAGGCCGCGGTCCAGGAGGTGTCCCAGACGCTGGGTCCGGTGACGGCGCTCCTGCACGGCGCGGGGCGCAATGTGCCGCACGCGCTCGCCGACCTCGACGAGTCGTCCTTCCGGCGGACGCTGGCCACGAAGATCACCGGCCTGGAGAGCGTGCTGGCCGCCACGGACCCCGCCTCGCTGCGGCTCCTTGTCGCCTTCGGCAGCATCATCGGCCGGGCCGGGCTGCGCGGCGAGGCGGACTACGCCACGGCCAACGACTGGCTCACCGACCTCACGCGCCGGATCGCGGCGGAGTACCCCAACTGCCGCTGCCTGGCGCTGGAATGGTCGGTCTGGTCGGGCACCGGCATGGGTGAACGACTCGGCGTACTGGAATCGCTGATGCGCGAGGGCATCCATCCCATCCCGCCGCAGGAGGGAGTCGCCGTCCTGCGGCGCCTGCTCGCCGACCCGGAGGCGCCCGAGTCGGTCGTGGTCATGGGCCGCGCCGAGAACCTGCCCACCATCGCCCTCGAACCGCGCGAACTCCCCCTGCTGCGCTTCGTGGACCGGCCCCGGGTGTACTACCCCGGCGTCGAACTCGTCGTCGACGTCGACCTCGGCGCGGACGACGACCCCTACCTCGGCGACCATCTGCTCGACGGCGATCTGCTCTTCCCGGCGGTGTTCGGCATGGAGGCCATGGCCCAGGCGGCCGCGGCGCTCACGGGTTACGTCGGGCCGCCGGTCCTGGAGGACGTCGAGTTCCACCGTCCCATCGTCGTCCCCGTCGACGGCACGACCACGATCCGGGTCGCCGTCCTCGCCACCGAACAGGGCACGGTCCAGGCGGTGATCCGCAGCGAGGAGACCGCCTTCCAGGCCGACCACTTCCGCGCGACCCTCCGCTACGACGTGCCCGCCCCCGACGATCCGACGCCCATGACGGCGACGGCGCCGTACGCGCCGCTCGACCCGAAGGAGGACCTGTACGGCCCGGTGCTCTTCCAGGGCGAGCGCTTCCAGCGGCTGCTCGGCTACCGGGACCTGGCCGCCCGGCACTGCGTGGCCGACGTGTCCACCACGACCGACAAGCCGTGGTTCGGCGGGTTCCTGCCGGCTGGGCTCGTGCTGGCTGACCCGGGCACACGCGACGCGCTCATGCACGCCATCCAGTGCTGTGTCCCCGACGCGACCCTGCTGCCCGCCGCCATAGCACGCCTCCACCTCGCCGACCCCACCCGCCTGGGCACCCTCGACCGGGTCACCCTGCACGCCGCCGAACGCTCCCGTGACCACGACACCTACGTGTACGACCTCGACGTCCGCGATCCGCAGGGGGCGCTCGTCGAACGCTGGGAGGGGCTGCGCCTCCAAGCGGTCCGCAAGCAGGACGGCGCCGGGCCCTGGACGCCGACGCTGCTCGGCCCCTACCTGGAACGCCGAAGCCCCGCCGTGCTGCCCGCCGCCCTGCGCGTCGCCGTGTGGCCCGACGAGGAAGCGGCCGCCCAGGACGTGGCCGGCCGGCGCGCGCGCACCGCTCAGACGCTGGCCCTCGCGCTCGGCCACGAACCGGCCCTCAGCTACCGGCCGGACGGCAAGCCGGAGACCGGAACGGGCCCACACGTCTCCTCCTCGCACGGCGCGGGCGTGACCTTCGCGGTGGCCGGGGAGCAGGCCGTGGGCTGCGACGTCGAGGAAGCCGTGGACCGTCCGGCGGGGGAGTGGCGGGACCTGCTCGGCGCGGAGGGACACGCGCTGGCCGAGCTCATCGCCGGTGAGCGCGGCGAGGACCTGTCCACCGCCGCCACCCGAGTGTGGGGCGCGCAGGAATGCCTGCGCAAGGCCGGCCACGCGCGCGCCCAACTGGTCATCTCCCGGGCGTCGACGGGCCGTTGGGTCGTCCTGCGCTCGGGCGGCCTGCGCATCGCCACGTTCCCCACGACGCTGCGCGGACGCACCGCACCGGTGGTCTTCACCATGCTCACCGAGACGAAGGAGGGCCGCGCATGACCAAGCGACCGTACTACGAATACCGGCACCTGGTCGGCTTCGAGGAGACCAACCTGGTCGGCAACGTCTACTACGTCAACTACCTTCGCTGGCAAGGCCGTTGCCGGGAAATGTTCCTGCTGGAGCACGCCCCCGGCGTCATCGACGAGATCCGCGCCGACCTCAAGCTCTTCACGCTCAAGTGCGAGTGCGAGTTCCTTGCGGAGATCACCGCGTTCGACGAACTGTCCATCCGTATGCGTCTGGTGGACCTGACACAGACTCAGGTCGAGTTCGCCTTCGACTATGTACGGGTGCGCGGCGATGCGGAGGACCTGGTCGCCCGGGGACGGCAGCGGGTCGCGTGCATGCGGGGACCCAACGCCGACACCCGCCCGGCCAAGGTGCCCGCGTCACTGCGCAAGGCACTTGAGCCCTACGCCACGACCGCGCCGGCCACGCAGCCGCGCGTACTCGCCCACATCGTGAACGGTGACTGAGCCATGGCCGACACCCACCGGACATCCCCCACGGGACTCGTCGCACCGGGCCCGCCCGCGCCGGGCGGAAGGGCCGGGCGCACCACCGACTTCGACCACAAGGGCATGCGCCGGGTGCTCGGCCGGTTCACCACCGGAGTCACCGTCGTGACGACGGGCGGCGCGACCCCGCACGGCATGACCGCGAACTCCTTCACATCGGTGTCGCTGAGCCCGCCGCTCGTGCTCATCTGCGTCCTGCGGGAGGCGGCCATGCACGAAGCCGTCCTCGACCAGAAGTCCTTCGCGGTGTCGGTGCTCTCGGAGCGCCAGCGGGAACTGGCCGGCTACTTCGCCGACCGCCGCCGCCCGCGCGGGCTCCAGCAGTTCGCCCCCGTCACCTGGGCGCCCGGCGCCCGCACCGGATCCCCGCTCATCACGGACGCCCTGGCCTGGCTCGAATGCTCCCTGACGGCCACCTACGACGGCGGCGACCACTCCATCTTCCTGGGCGAAGTCCTGGACATGGGGCTCAGGGACGAGCACGACGCCCTGCTCTTCTACGACGGCGCCTTCCACGGGCTGCGCGCCGAGAGAATATGACGGACGGGGCCCCGCGAGCGCGCGGGGCCGGGCCGCTCACGGCAGCAGGGCCACCTTGCCGACCGTGGCGCGTGCCTCGACCTCCGCCAGCGCCTTGGGCCCGTCGGCGAGATCGTGCACCGTGGGGCGGCCCGCGGTGAGCACGCCCGCCCCGACGAGCGCGAACAGTTCCCCCGTCACCTCGCCGAAGATCTCCGGCGCGGACTGGATCAGCACCCCGAGGTTGAAGCCGATCACGTGCACCTGATGGCGGTAGACCAGGTCCCAGTTGCTGATCCGCGCCTCACCGGCGGGCAGGCCGGTCACCACGACCCGTCCGACGACGCGCTTGGCCGAGGCCAGGCTCGCCTGGAAGGTGGCGCCGCCCACCGACTCCACCACCAGGTCCACGCCCTGGGCCCCGGTCAACGCCAGTACCTCCGCCGCGAGATCGGGGCCGCGCGAGTCCAGGACGTGATCGGCGCCGAGCGCGCGTACCGTCTCGTGCTTGCCCGGCGACGCGGCCGCGATCACCGTCGCGCCGTAGTGCTTGGCCATCTTCACGGCGGCCTGGCCGGTCGCTCCCGCGGCGGCGTGGATCAGCACACTCTGCCCGGCCCGGATGCCGCCGAGCGGCTTGAGGGCGGCCAGGGCGGTGGGCCAGTTCACCATCATCCCCAGGGCCTGCTCGTCCGCCCAGCCCTCCGGCACCGGCATCACGGAGGCGGCGGACAGCACCATGTACTCCGCGAAGGCCCCGTATCCGACACCGACGACATGGTGGCCGGGCCGGGCGCCCTCGACCCCGTCGCCCACGGCGACGACCTCACCGGCTGCCTCGAAGCCCGCCACGTAGGGCGGTTGCGGGCCGTTGTGGAAGGTGCCGTGGGACTGGGAGATGTCCGCGAAGTTGACGCCCGCCGCGCCGACGCGGATCAGGATCTCGCCCGGCCCGGGCGCCGGCACCGGCGCGTCGGTGATCAGACGAAGGTCCTGCGGGCCGCCGAGCGACATCTGTCGCAAGGCGCGCATGGTGGGGGGAACGTTCATCGCAATCGGCTTCCTTGTCCAGGGGACCTGAGGGGAAGCGGACATTACTACGCATCTCCCGGAAGCCGCCGCAAATGCCTCGCCGCTTCACTCGTTCATGTGGTCTCGCAGGACACCACGCGCGGACCGTCGTGGCGCCTCGTGCAGGCGGCTCTCGCAGCCCCCGAGGCTGGCTCCGGCGGCCGTTCCAGGCCGGTGTTCAGGCGGCTTTCGACCCGGAGCCGGCGCTCGGACGCGGGCCGCGGAAGACTGCCCACGCCCGCTGGCGCTCGCGCTCCTCCTCGGTCGGTGAGATGTGCGGCATGGCGCACCGCAGAATCGGCGGCGCCATCAGGGACGTGGTGATCGCCACCAGGATCACGACGGTGTACGTGGTCGTGTCGAGCACGCCCACCCGGAGCCCGACCGCCGCCACGACTATCTGGATCACCCCGCGCGCGTTCATCCCGCCGGCCAGCGCCAGCGCCTCCCACTTGGTCAACCTGCTGGACAGCGCGCCCAGATACGCCCCGGCGAACTTGCCCGCAACCGCGATCAGGACCGCCGCGACGGCGGTGAGCAACGGGACCGTCCGGGCCAGCGCGGTCAGGTCCACCCGGAGCCCGGCGGTGGCGAAGAACAGCGGCGCGAACACCGACACCACCATCGTCCGCAGAGGTGCGAGCCGGGCCAGGTCCACGCTTTCCACGCTGTTCGCCGAACCGACGACGAGACCGCCGAGGAAGGCGCCGAACGCCGCCTCGAAGCCCATGGCCTGGGTCGCCGCCGCGCTCAGCACGATGACGGAGACCGTGGCCGCGATCGTGGGCCCGCTCCCCGAGGACCGCCGGCACCGCGCGAGGACACGGCGCACCAGCGGACGGGCGACGGTCGCGGTCACCAGGACGGCGAGGGCGAGCAGCCCCAGCGAGGACGCGACGGTCCCGGCGCGCACGCCGACGGTGGCCATCGCGGAGACGACCGACAGGAGCAGCCATCCGATGACGTCGTCGACCACGCCCGCGGCGATCGTCAGCTGTCCGATGTCGCGGTGCAGCAGATTCATGTCGGAGAGCGTCTTCGCGATGACCGGCAGGGCGCTCACGCACATCGCCACACCGACGAAGAGGGCGAACGTGACCCGGTCCGTCGAGCCGCTGAGGAGCGAGCGCGGCGCCACGGCCCCGGCCGCGATGCCGGCGGCCAGCGGGATGACGAGCCCGGCGAGCCCGACACGCAGGGCGACGGTCCCCTTGCGGCGTACGAGCCCGAGATCGACCTCCATGCCCGTGACGCCGACGAGCAGCACCACGCCGAGCTGCCCGATCGCGTCCAGCAGATTGAACTGCGCGGCGGTACGGGGGAACAGCCAAGCGGCGAGGTGCGGCGCGAGATGGCCGAGCACGGTCGGCCCGAACAGCACCCCGGCGCACAGTTCCCCCACGACCGCCGGCATGCCGAGGCGGTTGGCCAGCCGGCCGAGCAGGAGCGCGGCACACAACAGCAGGCCGACCTGAAGGAGGAGGACGAGCAGAGCGTGTGCGCCGATCGAGGGCGGTGGGGCCACGGCGGTCTCCCTGGGTCGTGTCTTCAAAGTCCCGTCCGGCCGGCGGGGTCTGGCACAGTGCCGCCCACGCCGGGGCGGCGTACCGTGCGACCCCGCCCCAGCGTGCCGGGGCGGCGCGCGGCCCGCTTCTCATGACGTGCCCAGCCGGATCGAGCGAGCCCGAGGGCCGCCTTCCGCACGGTCCCGGGCAGCGCGAAACGAGTCCTTGCCCGACGCGTTCTTCACTGCACGCGCTTTCTTTGTCGATTGGACAAAAAGTGCCTTGACCCGCGCCGGAGACCCGTGGGACGATTTATTCGTCGCTCGACAAAAAAAGTTGGCCCGGCCATGAAATCTCCGCTCGCGCGGCCACGCCGACGAGCGGATCGAGGTCCAGGGGGCCCTCGGGCCAGGCTGCCTTCCACCGCACTCCGAAGCACCCGACAGGAGACAAGAGCCATGAGCCTCGAAGGCAAGACCGTGTTGGTGACAGGGGCCAATCGCGGCATCGGCAAGGCGCTGGTCGCCGAGGCCCTTGCGCGGGGTGCCGCGCGGGTCTACGCCGGTACCCGCAAGCCCCTGACCCACGACGACGCCCGGGTGACGCCCCTGACGCTGGACATCACCGACGCCGCGCAGATCCAGGCGGCCGCCGAGCAGGTCGACTCGCTCGACGTCCTCATCAACAACGCGGGCATCATGCTGCCCGACATCCCGTTCGACCCCGACGTCCTGGACCGGCACATGGCGGTCAACTTCCACGGCACCCACGCCGTGACCCAGGCATTCCAGGGCGCCCTGATCCGCTCCGGCGGCGCCATCATCACCATCAACTCGGCGGCCGCGCTCTCGCCCCTGCCGCCCTTCGCGTCGTACTCCATCTCGAAGGCGGCCCTGTTCTCCCTGACCCGGACGGCGCGTGCCTTCCTCGCGGGGCAGGGCGTCCGGGTCCACGCGGTCCTGGCCGGCCCCATCGACACCGACATGACGCGCCAGCTCCCCATCCCCAAGTCGTCCCCCGAATCCGCCGCGCAGGCCATTTTCGACGCGGTCGACAAGGGCGAGGAGGACATCTTCCCCGACGCCACGATGGCGCCCATGACCGACCTGTGGCGCAACGGTCCGGACAAGATCCTCGAGCGGCAGTTCGCCGAACTGGCCCAGGGCGCGCCCCCGGCGTGAGCCGGGTGACACCCACTCGCGTGACGTAACACCAGGACCGCCCCGCCTCCGGGGCGGTCCGCACATTCCGGGCGGGGATGGGGGCCCGGGACACCGCGACGGTCGGCTCAGCGCGATCGGTGAACTCAGCACACCGCACAACCGGTCAACTCAGCACAACGGGGGTGGAACATGAAAGACAGATTCGGATGGGCAAGAAGGGGGAGCGAGGCGCCACCACGGTGGTGGCGCCGTCGCACCGCCGTCCTCCTCGCGGCACTGGCCCTGACGGCCGTGACGGTGTCCGGGCTCCCGGACGCCTCGGCGAACGCGGCCCCGGCACCGCCCAAAGCGGCCCAGGACTGGCCGATGTTCGGCCAGAACCCCGACAACACGTCGAGCACACCGGACACCCAGAAGCACCAGGTCACGACCGCGAACGTGGCTGCGCTCGCGCAGAAGTGGGTGTTCACGACCGGCGGCGACGTGTCGGCGCGGGCCGCCGTCACCCATGGCGCCGTGTACTTTCCCGACTGGTCCGGCCATCTGTACGCGGTCAACGCCAAGAACGGCCACGCACTGTGGTCCCGGGACATCCTGAAGGACTATCTGCCGGGCGTCTTCACCGACCCGCCCGCCAAGGTGGTCTCCCGCACCACGCCCTACGTCGACGTGAGCACGGACACGCTCTACATCGGCACCCAGCAGGGCGCCTGGATGCTCGCCGTCAACACCAAGACGGGCGCCCTGCGTTGGAAGGCCCAACTCGACACCCACCCCTACGCGGTCGACACCGCCGCGCCGATCGTCCACCAGGGCGTGCTCTATGTGGGCGTCTCCTCGAACGAGGAAGGCGCGGCCACCAGTCCCGGCTACCCCTGTTGCAGCTTCCGGGGCAGCGTGGTCGCGCTGAACGCGGCCACGGGAGCGCTGAAGTGGAAGACCCCCGTCGTGCCGGAGGGATACAGCGGCGCCGCCATCTGGAGCAGCACCATCGTCCCGGACCCGGCCAGGGGCGTCGTGTACACCACGACCGGCAACAACTACAGCACGCCCACCGCGCCGGCGTACACGTCGTGCATCAGCAACGGCGGCACGCAGGAATCGTGCACGTCCCCGGACGACCACTTCGACTCCGTCGTCGCGCTGCGCATGACGAACGGGTCGGTCGCGTGGGCACAACGTCTGTCCAGCGGTGACGACTGGAACCTGGCGTGCCTGTCCGGCACACCCGGACCCAACTGCCCCCAACCGACGGGCTCCGACTACGACTTCGGCAGCGGCGTCAACCTCTTCACCATCCAGACGGCCACCGGACCCAAGACCGTCCTGGGCGCCGGCCAGAAGAGCGGCGTCTACGCCGCCTTCGACCCCGATCGCGGGGGTGCCATGCTGTGGGCCACCCAGGTGGGACCCGGCGGACCGCTCGGCGGCGTCCAATGGGGATCAGCGACGGACGGCAAGCGGATCTACGTGGCCATCTCCGACTACCAGGGCGCGCCGTACGTCCTGCAACCCTCGGGCCGGCCGACCAGCCACGGCTCGTGGGGTGCGCTCGACCCGGCGACCGGCAAGATCCTCTGGCAGACCGCTGACCCGGGCGGCGCCTCCGACCAGGGACCGCTCGCCGTGACCAACGGCGTCGTGTTCGCCCCGTCCGCCGCCGGTACCGGAAACAACATGTTCGCGCTCAACGCCGAGACCGGCTCGGTCCTCTGGGGCTTCGCCTCCGGCGGATCCGTGCTCGCGGGGGCCGCGATCGTCGACGGCACCGTCTACTGGGGTTCCGGTTACAGCAAGCTCCCCGGTCTGACCGGCAACAACAAGTTCTACGCGTTCCAGACGTGCGGCCCGCGGTCCTGACGGAGCGGGCCCGGCCACACCCCACCACCACGGGAGGACATCAAGGCGATCGTCGCCCTCGGGCCGGTCATGTGGCACTCGGCTGACCCCGGTGCCCGCCGCACGAGCGGATCCCGACATCTGTGACGAGGGCGGCTCCAGATCCGCCGGTGCGCACGCGCCGGCACCTGGAGCCGCCCTTCGCGGTCGCGACACCAGCCGCACCGGAGGCCACCCGCCCATGGAACTCGGCCCCGCGGGAATGCCGCTGACGCTCGCGCGTGTTTACGTATCGAACGACAAACTAACCGCTCACCACCTACGGAGCAGGTCAAGGTAACCTTGATCGAACGGTAAACAGGAGGACAGGGCATACTGATGGCCACTCGAGGCAGGCCGCGCAAATTCGATCCCGACATCGCCCTGCGCCAGGCCCTGACCCTGTTCTGGGAACGGGGCTACGAGGGCACGTCGCTCAGCGACCTTGCCGCGGCCATGGGTATCGCCTCGGCCAGCATCTACGCCTGCTTCGGCAGCAAGGAGAACCTGTTCCGCCAGGTCATGGGGCTCTACGGCGCCACGTCGGGGGAGTCGCCCCGGCGCGCCCTGCGCGAGCAGCCGACCGCGCGCGCCGCGATCGAGGCCATGCTGCGCGCCACCGCGCACGAGATCACGCGCCCGGACACACCGACCGGCTGCATGCTCATCCTGACCGCGCTCACCGGACCGGTGGAGAACCAGGGGGTACGGGAATTCCTTGCCGACCTGCGGCGCGACATGCACGCCACCATCAGGGACCGACTGGTCCGAGGAGTCGCCGACGGCGACCTCACCGCGCCCCCGGCCGGCCTCGACGCGATCGCGCGGTACTACACCACGGTGGTCGAGGGCCTGTCCGTCCAGGCCCGTGACGGCGCCACCCGCGCCGAGCTGGAAGAGGTCATCGCCTGCGCGACGGCCACGTGGGACCACCTCGTGTCCCGCCCGCTGCCCACCAGTGGATGACGCGGGTCCCTGACACGCGCCTCCCGCGACCAGTAGTGAGCCTGCCGGATCCTCCTGCGGCCACTGGGACCTGCCCGCCATGCTGCGGTCCCTGCGCCGTACGGGACTCGCCGGACCGCGACCGGACGCGCCGATAGGTGACGTATCGTCAACTGACCTATCGGCGCTCCGAGTCGGGGCGGCGCGGCGTGCCCGCGCCACCCCCGTCGGATCATGACCTGTCAGTCTCCTCAGCGCAGTCCGGCGAACATGTCGTTCTCCGGCACGTCGGCCCCGGTGCTGTCCTGGACCCGGACGAAGGTCTCGACGCCCATCATTTCCGTGAACCTCTCCACGCCCATCCGCAGGAAGAAGATGTTCTCCCCCTGGCTCGCGTGTGCGGCCAGGGCGTCGAACTTCTGGGTGCCGTAGGCCGAGGTGTCCACCCATGTGGTGATCTCCTCGTCCGGGAGCCCGATCTCCGCCATCGCGGCGGCCTCCGCGGGGTCCGGCTCCGGGGCGTCCGGGTTGAATTCGCGCATGAGCTCACCGAATCGCCGCATCTGCGAGCGGGGCGCCGTCGTCCAGTACACCTTCGGCGTCTGCTCGATCATCGCCAGTGCCGCCATCGTGACGCGGTTCGCCTGGATGTGGTCCGGGTGCCCGTAGAAGCCGTTCTCGTCGTAGGTGACGACCACGTCCGGTTCGTAGCGCCGCATGAGTTCCGCGAGCCGCGCGGCGCCCTCCGCCACGGGCGTCCGCCAGAACGAGCCGGGGGCGTCATTGGTGGACCAGCCCATCATGCCCGAGTCGGCGTAGTCCAGCATTTCCAGGTGACTGATGTTCAAGACCGCGCAGCTGGCCTTGAGTTCATCACGCCGCATCGCGGCGACGGCCGCCGGGTCGTGCCCGGGATCACCTGGCTTGACCCCTCCGGGGCCGTCCCCGCACCCGCCGTCGGTACACGTCACCAGAACCGTGCGAATGCCCTCAGCCGCGTACCGGGCGAGAACTCCACCCGTTCCCGTGGCCTCGTCGTCGGGGTGGGCGTGCACAGCCATGAGAGTCAAAGGCCGATCAGTCACGACGTGTTTCTCCTGTATCAAGGGGCTTTCCACCTGTATCTGACGGGCGGACAGTCGAAGAGCGCTCAGTCTGTCCCACCCATTGTTACTGGAGGCTTCTTGCTGGAGGCGCCCCAGTAGCGACGTGCCGGGCGCCCGCCCTCGGATACTGATCCGCCGGTCCGGACCGGGACGCTGATCAGGCGGGCCGTGAGGGCAGTGAGGGGTCATGATGGCCGGGCGGCTCGGCGCACCGCTCGCCGAAGAGCGCGGTCGTGCAGGGCCCGCCGTCGCCGGTGTAGGCGTGATGGCGGATCGGGTCGAGCGGGATGCTGGCCTGCCCCTCCAGGGGAGGCGGCGTCGGCTGCGCGAGCCGCGCCTCGACCTGGGTGATCCGAGCCGTCAGGTCGTCGCTGGTCACTGGGGTTCTCCTTGCGGTCGGGGGCGGAGTGGATTCCTTCTCCCTACCCGTTCCCCAGGCGCTCTGTCACGGTGGGTGGCGCTGCGCCCGGGCGTCCGGCCGACGGCCGTCGCTGCCGGCGCCGACGCGTGCCGCGCCCCAGGGCGGTCCAGGCCTGTCGTAGGGTGCGTGGTATGAGCCCGCGCATCGCGACCAACACCCCTGTTTCTCTCGACCAGTTGCTGGAGTTCGTCCGCCCCCGGCACCGCGCGATCCTGCTGACCCGGCGGACCGACGGCGGCCCGCAGGGATCTCCGCTGACATGCGGTGTCGACGAGGCGGGGCGCCTGGTGATGTCCACCTACCCCGACCGCGCCAAGACCCGGAACACCCGCAGGGACCCCCGCGTCAGCGTGATCGTCCTGTCGGACGCCTGGGACGGACCCTGGGTCCAGGTGGACGGCGAGGCCGAGGTCATCGACGCGCCGGAATCGGTCGAGCCCCTGGTGGACTACTACCGGAGCATCAGCGGCGAGCACCCGGACTGGGCGGAGTACCGCGCGGCGATGGTGAAGCAGGGCAAGTCCCTGATCCGCGTCACGCCGGTGCGCTGGGGACCGGTGGCGACCGGCGGGTTCCCGCCCGCGCCCGCGCAGGAGTAGGCCAGGAGTAGCCCGCGGCGGCCGGCCCCCGTCCCTGGCCACCCGGCCCCCGGCCCGCGCCCGACCCCCGCGAACGGGACAAGGCTCCAGGGCCCCGCCGCGTCGGGAACGGCCGCCCGGTGCTCTCGTGTTTTCATACGGTCATGGAGACGTGGCCTGGTCGTCCTTATCCGCTCGGTGCTGTTCACGACGGCGCCGGAACCAATTTCGCCCTCTTCTCCGAGGTGGCCGAGGGGGTGGAACTCTGCCTCTTCGACGACGCCGGCGACGAGCGGCGCGTGCCGCTCACCGACGCCGACGGATCGGTCTGGCACGCCTATCTGCCCGGCGTGGGCCCCGGCCAGCGGTACGGCTACCGGGTGCACGGCCCGTACCGGCCGTCCGAGGGGCTGCGCTGCGATCCGGCGAAGTTGCTGCTCGACCCGTACGCCACCGCCGTGGACGGACAGCTCGACGGCGACCCCTCCCTGCTCACCGCCGACCCGGAGCACCCCGGCACGCCCAACGGCCTGGACAGCGCGGGACACGGGATGTTCGCGGTGGTGACCGACCGGGGTTTCGACTGGGAGGGCGACCGGCGCCCGGGCCACCCCTACCACGAGTCGGTGATCTACGAGGCCCACGTACGGGGCCTGACGATGCGTCACCCCAGTGTGCCCAAGGAACTGCGCGGTACGTACGCGGGGCTCGCGCACCCCGAGGTGATCGACCACCTCAAGGAACTGGGCGTCACAGCGGTGGAGTTGATGCCGGTGCATCAGTTCACGCAGGACGGGTTCCTCGTCGACCGGGGCCTGTCGAACTACTGGGGCTACAACACCATCGGTTTCTTCGCGCCGCACAACGGCTTCGCGGCCGGCGGCACCCGGGGAGAGCAGGTCGTCGAGTTCAAGGAGATGGTGAAGGCTCTGCATGCCGCCGGGATCGAGGTCATCCTGGACGTGGTGTTCAACCACACGGCCGAAGGCAACGAGCAGGGCCCCACGCTGTCGTTCCGGGGCATCGACAACACGGCGTACTACCGTCTCGTCGACGACGACCCCGCGCACTACTTCGACACCACCGGCACCGGCAACTCCCTGCTGATGCGCCACCCCAACGTCCTGCAACTCATCATGGACTCGCTGCGGTACTGGGTCACCGAGATGCGCGTCGACGGCTTCCGCTTCGACCTCGCGGCCACCCTGGCGCGGCAGTTCCACGAGGTGGACCGGCTTTCGGCCTTCTTCGACCTGGTCCAGCAGGACCCGGTGATCAGCCAGGTCAAGCTGATCGCCGAACCCTGGGACATCGGGGACGGCGGCTACCAGGTGGGCAACTTCCCCTCCCTGTGGTCGGAGTGGAACGGCCAGTACCGTGACACCGTGCGCGGCTTCTGGCGGGGCGAGGGCGGCACCCTGGCCGACTTCGCGTCCCGGCTCACGGGCTCGTCCGACCTCTACCAGCACGACCGGCGACGGCCCAGGGCAAGCGTGAACTTCGTGGCGGCGCACGACGGATTCACGCTGCGCGACCTCGTCTCGTACGACACCAAGCACAATGAGGCCAACGGCGAGGGCAACCGGGACGGCGCCGACGACAACCGGTCCTGGAACTGCGGCATCGAGGGTGAGACCGATGACCCCGGCGTACGAGAGCTGCGCCTGCGCCAGCAGCGCAACCTGCTCGCGACGCTCCTGCTCTCCCAGGGCGTACCGATGCTCGCCCACGGTGACGAACTGGGCCGCACCCAGAACGGCAACAACAACGCCTACTGCCAGGACAACGAAATCTCCTGGGTGGACTGGGAGTTGGACGACGAGCGGCGCGGACTGCTCGACTTCACCCGGCGCGTGGTGGCGCTGCGCCACGCCCACCCGGGGCTGCGCCGTCGCCACTTCCCCGTCGGCCCCACCCCCGGCACCCCGCCGGAGCGCGCCGAGGTGGTCTGGTTGCGGCCCGACGCGTGTCAGATGGACGACGAGGACTGGAAGCGCGACGACGCACACGTCCTCGCGGTGTACCTGTGTGCCGACGACCCCATGGAACGCGACGCGCGGGGCCGTCCCGTCACCGACGACACGTTCCTGCTCCTGTTCAACAGCTTCCACGAGCCCGTCGACTTCCGCGTGCCGCCGGCGGCGTTCGGCGAGGAGTGGCACCTGGTACTGGACACGGCGGACCCGTCGGCGGACGGGAAGACGTCCCGCTTCAAGGCGGAAGCCGCATTCCCCATGACGGCGCACAGTTTGCGGGTCCTTCGGCGGGGGCGGCGGGGGTGACATGAGCGGGCGTGGGCCCGGGGCAACCGGCCACCGCCCCGCGCCCGTTCACGTTCCGATGGACGTCGGCGGCGCGGAGTCCCGTGCGATGTGGGCTGGGGGGGCCGGGCATCATCGACCACGTAACAAAAGATCCGCTCCACTGAAAACTGAAAGGGGACAACTCCGGCGCCCGAGGCCAACTCCTGCTCCCGCCAGGCACGTTGTGCGTCGCTTTCTCTGGCCGTGGGGCGGCCCGAAGGCGCGACGGCCGCGCCCCGCGCGCCCCCTGACTGCCCGTGCCACCGGCCGTACGGGTGCTCTTTTGCCCGGTGCCGTGGTCTCGGCGGGGTCGGGTGCTGGACTGGTCGGGCAAGGCATCGTGCCGGCACATGAAGTCCTCAGCAGAAGGAGCGTTACGTCGTGCGTATCCGCAAGAGTCTGGCCGTGGTGGTTGCAGCCGCCTGTGTCGCGCTGACCGGCGCGGCCAACCCCTCTCAGGCCCGCGTCCCCGCGCCCCAACGCGCCCCGAGCGCCGCCGCGTTGAAGCGGGCGGCCGCGCAGTGCGCGGCGGGCGAGGTCTGCTTCTGGC
This sequence comes from Streptomyces sp. NPDC006711, assembly GCF_042869775.1. Lineage (NCBI taxonomy): Bacteria > Bacillati > Actinomycetota > Actinomycetes > Kitasatosporales > Streptomycetaceae > Streptomyces > Streptomyces sp. NPDC006711. The sequence continues at coordinate 294,186 of NZ_JBIAGO010000004.1, forward strand.
ACGACAGGAACTACTCCGGCACCCCCTGGCGGTGGATGCCGTCCAACGGCTACCGGGACATGCCGCCCAACCTGCACGACCACGTGTACTCGTTCTACGCCAACGTCCGCGCGTGCTTCATCGACTACAAGCCGCGCGACTTCCGCAAGGTCAACATCGGCGACTACGCGATGGCTTACGACACCAACTTCGGCAAGAGGATCGACGCCGTCGCGCTCAACAGCGCCTGTTGAACGCCTTGTTGAGGGGCTGACCCGTGTACTCCGTCCCCCGGCCGACCTGGCCGGGGGACGGAGCGCCCCCCTCAATGCGTTCCCGCCCCCCGCGCGGAGCCGTCACGTCATGCCTCGAAAGGTCGCGCGGCCTCCAGAAGCGCCTGGGGGAGGTAGGCGGATTCGACTCGGATCGTCCAGCCTCGGCGGCGGGCATGGCAGGCGAGCGCGAGAATGTCGAGGTTGAGGGAGGCCTCGGGATCGTCCGCGCGATCGGCGACGCGATAGTAGTCGCGGTGGGCTTCGAGCGCGTCGGCCAAGGCCAGGTTGAAACTTTCCTCATCACCTTCGACGAGCTGTGACAGCAGGACCGCAGGCGGCATCGCGAAGCCCCAGTCCTTGGTCTGCTCGGTGTACTCCACCGCTCGCCGCGCGGCCGCTTCGGGATCGGTGCCCATGAGGTAGGCGTGGAGGGCTTCGCGGTACGCGCTGAACGCGGAGCCGTCGGAGCCGGGGCCGGTGAGGACGAGCGGGGCAAGTTCCTCCCGTACACCGCTGATCAGGGCGAAAGCGACCGCCTGCTGCCAGTTTCCGGCGCCGGGAGCCGTGTCCTGCCGGATCTGACCGGTGGCGGAGGGGGTGGACGCCTCGCGCCGGGAACGCTCGTACAGAGCCTTCAGCCGACCGTCGTCGGTCCCTTGGTCGGCGGGTCGTTCCACCACGAGCGGGCCCGCCGCGAGCGCGGCGGCCGCATCCGCCCGGCGGTCGCGGCCGAACCCGCCCACCCGGGGGCTGCGGGTCTCGAAGCCGGTGATCAGCGCGTGCGGGAGGTAGCCGGTGCGGATGGCAGGCGCCCAGCCGAGCGTCCGGTACGCGAGTGCGCCGAGTGCGAGAGGGATGAGCGGGAGAAGGGAGCGCGCGGGGGCAGAGGGGCCCTGAATGGCCCGGTGTCCGACGAGGAGGTCGGCGAGCCCGGCGTCGAAGGCATCCCGGTCCTCGGCCGCCAGGGCGCGCAGGGTGCGCAGGGCCGTGCTGTCCGGCCGGTCCAGAAGAGGTTCACCGCTCTCCTGCGCGCGAGCCCGCAGCCGGTCCCAAGCCGCGTCGACGGCGGCGAGCTTGGCCCGCGCGCTCGGCGGATACTCCTCGTCGTCTCCGGTGTCGTCCAGGACCACGGCCATCAGCGCGGTCGCGAGCTCACCGGTGGGCGTGCCCTGCGCCTGCCGCGCGAACTTGGCCCGGGCGAAATGAAAGGCCTCGCCGTGCCACGCGGCCCGGTCCCTGAGGACGGCCAGGCACAGCGCCTCGACCCACTCCCGCGGCGTGACGCTCTCCTCGGGCGCGTCGTCGCCCGGGTCGTAGCTCATGCCGAAGTTCACGTACTCCAGGAAGACCTGGAAGGAGCAGTGCGGGTGATAGGCGGCGTAGGCGACGGCGCCGGCCGCGGCCTCTGACGCGTCCTTGAGGGCAGCCATCGCCTCCGGGGTGTCGAGGCCGGGCGTCGTCACCGAGAGCGCGCCGAGGTAGTCGAGGAAGTCGTCGGCGATCAACTGCCAGGTGTAGCTGGTCATCCGGTCACCGCGCGACATGGACCGCACCCGGCCCCCGATGCGGTTCGTGAAGTCCTCGCCCGCCGCCGACACGACGCCCTCGCCCACCTGGTGACGCTCTATTCGCACTGCCCTGCTCCTTGATCGATCTCTGCGACAGCCTAGGCGCTGGGTCCGACAGACCAGGACCACCGCGTCGCCCGCCCGAGGCTTTGACCGACTCAGGGCATCGCCCCCCCGCGGGCCGATCGCGCGTGTCGGCGTCGGCACTTGGCGCGTGTGGCGTGGGGTTTCGGGTGATGCTGGAGGGGTGACCACTCATCCGCGTGACGGTTCGGCCGTCGAGGGCGCCATTGATCCGCCGACCATCGGTGTGGAGGAGGAGTACTTCCTCATCGATCCCGGGACACGTCTGGCGGTGCCGGGTGGCCCGCGGGTCGCCGCGCGCGCCGCCGGGGCCGTCGGGGACCTCGTCGCCCCGGAGTTCGCCGAGTGTCAGGTGGAAGGGCGCACGCCCCCGTGCCGGACGGCGAACGAGGTGCGCCACCACCTGACGCGGGTGCGCGGGGCGCTGGTGAGCGCGGCCCGCGCCGAGGGGCTGGCGCTGTGCGCGTCGGGTACGCCCGTGCTCAGCGACGACGGGCCACCACACGTGGGGGACCACCCGCGATACCGGGCCGGCCAGGAGCAGTACCGCGGCATGATGGACGACTTCGCCATCAGCGCCCTGCATGTCCACGTGCATCTGCCCGACCGCGAACTGGCCGTCCTGACCATCAACCACCTGCGGCCGTGGCTGCCGCTGCTCATCGCGATGAGCGCCAACTCGCCGTTCCACCAAGGCCGTGACACCGGGTACGCCAGCTGGCGTTCGGTCATCAGGAGCCGCTTCCCGTGCCTGGGACCACCGCCTTACGCGGCCTCCCTGGAGGAGAACGAAAGTCTCGCCGTCACGATCGCCGACACGGAGGCGATGCTCGGGCCCGGCATGCCGTTCTGGGACCTGCGGCCCAATCCCAGGCTCCCCACCGTGGAGATCCGCGCCATGGACGTGCCGCAGGACGTCGACGACGCCGTCGCCCTCACCGTGTTGCTGCGAAGTCTGGTCGTCACCGCTTTGGACAGCGTCCGGCGCGGAGACCCGGGGCGGCCGTGGAGCGGCGAAGTGCTGCGGGCCGCGTGCTGGCGGGCGGCCCGGGACGGCTGGAGCGGCAGCGGCTTCGACGCCCTGACGGGGCGCGTGCGGCCCGTGGCACAGCTCGCCGAGGAGATGGTGCGGCATGTCCGGCCGGTCCTGGAACGGTACCGGGACCTCGACGAGGTCACCGCGTTCCTGCGGCGGCTGGCCGAGCAGGGGGACGGAGCTCGTCGCCAACGCGCCTGGGCGGGGAACGGCGCCGGGCCGAGCGGGGTGGTGGACCGGCTCGTGCGGGCGACCGCCCGCCCGCCAGGACCGGACGGCATGCTCAGCGCGGCGCCAGCGTAGTGACCAGTACGTCCCGGTGGCCCGGGCGGGAGGCGTCCAGCGGGCGGATCGGGGAGACACCGTGCAGCGTCGCGCGGTCGTCGCCCAGAAGGAGGGTGCCCGGCCGGCTGAGTGTGGTGGTCATCAGCTCCGTACCGTCCTGGTCGTACACCGTGCTCTCCCCGCCGGTGGCGTTGACCCGGTCGATGAGCAACGAGGTCACCAGGGTGACGCCGTCGCGGTGACGGCCCTCGGGGGTGGGCTGTCCCGCGCCGTCGGCCTCGGCCATGACTCTGAAGGGGTGCACCTTGACGTTCCATTCGTCCGCGTCGTCCAGGCACGAGGCGATCCGGCCGAGCATCCGGATCAAGGACGCCAGGACGGGTTCCGCCTCGAAGGCGGCGGTCAGCGGTTCGAAGTGGCGGTCCACCTCCACGTACAGGGGATTGCTCTCCTCCGGCTGGATGAAGGAGCCGTTCGGCCGCGCCGCGATGTCTCCCGCCCGGGACAAGGAGAAACGCCCGTATCGCCGCAGTCGCCGCGTCCCCGTCTCGGCCGCGTACGGGTCGGGGCCCAGCTCCTCCCAGTGCCCGGCGAACCGGGCCCAGCCCGCGTCGTCCATGCCGAGGCAGCGCGAGACGGCGGCCGACGTCATCAGGCAGGAGCCCGAGGAGACCAGGGCCTCGCGGACCTCATCGAGCGGCTGTCGCACGCGGCCGGCCCCCGCGCCCTCGCGGTCCGCGCTGATGGTGTTCACCTCGTCCATGAGCCCATGCTCGGGTGCCGCACGGCTTCTCGCATCCGCTGTGCGCGGCGCCACCGACGGAGCGGGCACGCCGCGCCCCCATGGCCGGGTGGCGCCTTCGCGCACGCACGCCGCCCGGCCACGCCGCTCAGCGGCGCACGTGCAGCCCGAACCCCGTGACACCTGTCGGCTCCAGACCCTCCTTCAGGCGCAGCGAGGGCAGCTCGTAGTCCCCGCCGTTCTGCTGCCGGAACGTCACGGGCCCGGTCGACTCCAGGGTGAGCAGGCGCTGCTCCCAGGCCTTGGCCACGTCCGGGTAGTCCTGGGCGGTCATCCGGTCGGTGCCGAACAGCACGAACGGCGGCAGCACCTCGATGCCCGGGTAGTAGAGGATGCCGTGGTGGATGGGGAACAGCAGGTCCTCAAGGGGGCCGTTGATCCCGCGAGCGGAGTAATGCGACTCCAGACCGCCGACGGTCACCGACAACAGGGCCTTTTTGCCCTTCAAGGTTCCTTCGCCGAAGCGCTCGCCGTACTTGGTGTCGCTGTGCTCGCCGACGCCGTACGCGAAGTGGAAGGTGAACACCCGGTCCACCCAGCCCTTGAGGATCGCGGGCATCGTGTACCACCACAGCGGGAACTGGAAAATGATCGTGTCGGCCCAGAGCAGCTTCTCCTGCTCGGCGCGGACATCCGGTGTGAGCGTCCCGGCGTCGAACGCCCGGCCCGAGTCCCGGGCGACCCGCAACGGACGTGAGGCGTCGAGACCGTAGTCGGCGGCGTCCACGACCGCCTTCCAGTTCATCGCGTACAGATCGCTCACCCGGACCTCGTGCCCCGCGCCCTCCAGGGTGGACACCGCGAGGTCCTTCAGCGAGCCGTTGAGCGACTTCGGCTCCGGATGGGCGTGGACGATCAGCGTCTTCATGGGAACTCCTTCGAAAGGGGATGCCTCGATTCTTGGTGGCACGGCCCCCGGTGTTCAGGGGCGCCTCTTCCGTCGGACCGGAGTTCCTGGTACTGGCAGGGCCACCTTCACGGCCGCCACCGAGGTGATACTGGGGACATGGACGATCTTGCGAGCTTCCTGCGGACCCGGCGTGCCCGGGTCGCCCCGGGGGCCGTCGGCATCTACGCCGACAGCCGTCGCCGCGTCGAAGGGCTGCGCCGCGAGGAGGTCGCGCACCTGTCGGGCGTCAGCGTCGACTACTACGTACGCCTGGAGCAGGGCCGCGCGACCCAGCCGTCCGAGCAGGTCCTCGACGCGTTGGCGCGCGTCCTCGGCCTCGACGAGACCGAGCGGGGGCACCTCGACCGGCTCGCCCGGCAGCGCCGCCGCCGCGCGAAGACGCCGAGCGGGCGGGTCAGGCCCGAGCTGCTTCGGGTCCTCGACCTGGTGGCCGGCGCGCCCGCGCTGATCATGAACCACCGCCTCGACGTGCTCGCCGGCAACCGCCTCGCCGGGCTGCTCTACGGCCGTCCGCTGCGGGACCTGAACGTCGCCCGGCACCTCTTCATCGAGGAGGCCGAAGGAGGCCTGTACGCCGACTGGGAGACCTGCACCCTGGACTGCGTCGGCCACCTTCGCCTGGCCGCGGGCAAGTATCCCGACGAGCCCCGACTCACCTCGCTCATCGGCGAGTTGGCCATGGGCAGCGAGCGTTTCCGCCGCCTCTGGGCGCGTGCGGACGTACGCGCACGTGCCCACGGCCGCAAGGCGTACCGGCACCCGTTGGTCGGGCCGCTCGAACTGCACCAGGAGAACTTCGCGCTGCCGGACGAGCCGAGCATGGAGCTGCTTGTGCTGTCGGCTTCCCCGGGCAGCGCCTCCGAAGACGCCCTGCGCCTGCTCGCGGGCCTCGGCGGGGAGGCCGCTGACGAGACTCCCGCGACGAAGGCTCCCGGGCCACGAGTAATCCACGGGTAAGTCGACGCGGGTCCATCGGGTCGCCTCACTCGAAGAGGGGCCAGGACGCCGGATTGTGTCCTTGTGCCGTGTGCGGGCGGATCGGATACTGCGCGCAGACACTGTTCGAGGGGGACACGGTGGATCTTGTCGAATTGGCGCAGAGATCGGCGGCGATAACGGGGGACTTCCTGGCCGCGTCGGCGGCGGGCGCGGCAACGCAGACCGCGTCCGCCGTGGGAAGCGCGGTCGCCCAGTTGGTGGTGGGGAGGCTGGGCGTCAGTCCGGCCGCGTCCGGGTCGGTGCCGGCGTTGCGGGCCGCTCCGCAGGACGCGCGGCGGCGCTCGGATGTCGCGGCCGCACTGCGGGAGGTCCTGGCCCAGGATCCCGCCTTCGCCGGGGGCTCTGCGGGAGGCGGTCCGGGCGGTGGAAGGCGACGTCCGGGTGGTGGCATCGGGGCAGGAGAGCTACGTGCCGGTCGCCTCGCCCGTCACGGCCGACCGGCGCGGTGTGGCGGTCGGCCGTGACCAGCACAACAACAAGCGGGTGACGAAGAAGAGCGGCGCGCTGTGGGTCGCCGCCGTCGCCGCCGTGGGGATCCTCGCCGGAGGCGGGACGTATCTGATCACGCAGAGCAGCCCCGACAGCCCCCGGCAGAAAGCCGAGAAAACCGCGCTCGACTTCGTGCGGGCCCAGTCCAGCGGCGACATCGAGGCCATGTGCGGCCTGCTCGCCCCGGAACAGAACGACTTCTCCGCCTGCCGGACCCAGGAAGGCATGAGGGAAGCGAAAGCAGAGGCTATAGGGGCGGGCGCTCCGGACGAGCTGCGCTCCTTCGCGGAAAAGTGGGAGATCGCCTCGTCGGACCTGCCAAGTGACAACACCGCCCGGGTGACCACGGTCAACAGGACGGTCATCAACAAGAAGTCGGTGGCCCCGGTCACCGTGCACCTGACTCGAGCGAGTGGTGACTGGCGCGTCACCGGCACGGACAGCTAGGACCGTTGGCGCACGTGTGGAGTCCCTGCCCTCGCCCTCGCGCGGCCTCCGCGCCGGCAAGGCTGTGGCGGCTGCGACGCGACGCGGCGACTGGTCAAAAGCCTCAATTGCAGTGCGAGTAGGGGTGGTTGTTGCTCCCGCTCACGCCGCCGTAGGAGAAGTTCCAGGTCGAGGTCTGGCCGGAACAGGAATGCCCGTATGCGGTGAAGTTCCAATTGCCGGTGTATTCACGGGTGTTCGACACGTCGGTCACCGGAATGAACCCGGCGTCAAACCAGTACGTGCCGTTGTTGAGGACCGGTCTGTTCGAGTTCACGGCCGAGTTCGAGCTGGACTTCACGTCGACCTGTCCGTTGCTCCAGTTGTTGACGTAGTTGGTGTTCCACAGGTTGACCTCGGTGTACGCGCCGTTGCAGTTCCATCCGAGGTAGAACTGGCCGATGGTCTGCGTGCCCACCTTGATGGGCTGGATGGCCCCGAGCACCTGACCGCCCGAGGGGCAGCCCGCCGCGCCGGCGGATCCGGTTCCGACCGCGGTGAACGTGAGTCCCGCCGCGACGACGGCGAACGCCGCCGAGACAGCGCGCATACGGGTGCCTATCCGCATCATTCCCCCTGTACGTCATCCTGTACGTCATCGAGGTGACCGACGCCACCTTTTGGCAGCGCTCATGCTCCCACCGGACTCGCGCCGTCCCCAGGGCGGTTCCCGGCCATTCGCGGCGCGGACGGCGGCCCTCCGCTTGTCGTGGCCCAGGCCGGGACAAGCGGAGGGCCGCCGCCCCGGTCGTCGCCTGGACCATGGCATCCACTCCCGCGATGCGCCCGGGCTACGACCGGGGCGCCGGTGGCCGGAGGCGCGGCCGTGGCCGCGCGTCCCGGCGATGCGCATGCCGCCGGGCGCCTGTCCAGTGGGTGGCGTCACCGGTAGGCGGCGAGGAAGGCCCGGACTCCGGCGTCGGCGTAGTGGTCGAGTTCGGGCTGGGTGTGCTGTGGGCTCCCGTGGAACATGGCCTTGTTCACGGGGATCCATAGCAGCAGGCCGGAGAAGTGGTTGGCAGCAAGGAGCGCGTCGTCGATCCGCAACAGGCCTTGGTCGGCCAGGTGTTGGAAGCTGTCGGCCAGGGTGGCCAGTACCCGCTCGAAGCCCTGCTCGTACCAGGCGGCGCCCAGGTCGGGGAAGGTGTCGGCGTTGGCGATGATGAGGCGCCGCAGCTGGAGCACCTGGGGTCGGGTGAGGGTGGTCAGGAACTGGCGGGCCAGCCGGAGCAGGTTCTCCTCCAGCGACTGCGCGTCGGCGGGGATGCCGGCCACCATGTCGATCATGGCTTCGATCCGGTCGGTGGTGGCCAGGACGATCTCGGCGAACAGCTTCTCCTTGTCGGCGAAGTGCTTGTACACCGTCTGCTTGGATACGGCGGCCAGCTTGGCGATGTCGTCCATGCTCGTGCCGGCGTAGCCCTTCGCCATGAACACCGCTGTCGCGGCCTCCATGATCGCCTGATGCTTGCGGGCCGACCGCCCCCAGGGTTCGTTCGCTTCCATGCCTCCTCCTTCGCGCCAATGCAGTACTGGACAGTCCAGTTCCTCGGTGGGTACTGTACCGTCCAGTTCCGCAGTACTGGACAGTCCAGTTCTGAGATCGAGTCTCGACTCAAGGGGGATCTCGCATGGCGCAGGCGATTCGCGGACCGTTCACAGGCCGCGCTTCCTCAACTCTGCTCGCTACCCGCGCCCTGCTGGCCTGCGGCGCCGCAGCGGGTCCGCTGTTCCTGGGAGTGGGGGTGATCGAGGGCCTGGCCCGCACCGGCTTCGACTTCACCCGAAACGCCATCAGTCAGCTCAGCCTCGGCCCACTCGGCTGGATCCAGGTCGCCAGCTTCCTGGTCACCGGCACGCTGGTCATCGCCGGCGCGATGGGGCTGCGGCAAACGCTCGGCCGCACCGCCGACGGCATCTGGGCGCCACGTCTGGTCGGCGTGTTCGGCTCCTCCTTCCTGCTCGCCGGGGTGTTCAAGGCGGACCCCGGCGCGGGCTTCCCAGCCGGCACACCGGACAGCCCCGCCAGGCTGAGCGGGCACGGAGCGGTCCACATGCTCAGCGGCACGGTGGGCTACCTCATGCTGTGCGTCGCGTTCCTCGTGCTGGCACGGCATTTCGCCACCCGGAACCGACGCGGTTGGGCGCTGACCTACCGTCTCCTGCCATTGGTGATCCTCGCAGGGTTCGCCGCCTCCGCTGCCACGGCCGCGGCCTTCACTGCCGCAGCCGGCCTGGGCCTGCTCGCACTCACCGCGGCTGCTGCCAAACTGGCCAACTCAACCCCGACCACTCGGCAGTAGCCCCAGCTCCCGCGGCGGCACCCCCAAACCCACTCACCCCCCAGAACAGGACACCCCGTCATGAACGCACCGGTGAAAGGCCCCGCCAGCTACTTCCCGTCGATCGAGAAGAAGTACGGCCGCCCGATCGAGCAGTGGAAGGAACTGATCCGCACCTCGCCCCTGACCAAGCACATGGAACTCGTCGCCTGGCTCAAATCCGAGCACGGACTCGGCCACGGGCACGCCAACGCCCTTATCGCCCACACCCTCGCCGAACGCAGCGAAAACTGACCCGGACAAGGGAGCCCGCACGGTCGAATCTGGCTCAAAATCCACGCCCCCGGCGGCGGCGAAACGGCCGGACGCTCATCGGTCGACCGGGGCCACCAGGGGCATGAAGCGCTCGGGCATGACCGACGGCTACGGCCTCCCGCTCGGCCGCGTCCTGGCCGGCGGAAACCGCCACGACTCACCGCTTCTGGCCCCAACTCTCGATCTTCTGAGCCAACTTGGGCTCTGCCCGTCGAGATCACCGTCCATCTCGACGCCGGCTACGACTCGGCCAACTCCCGCGCCGTGCTCGGCGAGCGCGGTCTGCACGGCCGGATCGCCCGCAAGGGGATCGAAACGCCGGTCCCGGCCGCCCACCGGTGGCACATCGAGCGCACGCACGCCTGGCAGAACGCCTTCCACCGGCTCACGCGCTGCTACGAACGCCGGCCCGCGTTATCGAGGCCTTCCTCGACCTCGCTGACACGATCACCACCGTACGTAGTCTGATCCGCCGAACCCGGACCGCTCACCGCTGGGCAACCCGCTCAGGATGCCGACCATGAGGGGCCGCCAGCGGCAGGTCGTGCTCTCGCCGACCGGTGGTAGCGCGCCGTAACGGACCGCGGCGGCGATGTCCTCAACGAGGGGCGAGGGCGATCGGACGACTTGAACGGCGGCCCAAAGGGCGAGCGGCTGTGTCAGCCTTGGCGGCTGGGGAGCATGGTCAGGGCCTGGGAACGCTGTGCGACGAGGTCGTCGTAGGTGCCGTCGCGCTCAGCCCAGCGGTGCATGAGGACACGGTCGACCAGGATCTCCTCAGGGGTGGGGTCCTGCGAGAGCAACTGCATGGCCTCGGTGCCGAAGTCGTCGAGCGGCAGTGCATGCGGGTTCACCTTCTCCTGTCCTGCCGTGGCGACGGCCGGGGGGACGAGCTCGACGACGTTGACGCCGGTGCCGTCGAGTTGTGCGCGCAGTGCCTCGGAGTAGGCGTGCACCGCGGCTTTCGAGGCGGCGTAGGTGGGCATGGGCGGGAACGGCAGGAAGGCGATGCCGGAAGTGACAGTGATGAAGGTGCCGGCGCCGCGTTCAACCAGGTGCGGGGTGAAGGCGTCGATGACGCGGATGGTGCCGACCAGGTTGGTGTCGATCGTCGTCCGTGCCGCCTCGAAGTGCGCGGAGTCGCGCAGGTCCTCCAGGAGCATGACGCCCGACATGGTCACCACGGTGTCCAGTTCGGGGTACTGGGCGAGCACGGCGTCGCGGGCACGTGCGACGGAGACACTGTCGGTGACGTCGATACCGATAGTGCCGAAGCCTTCCTGGGCGAGTTCCGAGAGTGCCCCCGGGCGACGGCCGCCAACAGCCACGGTGCTGCCCGCTGCGGCGAACCGGCGGGCCAGTTCTCGCCCGATGCCCGAGGTCCCGCCGACGATGAGAACGGTGCGGTTGGAGAGATCCACGAGATCTTCCCTTCAGTTCAGAGCGCGACGGCGTTCAGGCACGCGGCGCATTCAGCGATGGTCCCTGTCCTTCACGAACAGTGATGCCGCAAGTCTTGACGGCATCCGCCGGGTGCGGCAGAGCCCCCGTCGTCCCTGGTCCTGCCAGGGCCCCCTCTGAAACGCGCGCACCGCATTACGGTGTCGGTATGAAGGATGAGGAATCCGGCAACCGGCTCGGCAGCTACCTCCGCGCCCGGCGTGAGCTGGTCTCCCCGGTGCAGGCGGGGCTCCCGTCGGGCGGCAACCGCCGCGTCCCGGGTCTGCGCCGTGAGGAAGTCGCCCTGCTCGCCGGAATCAGCGCCGATTACTATCTGCGCCTGGAACGGGGCCGCGACAAGAATCCTTCTCCTCAGGTCCTCGAATCCCTCGCGCGTGTCCTGCACCTCGACGACATCGAGCGGACGTATCTGCTCGGCCTCGTGGCAGCCCGCCCAAGGACGCCGCGCCGCAAGCGACCCGAGCAGGTTCCGGCACGGGTGCACCAGTTCCTTGCCCACCTTCAGATCCCCGCGTTCGTCGAGGGACGCGCCTTCGACGTCCTGGCCTCCAACCCGATGGCCGTCGCGCTCTCCCCACGACTGCGGCCCGGTGAGAACCGGCTCCGTTCCCTCCTCCTCGACCCCGAGGAACAAGCCTTCCACCAGGACTGGACGAAAGCCGCCGCCGGCTTCATCGCCACCCTTCGCACCACCATCGGGGACGACACCGACAATCCCCGGTTCGTCGAACTCGTCGGAGAACTCGCACTGTCCAGCCAGCGGTTCCGCACCCTGTGGGCCCGACACGACGTCCGCAACCTCGACGGAGGCACCACCACCGTCAACCACCCAGTCGTCGGTGAACTACGGCTCCACCGCGACAAACTCCCCGTGGACGACGTCATCTTGGTCGTCTACTACCCAGACAAGGACAGCGACAGCGACGAGAAACTGCGACTCCTCGCCGCACTCTCACACACCGAACCCATCGACACAGCACGCAGCAGGCCGGCAGACACCAGGCACCCGAAGACACCCTGACGAACACCGGGCGTCCGGCGGCGCAGCCAGAACGACCGCGCCAACGGGTGGGCCGGATCGAACTCGGGACGCTGCGGCAGCATGGCGGCGAATAAGTCCCAGAACGGTTCGGTCAGCCAGGATGCCAGCACAGGCACAGGTCTCCCCAGTGATCACAGAGCGTCGCAACTCCATGATCACAGAACCTGTGCCTGTTCCGTCTGTCAGCTGACCCCGCCTGCCGCCCATCCGCGCGACCTCTAAGGTGGGGTGGCTCGATCCGAGGGGGACAACCGTGAGCACGCCGCCGTATCCATTCCATGAGGAGAAGAACGTCGCATGGGACCTCGTGGTCTGGCGTGGCGACTTCGAGCGGGTCGTGGTTGCCGCACTGAACCGAGAGGATGTCGCTCAGGTCCGTGGAGGTTTCGACCGAGGCGATGACGTGTGGATGTACAACGTCTACCCAGTTCCGGACGCCGTCCTGCCCACGATCGCGGATCTTGTGCCGGGGGTCCAGCTCGACCGCGAGCTTGAGCACTTCATCGAGGCTCGCCAGGATCTGCCCGGCGGAGAACTCTGGTTCCCCGAGCGTGGCGAGTTTCCACCGGGTCACGTGCCGCCTCCGTGACGAGCCTCGTCGAGGGTCCATGACCGATGCGACGTGATCAGGCGGCGTCGGTCTCCTCGCGCTCGACCAGGACGCTGTTCTCAAGTCGTCCCGGTCATCGGTGACCTTCGCGACGGCCTCGCGTCGGCAGGGGGTTCGAGATGTTCCGGGTCTTGTGGACCCAGCGCCTCTGGTGCCGGGCGGCGGGGAACACCTCGGCCAGGGCCCTCCAGCGGCCCCTCGCGCCGTCACCGGCGACCAGCTCCGGATCGCGCACGCCGCGCCGGCGCAATCGCGCAGCAGGTCGGCCCGCGAGTCGGTCGACCCCGGCAGCCCCCCGGCCGGCCGGGGGGCCGTCGCGGAGCACCGCTCTGCGCTCGCCGGGTGCCCCCGTGGATGGGCTGCGGATACGTGTCCCGTGGTCCGCGTCGGCCATTGTCAGTGGTCCCGCCTACCGTTCTTCCTGGCCCCTCGTCGGTCGTCGCCTCACCGAACGGGCAATTGCACAGTCCGGGGGCGGGGCGATGCGCGGCGCGAGCCAGCGGTGTCGGAGGGGCAGTTCCACATGGGGGCGCAGTATGGGGGCGCACCGCGCGAAGGGGGAGAGCGCAGATGGATGGAGTTTCCGTGCACGAGACAGGGGACGTGACCCAGACACTTCACGGAACTGAGCACCAGCTGGCTGCGCCGGCCGCGATGAGAGTGGCGGCGGCGAGTTGGTCGCGGAGGGGAGGGGGAGGGGCAGGTCTGCGACGGAGGCGCGGCGCCGGCGAACCGAAGCGGGCGGGCCCGGACGCCCCGGGAAATGCGTGGCACGCGGCCATGTCCCGCGCCTACGTTGGGCCCTTGTGACTCATGATCCGAAGCCGACGGCAAGCGGCTTGCCCACGTCCACCCAACCTCACATAGCGGCCTCCGCCAAGTCACCGACGGCGGGCGAGGACGCGTCGGCGCCGGTGCGGGCCGCGACGGACGAGGGGCTGTTCTCCGGGGCGTACGCCGCCGCCACCTCCTGTTTCGCGGCGGTGATGTTCCTGACCGGGCTCGCGGCGCTGGCGGTGACCCCCACGTTGCCGACGGCGGCACGGGACCTGGACGGGCTCTCGCTCTACCCGCTGGTGGCGGGATGCTTCGTCGCCGCGAGTCTGCTCGGCGGTGTGCTGGCGGGCCACTGGGCGGACCGAGCCGGGCCCCAGCGCCCGCTCGCGACGGGCATGGCGCTGGCCGTGGTCACCCTGCTGGTGTCGGGCGCGAGCACGTCGATCTGGCAACTGGCGGCCGGACGCTTCCTCGACGGACTCGCCGGCGGCATGGTCGCGGTGGCGATCAACACCGCGATCGGCGGGGCGTACCCGGACCGCCTGCGGCCACGCGTCCTGGCACTGATGAGCGCCTGCTGGGTCGTCCCGTCGCTGGTGGGTCCTCCGCTTGCGGGCGTGGTGGCCGAATGGTGGTCCTGGCGCGCGGTGTTCTTCGGTCTGGCCGCTCTCACGGCGCTGCCCGCGCTGGTGGTGGTGGCGGTCCTGCGCGGCCCTGCCAGCTCGATTACGCCCGCGCCCCCCAAAGACGCGCCGCCGCGTCCCGCTCTCGTGATCGCGGTCGCGGTGAGCCTGGGCGCGGCGCTCGGGCAGTACGGAGTCTCCGGGTGTGACGTACGCCATCTGTTGTTCGCGGCGGGCGGCTTCGCTCTGTTGACGGCGTTCGTGTCGCGGCTGTTGCCGCCGGGCACGTGGCGCGCCGTGCGCGGCCTGCCCGCCACGGTGCTGCTGCGCGGCCTGGGTTCAGGGGTGTTCTTCACGCTGGAGGCCTACGTGCCCCTGTTGCTGGTCACCGGCCGGGGCGCGCCTCCCTCCGTGATCGGTCTGGCCTTCACCGGCGCCGCCGTGGCCTGGGCCGCCTCGTCCTGGGTGCAGGGCCGCCTCCTGGATCGCCGCCCGCGCCATCACTTGGTCGTGGCCGGTGCGCTGGTGCAGGCGGTCGCGGTTGTCGTCGCGGTCGCCGGGACACTGCCCGCGACGCCCGCGTACACCGCCGCGTCGGCCATGGTGATCGCGGCCGTCGGCATGGGCATGTACGCCCCTTCCCTGACCGTGCTGTCACTCACGCACAGCCCGCCCGGCCGGCAGGGCTACGCCAGCGCCGCCATGCAGAGCACCCAGAACCTGGGCCAGACAGCGGTGTTGGGCGCGTCCTCGGCCGTGTTCAACGCATGCCTCGGCGCCGGCTCGGGAGCGGCCGTCGGCTACGGCTCCGCCCTTGGGCTACTCCTCGTGCCGAGTGCCCTGGCCGCGCTGCTGGCCGCCCGCGCTCGCAGCGCGTGATCCCCACCGCCTTGTGGAGGTCGGCACCGTACGCCGTCCCCGGCTGGTGACGAGAATTGACGACAACTACCGTTTGCGGTAGCGGAGTTGGGTGGCAGTCGGCGGTGTCGTCGTGAGGGCGCGCCACCTGTCCCGGTCCGGCGTGGTGCGCAAGGCGCGGGTGCGAGCAGCGCCAGGCGGGCCGCGCGTAGCCTCCGGAGGCGCCCGGGGGCGTCGTGGGCGGGCGGGACGAGCCGGCTCTGTCCAAAGGCAGAGATCCGGATCAGCCTCAGGGCCCACGTCCTGGCACACCCGGCCATCCATAATGAGGAGCATGCCCCTCTTCAGCCGCTTTCGTCCGACCCGCCCGCGCCGGGAGCGGGCACGGTGACGCGTACGAGCGGGCGGGGCCGGATGGTCGTCGAGACCGTCACCGTCACGGTCGCCGCCCTGGGTCTGCTGGCGGTGGCGGGGCCGCTGTGGTCACTGCCGCACCCGGTGTTCCAACTGTGCGTGATCCTTCTCGCGGTGCCGCTCTTCGCGCTGCGCGGGCGCCGGCCCGCCGCCGTCTTCCTGGTCATTGCCGTGCTCGCCGGTGCGGCGCCCGTGGCCGCTCCGGTGGTGGCGGCCGCGGCCTACGCGGTGGCGCTCGACGTGACTCGTCCACGTACGCGCGTACGGCTGCTCGGGAGCGCGAGCCTGTTGGTGCTGGCCTCCGCTGTCGTGACGGGGCCCCTGGCCGGGCCCGGTTCGGCCGTGTACAGCGCGGAGCTCGGCTTCGTCATGGCGGCGACCGCCGTGGTCGTGCCGGGGCTGGTCGGGACGGTGTACGGGCAGCAAGCCAGGCTGCTGCGCGCGCTGCGCGAGCGCGGTGACGCGGCCGAGCGCGCCCGGCGGTCCGCTGACAGCGAGGCGCGCGTCCAGGAGCGGTCCCGGATCGCCGCCGAGATGCACGATCTGGTGGGCCACCGGCTCAGCCTCGTGTCGCTGCACGCCGGCGGTCTGGAACTGGCTCTCGACCGGGCGGCTCCGGAACTGCGCGAGGAAGCCGTCCTGGTCCGGCGGGCGACCCGGGACGCGATGCGTGAACTGCGGCAGACCCTCGGTGTCCTGGGCCCGCTGGGCCGGGACACCGGACCGGACGCCCTCACCGACGTCACGGGCACGCGCAGCGACGTCGAAGCGCTGGTCGCGGAGTCCCGCGAGGGAGGCGTCGATGTCCGGCTGCGCTGGGACGGACCCGACATCGAGACCCGCCCCGCGCCGGTGCGGCGCGCGGTCCACCGGGTGGTACGCGAGGCGCTGACAAATGTGCACAGATACGCCCGTGCCGCCCCGGTCACGGTGTGCGTCGCGCACGACGACCGCACGGTGGTGGTGACGGTCGACAACAGCGCCCCGCCCGAGCCGTCCGACACCGAAGCCCCAGAGGGAACGGGCCGTGGGCTGACGGGACTGCGCGAACGGGTCGGCCTGCTCGGCGGAACCTTCGAAGCGGGTGCCCGCTCCAGCGGCGGATTCCAGGTGAAGGCGATCCTGCCCGCCGAGCCGGCCGACGACGTCCCCGACCACCCCCTTTCCGCCGGGTCCGACGCGCCCCCGGCACCCGCCCACGACCAGGCGGCCGCGCTTTCCCGCACCCCCCGCGCGGCCGGCGCGCTCATGTCCGCCCTGGGCGCGACGGCCCTGTGGATGCTGATGGCGCTGGCGATCGCCCTGGTGTACGGCCAGCCCAGGCACGACGTCCACCCGCCGCGGCCACGGCTGGGAATGACGTACGAGGAGCTGAAGGGCGTCTTCGACAGCCCCGCAGAACGCGCGGCGGCGACCGGGCACGAACCGCCGCGACCCGCCCGCGCCGTGGGCTGCGTCTTCCCCGCCGCCGGGCACGGACCCCGGCCCGGAGCCTTCGACATCACCCGTTACTGCTTCGACGCGGCCCATCGCCTCATCTCCATCGACCGCTTCAGCGTCCCGTCCGTACGCGACGCCCAGCCCTGGGAGACTCCATGACCGAACCGCCACGTCCGATCCGGGTCCTGCTCGCCGACGACGAGGAGATGATCCGGCACGGCGTCCGGCTGATCCTGCGTCATGCCGAGGGCATCGAGGTGGTCGCCGAGGCCGCCGACGGACACCGGGCGGTCGCCGAAGCCGCCGTCCATCACCCCGATGTGGCGCTGGTGGACATCCGGATGCCCCGGTGCGACGGGCTGGCCGCGATCCGGCCGCTGCTCGCCCTCGAACCCGCCCCGCGCGTGGTGATGCTGACGACGTTCGGCGACGACGACAACGTGATGTGGGCGCTGCGCGACGGCGCCACGGGGTTCCTGCTGAAGGACGAGGGACCGTACGAACTGATCAGCGCCGTGCGGGCGGCGGCGGCCGGCGACGCGGTGCTCTCGCCCGGCGTCACGGGCGCGGTGATCGCCCGCATGCTGCGCCGGGGCCCAGCGCACACCGACGAGGGAGGCCGCCCCGATGAGCGGATCGCCCGCCTGACCGGGCGCGAGCGGGAGGTCCTGGCGATGCTGGGGGAGGGGTTGTCCAACCAGGACATCGCACAACGGATGGCGATTGGCATCGGCACCGTGAAGACGCATGTGGGTGCCATCCTGGAGAAGACCGGGTCGACGAGCCGTGTGCAGGCGGCTCTCCTGGCACACCGTGCCGGTATGTGTCCCTGAGAGAGAACTCTGCCGAAAGGCAGAGACGGCGACACCCTCCCTGACCTTCGGCAGAGCCCACATCACCACCTGAGGCCGATGTCCACGCAGGTGAGAGCCCCAAGGATGGGAACATCCCGGTTCGCGAACGCTCGCGGGCCGCCGTTCACCCTCCGGAGTCCTCGTGCCCCAGACGTCCCTTCCCTTCCCAGCCGCAGGCGCCCCCACCTCTGAGCCGGCGGCCCGCGCCTCCCGGCTGACCAAGGTCTACGGCAGAGGCGCCACCCAGGTCACGGCGCTGGACACCGTGACGGTGGAGTTCGAACGGGCCCGGTTCACCGCCGTCATGGGCCCCTCGGGATCCGGCAAGTCGACGCTGATGCACTGCGTGGCCGGCCTCGACCGCGCCACTTCGGGGTCGGCGCGGATCGGTGGCGTCGAGCTCACGGAACTGACTGACCGTCAACTCACCGCGCTGCGGCGGGAGAAGATCGGCTTCGTCTTTCAGGGCTTCAACCTGCTGCCCACCCTTACGGCGCAGGAGAACATGACGCTGCCCCTGCGTCTGGCGGGGCGACGTCCCGACCCGGCGTGGTCCGACACCGTCATCGCCGCCACGGGCCTCGCCGGGCGGCTGACGCACCGGCCGGCCGAACTCTCCGGCGGTCAGCAGCAGCGCGTCGCCGTGGCCCGCGCCCTGATGTCCCGCCCGGAGATCGTCTTCGCCGACGAACCCACCGGTAACCTCGACTCCCGCTCGGGCGCGCAGGTACTCGGCTTCCTGCGCGACTCGGTCGACGAGTGGGGCCAGAGCGTGGTGATGGTGACCCATGACCCGGTCGCCGCCGCCCACGCCGACCGTGTCGTCTTCCTGGCCGACGGCCGGCCCGTGGACGAACTGCGCGAGCCCACATCCGGCGCCGTCCTCGACCGGATGCGCGCGCTCGACACCGAGGGCCGGCCCGCGAGCTGACCGCTCCGCCCGTCAACTCCCCACCCCACCCCGAGTCACCCCGACCCACCCCGACCCGCGGAAAGCACCATGCTGCGAACAGCTCTGCGCAACGTCCTCGCGCACAAGACCCGACTGGTCATGACCGTCCTCGCGGTCTGTCTCGGCGTCGCGTTCATCTCCGGCTCCCTGATCTTCGCCGACACCACCACCGCCGCCCACCGCGCCGCCATGACACGCGACGACACGGGCACCGCCGTGCGTGTGAGCCCGACCTACATCCCGGGCACCTCCCCCCAGGATCGGTTCGGGGCCCTCGATGACGGCCTCGTACGCGAGTTGTCCCATCTGCCCGGCGTCGCGTCCGTCCGCCCGGTGGCGGACGGCACCGTCACGCTGTCCGCCGAGGACGGCACGCCCATGCGGGCCGACAGCGCGATGGGCAAATTCGGTGCCGCCTACCATCCCGGGCCCGACGGCAAGGACAGCCGCTACCCGCTGACCGAGGGCCGGGCCCCGGTGGGCCAGGACGAGGTCGCTCTCGACCGCGGCACCGCGCACGCGGGCGGCTACCGGCTCGGCGACAGGGTCACCCTCGCCGCGCAGGGACCGGTCCTCACACCCCGCCTGGTGGGACTTGTGTCCACCACCGACAGCCGCGTGAACGCCGGCGGGACCCTGGCGGTGTTCGACAGGGCGACCGCCCAGAAGCTGTTCGCCGCCCCCGGGCGCTACACCGGGATCGACGTGGGGGCCACCCCCGGCACCAGCCAGGCCGAACTCCGCGACCGGATCACCGCCGTCCTGCCCGCCGCCCGGGCCGAGGCCGTCACCGCCGACGCCCAGGCCGCTCAGCAGGCCCTCTACATCGGCACCAAGACCAAGAGTTACGAGCGTCTGCCGCTCCTCTTCGCCACGGTCTCCCTGTTCATCGGCACCTTCCTCATCGTCAACACCTTCACCATGGACATCGCCCGCCGCACCCGGGAGATCGCGCTGCTGCGCGCGATCGGTGCCACCCGCCGCCAGGTGGTCCGTTCCGTCCTGGCCGAGGCGGCCCTGGTGGGCCTTGCCGCGTCGGCGCTCGGTTTCGCGCTGGGCCTGGGCGTCGCCACCGTGCTGCCCCATGTCCTTGACACCTCCGGTGATCCGCTGCCCAGCGGGCCTCTGGTGATCGGCCCCACGGCGGTCATC
This sequence comes from Streptomyces sp. NPDC006711, assembly GCF_042869775.1. NCBI lineage: Bacteria > Bacillati > Actinomycetota > Actinomycetes > Kitasatosporales > Streptomycetaceae > Streptomyces > Streptomyces sp. NPDC006711. The sequence continues at coordinate 313,879 of NZ_JBIAGO010000004.1, forward strand.
GCCGCACTCGTCGTGGGCGTGGGTGTCACCGTGCTCGCCGCCTGGCTGCCAGCGCGCGGCGCCGCACGCGTCGCGCCCGTCGAGGCGCTGCGCGGTGCCGACCAGCCGCCCTCCGCGGCCCTGTCCCGCGTGCGCGGCGCCATCGGCCTGGCTCTGACCGTCCTTGGCGCGGGACTCCTGTGCTCGCTGACCGACGCGGTCGGCGCCACCGACGCCAACCTGCGGACAGCCCTGTTCGGGTGCGCCGCCCTCGTCGTCGGACTGATCGCGCTCGCCCCGCTCCTCGCCGGGCCGGTTGTCCGCCTGCTCGGCCGACTCACCACGGGCTTCGGCGCGGCAGGCCACCTCGCCCGCGAGAACGCCCTGCGCAACCCGCGCCGAACCGCTGCCACCGCCGCCGCGCTCCTGATCAGCACGGCGCTCGTCTCCGGCCTCGCCGTCATCGACCACTGCACCAAGCGAGCCCTGGACGCGCAGGCCACCGCCGGTCTCAGCGCGGACTACGTCATCAGTACGCGTACTCCCACCACCGCCATCGACGCCGCAGCCGTACGACGTGTCGCGGCGGTGCCGGGCGTGCGCACTGCTTCCGCCGTGGCGGACTCCACCATCACCCCGGGCGGCAAGCAGATCTCCGGCATCGACCCCGCCACCGCGAGTGAGGTCATGAAGCTCCGCTTCCTCAGCGGCTCCCTCACCGACGTCGGTCCCGGCAGGATCGCCGTGTCGCGCGGTTACGCCTCGGAGCACCACCTCGTCGTCGGCCAACAACTCGACGCGAGCGTGGGCGCAGGCGGCCACGACCAGCGTTACACGGTGGTCGGCGTCTACCAGGACAACCCCACCGCCCAGGACGTCCTCGGCCATCGAAGCGACGTACAGAAGACCGCCTACCTGCGCGACTCCGTGCAGCGCCTGCTGGTGGGCACCGATGGGGGAGTGACCTCCGCGGATCTGGAGAAGCGGCTGCGCGCCGCGGTGAGCGACAGTCCGCTCCTGAAGGTTCAGAGCCGTCGGCAGCTCGTCCAGGAACAGGCAGGCGTCGCGGGCGACCTGATGACCATGGTGCTGGGGCTGCTCGCCCTCGGCGTGCTGATCTCCACGCTCGGCATGGTCAACACCCTTGCCATGTCGGTCTCGGAGCGCACCCGGGAGATCGGCGTGCTGCGGGCCATCGGCATGGGCCGCTCGGCCATCCGCACGATGATCCGTCTGGAAGCCGTGTGCGTCGCCGCGTTCGGTACCCTTCTCGGGCTGGCAGCAGGGCTGTTCGGAGCGTGGAAGGTCAGCGGACTCGCCAACGGCGCGATCCCTCAGTACTCCTTCTCGCTGCCGTGGGGCACCCTCGCTCTGGTGGTCGCGCTCGGTCTCGCGGCCGGTACCGTCGCGGCGGCCGTCCCCGCCCGGCACGCCGCCCGGCTCGGCCCGCTGGAGGCGGTGGCACGGACGTGATGCGGGGCGCGGACGCGGCCCAGGGCCGGCACGCGCCGGTGAGCCGTGCTCGGCCGTCAGGACGACGCCGTACGCGCCGACGCCGCCCCCTCGCCCCACTCCTGGGCGATCCACGCGTCCACCCGCGACCACTGGTCCGTCAACCATGTCTCGCGGGCCTGGCGCTCGGGCGGTATCGCGCGGGCGGGCACGCTCCACCACGTGGCACGCACCGGTTTTCGCAGGGGGATCGAGTGCCACAGGCGGGACGGGGAGTCGATGTGGTCGAGTCCCGTGTGCGCGACGAAGACGACGTCCGCTCCGGCGCCGCGCGCCCCGGTCAGCGCGGCGAGCGGACCCGCCATGCGCGGCGGCAGGACGTGGTGCTGGCGCCGTGCGCGAGCGGCCCGGCGCAGTTGACCGGTGCGGACGAGCCAGCGGATGGACCGCGTGCGGCGTCGTTCGGTGAAGTTGCCGCCCTCGGGGAACACCACCAGCGCCTCGCCCGGCCGCAGCCGCGCCGCCAGGGCGCCGATGGCCCGCGACGTGTGCCCGTCGGTGTCGGCGTGGCGCGGGACGAAGCAGTGCGGGAGGCAGCCGAGCACCATGTCCAGGCAGGGGTCCCAGCGCAGGAACTCCTTGAGCACGACTTGGGGACGCAGCCCCGCGTCGCACAGAAGGCCGTGGACCAGCAGGATCGAGTCACCCGGACCGGCGTGGCGAGCGAAGACGACCATGCCGTCCGGCGAGCGGGTGCCGGGCCGCGGGATCAGCGGGTCCACCTCCACACGCACGGAGAAAATCCGCTGGGAGCAAGCCACCAGGAACCCGAGCAACCGTGCGAGGAGCCGGTAGTTGAGGGCCACCAACCGCTCCTTGCGCCTCTGGCCACCGCCCAGACAGCGCAGTCGGACGACGAGTGCGGCGCACACCCCGACCAGGTCGGCGACGAGGTACACGACGGCGTAGAGAGCCAGACGTTGCGGCTGCCAGCCGCGTTCGCGCCGCCCGGCGAACAGGGAGAGCGGGGCGAGCGCCACCGTCGTGATCAACACCGCGCAGGCCAGGGGGATCAGGACGACGAGCGCGGGCACGGTGACACACCGCCGTGCCACGTCACGTATGCCCGCCTTACGGCTCATGGGGTGACGCTGCCCGTACGGAGCGCGGGCTTCCCGGCCGCTTCGAGATACGCGATGGACGCCTCGTACGCACGCTCCATCCGCTCCAGGGAACGCCCGAAGTCGCGGTGCTGGAACTTGCGGCCCGCGATGTCCTCACCCCGGCCGGACGACGCCCCCGTGGGCAGGACGTGCACCTCCACGCCGGAGGGCAGGTCCGCCATGTCACGGGTGAAACGGTGACGCCGAGCTATCTCGAAGGCCACGGCGGCCACTTCCCAGGGCGCCCGGGGTGCCTTCAACTTCCGCTCCACGCGCCCCACTTGAAGGACATACACCGTACGCGCGCCCGCCGCGACCGCCCGGCCCACCGGGATGCTGTTGATCAGACCGCCGTCGAAGAAGTGCTCACCGTCGATCTCGACGGGTGGCAGCAGACCCGGGACGGCGCAGGAGGCCATCACCGCCGGGACCAGAGGCCCTTTCGTGAACCAGTGCTCGGCGGCGCTCTCGATCCCCGCCGCGACGCACTGGAAGGGCACCGCAAGGTCCTCGATCCGCCGCGCCGGGAGCCCGGCCTCCAGCAGTTCGGACAAGGGGGCGGAGGAATAGACGTGGGTCCGGTTACGGGCCGCCAGGCGCAGGCGCCGCAGCACCGAACCCGAGAAGACGCCCGAGCGGCCGAGGCTTCCCCACAACTCGCCCAGACGCTCCACGGCCTCCGCCGTGGGCTCGGCCGCGATCGCCGCGCCGTTGATGGCGCCCACCGACGTCCCCACCACCAGATCCGGCTCGATGCCGGCCGAGATGAGCGCCCTGAGCATCCCCACTTCGTAGGCGCCGAGCGCCCCTCCTCCACCAAGGACGAACGCGCAGCGGTAGGCCGCGCCCCTGGTTTGCGGTGTCACCATGTCGTCACCCATGACTGACCCCTGCCCCGTCCCGCCCCGGCCATCCGCGCCCCGGCACGCACGCGCCGCTGCGGCAGGGACAGTTGAGCTCCTGGCGGGCGGGGGGCCAATCGGGCAGTTCGGAAAAGGCGCGGCGAGGTGGTCCCGCCGAGGGGCCCGGGGAACCGGTGTCATGGGTGACGACACCGCTTCTCCCGCTCACTTCCAGGAAGACCTCCGTGCCCACTCGTGCTTTTCGCCGCCTCGCCACTGAACCCAACGTGCTGTTCGGAGGTGTCTACGGCGCGGTCCTCGCCAGTTCGATGGTGGCCGCGCTCACCCAGTACGGGGCGAGGGCGCGCGCGGACCGGCTCTACGACGCCAAGTGGTTGCTGATCACGGCCGTCGCATCCGCCCTGGCCCACGGTTACGCGCACATCATCGCCCGGCGCGGCCACGAGACCCACCACGGTGGACGGGGGCCATGGCGCATCCTCCTGGAGGAGTGGCCGCTCGTCGCCGCCACCGTACCCACCATGCTGCTGCTGTACGGAGCGGGCCTGGGCTGGTGGGGTTCGCGCAACATCGAGTACGTCGTGTTCGGCGTCAACATCGCGCTGCTCTTCGGCTGGGGTCTCATCGCCGCGCGCGCCGCCGGCCGCACGTGGGGCGCCGCGATGAGACTCGGTGTCGGTGACGGCCTGCTGGGTGTGATCGTGGTGGTCGCCAACGCGATCATCAAGTAGCGGTACGGGTGCGGTGTGCGTCCGTTGGCCACCGCCGCTTGGGGAGCGCGATCGCGTCGAACGCGGAAGGTCTTCCCGCCACGCCCCGGCCCCGCCCCCGCCTTGCGCACACCCCGCCGTCCGGATCATCGCCCGGACGGCGCGTCGCCACGGGGCGGACGTTGCTCGACGCGTGCGGCCCTAGATGACGCCCTGGGCCAGCATCGCGTCGGCGACCCGCTCGAAGCCGGCGATGTTGGCGCCCGTGACGTAGTCGCCGGGTGCGCCGTAGCGCTCGGCGGTTTCGTGCGTGACCGTGTGGATGGACCGCATGATGCCGGCGAGTTCGTCTTCGACCCGCTCGCGGCTCCAGGCGACCCGGCCCGCGTTCTGAGCCATCTCCAGGGCGCTGACGGCGACACCGCCCGCGTTGGCGGCCTTGCCGGGGCCGAAGGCGACGCCCGCCTCCTGGAAGAGGTGCACCGCGTCGGGCGTGGTGGGCATGTTCGCGCCCTCGGACACCGCCTTCACGCCGCTCGCGATGAGCGTACGCGCGTCTTCGGCGCCCAACTCGTTCTGAGTGGCCGACGGGAAAGCCACGTCCGCCGGAACCTCCCAGACCCGGCCGTCAGCCACGAAGCGCGCCGACGGGCCGCGCCGCGCGGCGTACTCGCTGACGCGACCCCGCTCCACCTCCTTGATCTGCTTGAGCAGAGCGAGGTCGATGCCCTTGTCGTCGACCACATAGCCGGAGGAGTCCGAAGCCGTCAGCGGGTTGGCGCCGAGCTGCTGAAGCTTTTCGATCGTGTACAGGGCCACGTTGCCCGAGCCCGAGACGACCGCGCTGAGCCCGTCGAGGGACATGCCGCGCACCTTCAGCATCTCGGCGGCGAACAGCACGGAGCCGTACCCGGTGGCCTCGGGGCGGATCGCGGAGCCGCCCCAGCCCTGGCCCTTGCCGGTCAGGACGCCGGCCTCCCAGCGGTTGGTGATGCGGCGGTACTGGCCGAACAGGTAGCCGATCTCGCGGCCGCCCACCCCGATGTCACCGGCCGGCACGTCGGTGTGTTCACCGATGTGGCGGGACAGCTCGGTCATGAACGACTGACAGAAGCGCATGACCTCGGCGTCGGACCTGCCGCGCGGATCGAAGTCGCTGCCGCCCTTGCCGCCACCGATGCCGAGCCCGGTCAGCGCGTTCTTGAAAATCTGCTCGAAGCCGAGGAACTTCACCACGCCGATGTCCACCGACGGGTGGAAGCGCAGACCGCCCTTGTACGGGCCGAGCGCGCTGTTGAACTCCACCCGGTATCCGCGGTTGACGTGCACGCGGCCACGGTCGTCGGTCCACGGCACCCGGAAGATGATCTGCCGCTCCGGCTCGAGCAGCCGCTCGACGAGCCCGCTCCCGGCGTACTCGGGGCGGGCGGAGATGACGGGGCCCAGGGTGTCCAGGACCTCTCGCACGGCCTGGTGGAACTCGGGCTGTCCCGGGTTGCGGCGCTCGATGTCCGTCCGCAGTGCGTCCAGCCTGTCCTTGGGATCGGTCACGATCGGGTTCCTTCCGACGTCGGTTCCAGGGGCGTGCGGGCCCAGATCACAGTGCCACAGCTCGGCCCGAGCGGTGTCGCGGGTCCACCCTTTGGAAGGTTCGAGCGGCTTCATCGCATGGGTTCGGTTGTGCGCATGACGACGGTTCTCAGCAGGTCGGTCGAGGACCAGGGCGCCCCGCTCGGCTCGGCGGAAAGTTGGCTTGACCGCGCGATGTACGAGTGGCAGCCGTCATCGACGGGGCCGACAGGACCTGAAGCGGCAGGGCCCCTCCCCGCCGGCCCGTCTCCGTTCGGGATCCAACTCGTGGGCGAGCGTGCGGAGTTGAACATTCGGGCTGATCTGGACATCGGCCCCGACGGTGATGGTGGGGGCGTCTCGGCACAGGGACCGGGGGACCGGGCGGGTGTTTCCCGCCCGGAGGGGCGCAACCTCGGCCGGGCTCCGGCGTTGAAGGGGGCGGGGGTCGATTTCGGGAAGGAACGCTGTTGCGTCGCTCTGGCACTCCCCCTTGTCCTGTGCACAGCCGCCGACGGGCCACGATTAAGGGAAGAACGAACTGGCGGCGCTTCACCCTCGCGGGAGCCGGCGCGCTGGCGCTGGCCGCCGGCACCGTCATGACCACGACCGCGGCCGCGATCCCCGTCTCGTTCGCGGTCGCCAGAAGCCCCTTCTCGGTCACGTCCCAGCACATCGAGGCGGAAGGCGCGGTGCAGTTCGCCTCGTTCCGACAGGACGGTTCCGGCGGGCGTCACGCGGTCGCCGTGGTGGGAATCCGCGAGGCCAAACTGTACGGACTGTGCCAGTCGGCGGTGGCCCACACCCCCTTCGGCACGGTGACGCTACAGATCCACTCGGACGGTCAACGACCGGTGAAGGCCTCGCAGTTGGTGCTCGATCTCGATGCCCTGCGAGGGGACATGTCGTTCGGGTCGGTGAAGATGGGCCGGGACGCGTCGACGCTCGACGGCGGCGGCATCACAGGACCCGCCGGTGTCTACGGGCAGCAGGCCCGCACGCTCACCATCGAGCACATGCGGATGGAGGCGTGGTCGCTGACAGCGGGAATGTTCTCGCTGAGTGATGCCACGATGGACGTACGGGCCGGGGAACATCCGTGTTGACCTGGAGGACGCCTCGTCCACTGCCGGCCTGCGCACTGGTGGCCGCTGCGGCTGTCGAACTGGGGTACTTCCCGCTGGCGGAGGTCGGGCTGCTGCCGGTGCAGGGAACCAGCGGGGCGGTGGCGCTGTTCTTGGCGGCGGCGCTGGCCGGCTGTGCGGCGCACATGTGGGTCAGGCCGGCCCGGGCGCCGTACAGCGGCGGTGCGGCGGTCGCGCTGGGTCTGTTGTCCTATCCACTGGCCAACCTCGGAGGCTTCTTCGTCGGCATGCTGCTCGCGCTGCTCGGCGGCTCTCTCGCGCTGGCCTGGCAACCCGGCGCGCCCGCAACGGATTTGGGCGGGGCGCCCGTTCCCTCGGGGGAGGGGGAGGTGTGAAGAACGGGGCCTTCCGTCCGGGCGTCCTGCTGCTCGCGGTCGCGGGGATGCTCGTCGTGGGCCTGCCGCTGGCCGGCGCCGAGCCCGGGCCGCCGCCCGGGCCCGCGCCCGCGCAGGGCCCCGCTTCCCGGGATACGGCGTCGGGGCCGCACGGCGTGCTGCCCGACAAGGAGTGCCGCCCCGCGTCACTGCCTCATCAGGAGCCGGCTCCCGGCGAACGAGCGCGAGCGGCCACGGCGGTCCGCGCGTGCTGGTCGGTGTCCGGCCCGGCCGTCCGGCCCGGCGCCGGCGGGGTCGAACTGCGGGCGCGGACGCTGACGGTGACGGGGCTGTATTGTCCGCCCGTCGCGGGCACCTGCCGAGCGGCGACCATCAACTTGCGCCGCCCTCGAATCCTCTACGGCGCGACCACGGGCGCGGCGTCGTGTGTGGTCGCCGAGCGGCTTACGCTGACGGGCTCCGTCGAGTTCAGCGCGTCCATGGTGCGCGGCCGCGCCTTCGGCGTGCTGCCCCTGGCGATTTCGACGCGCCTCGTCCCGCCGGTGCCGTTGCCCCTGTTGGTGCTCGACGATGTCGTCGCGAACGGTCTGTCGGTGCGGGCCGACCGTGTCGAGGGCACGGCGATGACCATCGGGCCGGCCCGTGTCTGCTCGGACGCGCGGTGAGATGTCATCGCGGTACGTCGAACTCGGCACCCAGCTACGGGTACTCGTTCGCGATCGACGAGCCGGACGGAACGCGGCTGTTGCCCACCCCGGGCATGACAGAACACGTACGTTGGAACGACGCACAGTATGGCTGGGCCCCGGTCGCCCTCGCGGCCGGGGTCCGAGCACATCACAGGGTCAAGCGGTCCGGAACTGCCACTTGCTGGCGACGCGGTCGTTCTTCTCACACCATGCCGTCGAACCGCGGCGGTCTCCCTGCCACACCCATGCCCCCTGATGCGCGCCGCCGTGCCGGCACGTGATGGTGGCGCGGTAACTCGCCGGCCCCCGGCCATCGCACCAGCCGGAGAACCTGGTGGTGTTCTTCTCCCACACGACGCACTTCGGTGACGCTTGCGCCTGAGCGGCCGTTGCCACCGCGACCGCGCCTGATCCGAGCAGTACGGCAGACGTTGCCAACGCGGCGATCCTGAGCTTCAGCACACCAATCTCCCTGTCTCATCGCGAGCGGTTCCTTCACCACCCGACGTTAGAGACCGAACCGGGCCGCCCGAATCGTGCCGCTGAATGACCCCTGAATCCACTCACCGCGTCAGCGGGTAAACCCTGGCGGTATCCCCTGTCCGCGGCCATAGGGTCCATGTACGCCGGTAGGGCACGGAGCAACGAGCGAGGCGTACCGGCATCTGGTAACGCCGGTCACGTGGTCGGACCGTTGTTGCCCGTGCGCTCCCCGGACAGCGTTGTACGATGTCGTCCAATGGACGACAGAAGGCATGTCGTCCACTTGATGACTGGCCTAGGGGGGTGCTTGTGACATCAGCAGTGCGGTCGGCCGCGAGCACCGACGGCCACACCCCGGTGTCCTTTCCCGCCGGGGACGCGGTGCACGGCGCTACCCGCCATCGGGGCGTCGAACCCACCGGCGCCGCCGGCCCGCGCCGCCTCGCCGGGCCGCTCGCCACGCGCCGCCCCCTCGCATCCGAAGCGAGCGCAGCCACCCCTGCGCGCAGCCCACAGCGCCGCGACCGGTGCCGAGCCCCTTGCCCCTGCGGCCGACGGGCGCCCCACCTCGTCGTGGACACGGAGGCGTTCCCGGCCTGCCCACAACCATCGACGCCGAGGCGGGCCACGTGGTGCCGTCTCGGCCCCAGTTCTGTCCGTTCATGACGTTCCCACAGAAAGGGCCCCCCATGGGCAGCAGTGTCGAGACGCTGGAATTCCAGGCCGAGACCCGCCAGTTGCTCCGACTGGTGATCCACTCGATCTACTCGAACAAGGACATCTTCCTGCGCGAGCTGATCTCGAACGCCTCCGACGCCCTGGACAAACTGCGGCTGGAATCGCTGACCGACTCCGACCTCGCCGGGGCCGACACCTCCGACCCGCACATCTCGCTGGAGGTCGACAAGGACGCCCGTACCCTGACCGTCCGCGACAACGGGATCGGCATGAGCCGGGACGATCTCGTCGAGCTGATCGGCACGATCGCCAAGTCCGGCACCGCCGGTCTGCTGGAGAAGATCAAGGAGTCGAAGGACGCCGCCACCGCCGAGAACCTGATCGGGCAGTTCGGCGTCGGCTTCTACTCGGCGTTCATGGTCGCCGACAAGGTCACCCTGCGCACGCGGCGAGCCGGCACCGACTCCGGCACGCAGTGGGAGTCCGACGGAGAGGGCACCTACGACATCCAGGCCGTCGACGGCCTGCCGGTGGGCACGTCGGTGACCTTGCATCTCAAGCCCGCCAACAGCGAGGACGGGCTCGCGGACTACCTGTCCGAGTCGAAGATCCGTCAGATCGTCAAGCAGTACTCGGACTTCATTCGCTGGCCGATCCGCATGGCCACCGAGCGCACCGACGCCGAAGGCGAGACCACCCGCGAGGTCGACACACTCAACTCGATGAAGGCGCTGTGGGCCCGGCCGCGCAGCGAGGTCACCGAGGAGGAGTACAACGAGTTCTACCAGCAGATCAGCCACGACTGGCTGGCCCCGGCCGAGACCATCCACATGCGCGCCGAAGGCACCTTCGAGTACGAGGCGCTGCTGTTCATCCCCTCGCAGGCACCGTTCGACCTGTTCTCCCGCGAGACCAAGCGCGGCGTGCAGCTGTACGTCAAGCGGGTGTTCATCATGGACGACTGCGAAGCGCTCATGCCCAACTACCTGCGCTTCGTCAAGGGCGTGGTGGACGCCCACGACCTGTCGTTGAACGTCTCCCGCGAGATCCTTCAGCACGACCGCCAGATCCGCGGCGTGCGCCGGCGTCTGGTCAAGAAGGTCCTCGGCGCCATCAAGGACATGCAGACCAAGGACGCCGAGCGCTATGTGAAGCTGTGGGCGGAGTTCGGCCGGGTGCTGAAGGAAGGTCTGATCGAGGAGACGGACAACACCGACGCCCTGCTGGAGCTGGTGTCCGCCGCGTCCACGCACGACCCCGAGAAGACCACCACGCTGCGCGAGTACGTCGGGCGCATGAAGGACGGTCAGGACACCATCTACTACCTGACCGGCGAGAACCGCGCGATGGTGGAGAACTCGCCGCACATGGAGGCGTTCACCGCCAAGGGGTACGAGGTCCTGATCCTCACCGACCCCGTCGACGAGGTGTGGGTGGACCGGGTCACGGCCTTCGACGGCCACCGCCTCCAGTCCATCGCCAAGGGACAGGTCGACCTGGAGGAGTCCGGCGACGGCGACCAGGAAGCCGACACGCAGAAGAATCAGCGCGAACAGGACTTCGCCGCTCTGCTGCCGTGGCTGACCACCACCCTGTCCGAACACGTCAAGGAGGTCCGGCTGTCCTCACGCCTGACCACGTCGGCGGCGTGCGTCGTCGGCGACACCCACGATGTGACACCGACCCTGGAGAAGATGTACCGGGCGATGGGGCAGCAACTCCCCACCGTCAAGCGCATCCTGGAGCTCAACCCCACCCACCCGCTCGTCACCGCCCTGCGCACAGCACACGACGCCAACGCCGACGACCCCGCACTCGCGGAGACCGCCGAGCTGATCTACGGCAGCGCGCTCCTCGCCGAAGGCGGTGACCTGCCCGACCCCTCCCGCTTCACCCGGCTGCTCACCGAGCGCCTGGCCCGCACTCTGTAACCGTGACTCCGTAACCGGGGTGCGGCCGGCACCGCCACAGCGCGCCCGGGCGCACCCATCTCAGTACGGCGGACAACACCCATCTCAATACGACGGACAGCACGACGGGCAAGCGTGACGTGCCCGTCGTGAGGTCGGGGCCGCAGGGCGCGCGGTGTGGAGTCCGGCGCACCACCGGAGTGCGCGCCCCTGTGCTTCCGCACCCGCGCGGTCGGCGAGAAATGGCCTGCTGACGGGCTCGAAGGCGACTGAATACTGGACGACGTTCCCGTAGGACCCGGTCGGCGGCGCGACCGCTCGGCCGTGGCCCGTCCCGCGTCCGTGCCGGTCCTCGGCGTCCCAAGTCCTTGAGGGCCGGAACGGACCGCCGACGAAGAGGAGTTGCCCCCATGCGTCGTATCCACTCGTTCGCCGTCGCCTCCGTGGCCCTGGTCGCCGCGCTCGGTGTCGTGCCCACCGCGACGGCGGCCCCCTCGGCCCCCGCACGTGCCGCCGCCTACAACTGCTCGCCCGGCTACTTCTGCATGTACAGCGGCTGGAACGGCAAGGGCACCCGCTGCCAGTGGTCACAGTCCAAACTGGCCAACACTGCGGACAACTGCTCCTTCATCCAGAAGGGCAAGAACGTGCTCTCCGTGCGGAACAGGACGGGCCACCGCGTCCAGTACTACACGCAGACGAACTACCACGCGCGCGTCGGCTCCACCCCGTCCGGTGGGCGCGGCAACCTGCAAGGCAGTTACCAGATCCGCTCGTTCAAGCCCCAGTAACGCTGCCCCGTCGACCGACGCCACGGGCCCCCGCGGGGTGACGCGGATGGTTCTGGCCGAGCTCCACTCCGGCAACCGGGCGCAGGGGTCGTCACAGATGGTCCGCGTCAACTACCGCCTGCACGAAGGCGGTTGGCGCCTCCTGCGGCAGGTTGTGGCCGATGTTCGCGAGGGTCCGGTGCTCGTAGGGCCCGGTGAAGTGATGTCGGTATGCCGAGCCGTCACCGGGGGCGGTGAAGGGGTCGAGGGCGGCATCGAGCGTGAGGGTGGGAACGTGGATGGCGGGCTGCGCGGCGAGCCGCTTCTCGTAGCCGTCGTAGCGCGGATCGCCCTTGATGAGCCCGATGCGCCAGCGGTAGTTGAAGAGCACGATCGCCGCGTAGTCGGGATTCCGGAAGGCCCGCGCCGTGCGCTCGAACGTGGCGTCGTCGAAGTCCCAGGTGGGTGAGACGAGCGTCCACACGTAACGGCACAGCGCGTCGCGGTCCTTCGGGTCCTCCAGGGTCTTCTTGCCGCGCTCGGAGGCGAAGTACCACTGGTACCACCAGGTGTGTTCCACGGCCGGCGCCGCGGGTTCCAGCTGCGCCTTGACGTCCGTAATGAGGTAACCGCCCGTGGAGACGAGGGCCTTGACGCGTTCGGGCCACAGGGCGGCGATGATGTCGGCGGTGCGTGAGCCCCAGTCGAAGCCCGCCAGGACGGCCTTGTCGATGCCGAGCGCGTCCATCAGGGCGACGATGTCGAGCGCGACGGCCGACTGCTCCGCGGTGCGAGGGGTGTGGCGCGACAGGAAGTGGGTGTCCCCGTGTCCGCGCAGGTAGGGGACGATCACGCGGTAGCCGAGGTCGGCCAGGAGCGGGGCCACGTCCACGAAGCTGTGGATGTCGTACGGCCAGCCGTGCAGGCACAGCACGACCGGCCCGTGAGCCGGCCCAGCCTCGGCATAGCTGATGTCGAGGACGCCCGCCCTGACATGCTTCAGCCGGGCGAACGCAATGTGGGTGCCAGGGGCGGGGGCTGGAACCGTCGGGGCCGAGGTGGTGCCGCCGCCCGGCCGGGGCGTGTCCGAGGCCGCGTACGCCGGGGCGCCCAGGCCCGACAGCGAGACGGCCGCAGTGCCGGTGCCGAGACTCACGGCCTTGCTGAAGGTACGCCGGTTGATCATCACAAACCCTCCGTCATGCGTATGCAGGGAACGCAACGGCTCGTTGCGGCAAGGCAGTTGGCGGCGGCCGCGTTGTCCGACATGCCGTCGCGGCAGCCGGCGACGAGCCGACCCTGGCACATGAGCCGTCACCGGTCAAGCAGGTGACGTCATAAAGGGGGGCCGGGCTCAATGGCCCGTGCGGTCCGTGTGACTCGTGCGGAACGTGTGACCCGTGTGGCTCGTTCCGCGTGACGCATGTGTGACTCGTACGCCCTGGCGCCCGCGCCCCCGCCCGCGCGACATGGGCGAGATGGGCGAGATGGTGCGGAACAGTCGAGGTGCCGAGGCGACTGCTAGGCTCTTGGGCGACGTGGACCGTTCCGAGCGAGGAGTCGCAGACATGGCGGGTGAAGACGACATCTCCGGGTGAGACCCGGATGTGATCGGCCATCGGGCCGGCGTCGCAGAACGCCGTCGCCGTGGCCACTTCGTCGTACCCCCATTGCCGCGCTGCCCAGGGCAGAGCTGTGCCTGCCTGCCCTCGATCCTCATGAGGTCTTTCCATGTCCGACGCCGCCATCGTCTGCTCGAACCTCTCCTTCGCCTGGCCCGATGACACCCCGGTCTTCCAGGACCTGTCCTTCACCGTGCCCACCGGCCGCACGGGCCTGGTCGCACCGAACGGGTCCGGCAAGAGCACCCTGCTCAAACTGATTGCCGGTCAGCTGAGGCCCAGCAGCGGTTCGTTGACCGCTACCGGGACGCTCGGACACCTTCCGCAGAGCCTCCCCCTGGCCACCGGTCTCACGGTCGCCGAAGTGCTGGGCGTCGCCGCTGTGATCCGCGCGCTCGACGCCGTCGAGTCCGGTGACGTGAGCGAGGAGCACTTCGTCACCATCGGCGACGACTGGGACATCGAGGAGCGCACCCGCGCCCAACTCGACCGACTCGGACTCGGCGGTCTCGCCCTCGACCGCGAGCTGAGTACGCTCAGCGGCGGCCAGATCGTCTCCCTCGGCCTCGCCGCCCAGCTGCTCAAGCGTCCCGATGTGCTGCTGCTCGACGAGCCCACCAACAATCTCGACCTGGAGGCCCGGCGCAAGCTCTACGACGTACTGTCGGACTTCAAGGGCTGCCTCCTGCTGGTGAGCCACGACCGCGCGCTGCTCGACCGCATGGAGCGCATCGCCGAGCTCGGCAGCAGTGAACTCCGGCTGTACGGAGGGGACTTCACCCAGTACGAGGAGGCGGTACGCGCCGAACAGGAGGCGGCCGAGAGGAACATCCGCAGCGCCGAACAGGAGTTCAAGCGCGAGAAGCGCGAAATGCAGCAGGCCCGTGAACGCGCCGAACGCCGTCAGAGCAACGCGGCGCGCAACCTCAAGAGCGCGGGACTGCCCCGGATCTTCGCCGGGAACATGAAGCGCGGCGCACAGGAGGCCGCCGGACGGGCCGGGCAGATGCACGCGTCCCGACTCGGAGAGGCCAAGGCCCGGCTCGACGAGGCCGGACGCGCGCTGCGCGACGAACAGCGCATCACACTCGAACTCCCCGACACGAACGTGCCCGCCGGACGCAACCTCTTTCTCGGCCAGGGACTACAGGTGCGGCACGCCGGCAACGCCGTGTTCGCCGACGGCGGCGTGGACCTCACGGTCCGCGGCCCCGAACGTATCGCGCTGACCGGGCCCAACGGGGCTGGAAAGACAACCCTGTTGCGGCTGATGACCGGCGAGCTCACGCCGGACGCGGGCGAGGCCAAGCGCGGCGGGGGCCGCGTCGCCTACCTCTCGCAGCGCCTCGACCTCCTGAATACCGACCTCACCGTGGCGGAGAACTTCGCCGCCTTCGCCCCCGAGCGGCCCGAAGCGGAACGCATGAACCTGCTGGCCCGCTTCCTGTTCCGGGGCGCACGAGCCCACCTGCCCGTCGGGACGCTCTCCGGCGGCGAGCGCCTGCGCGCCACTCTGGCGTGTGTGCTGTGCGCCGAGCCCGCACCTCAGCTGCTGCTCCTCGACGAGCCGACCAACAACCTCGATCTGGTGAGCGCGGCCCAACTGGAGAGCGCGCTCAACTCGTATCAGGGCGCATTCATGGTGATCAGCCATGACGAGCGGTTCCTCGCCGAGGTCGGGGTGGACCGGTGGCTGCGGCTCAGCGACGGAGTACTGAGGGAGACGGCGGCTCCGGAAGTGTGAGGCGCCGCAAGCGAGGTGGCTGTACCCGCCGGGCTTCGCGCCCGGCGGGCCCGTCGGGGCGTACACAGAACATACACACGGCATACGTTCCGGAGCCGGGCGCGGTTGCCGTCCTTGCGGCCGTGCGCTGTCACCTGCCAGGATGGTGATGTGAACCTCGACCATGTATTCGTCTGCGGCCACCCGGCCCTGGACTTCGCGGCGACGCTCCGTGCGCGGCGCTCCGTTCGGTTCGAGATGTTCGCGTCGCCGGAGCGGCTGAACGCCTGGTACCTGGAGTCCGGGCTCGTGGACACGATCACACCGGGCACGGCGGAGGACGTCCGCCGCGCCGTCACCGTCCGCGAAGCCCTGTACCGGCTCATCACCAACCGCCGACTCGGTGAGGGGTTCGACCCCGAAGCGCTCGCCGTACTGAACGGCGCCGCCCGCGAGCACCCCGTGACACCCCAGCTCACCCTGAGCGGCCGGCACAACGAGGCCACCCCGGGCCAGGCCCTGGCCACCGTGGCCCGAGGGGGCGTCGAACTGCTCAGCGGCCCGGACGTGCCGCTGATGAAGGAGTGCGGAAACCCGGAGTGCACGCGGGTCTACATCGACCGGTCACGCGGCATGAGACGTCAGTGGTGCGGCATGGAGTCCTGCGGCAACAAGATCAAGGCTGCCGCCTACCGGGCGAGGCGGCGAAGCACCGTCCAGTAGCGGGTTGTCCAGCCGGTCGTCGGCCGTGCGCGGCCGCCTGCTGGGGCTCATCGCTAGCCGGAAGGCGTACAGGTATCGCCGCGCGGGGCAAGCGGTGTGCCGGATACCCGATGATGTCGGCGCGCTGACATCCAGAGGAAACCGCCTGGTCGCGCGACCGTCCCTCATCCGGGCCGTCGCACGACTACCGCAGGGCTGCGGCGGCGCGTACCTCGGCGAGCGCTTGCCGGGCCAGCGGGCCGAAGTCCTCGCTGTTGTCGGTGTCGAGCCACTGGTCGTAGGCGATCTCCCAGACGAGCTTGCCCAGTTCGGCGGTCACGCGCGCCGGCCGGCTCGGGACTCCGCGGCGGACAAGGGCCTCGATCATCGAGGCGGTGAGGTCGGCCCTCTTCAGGGCTTCGCGTTCACGCAGTTCCGTATGGGCGTTCAGCACGGCCTGGCGCCGGGCGCTGAATTCGCGGCGCTCGGCGGTGAAGAACGTCCGGCCGAGCGCGTCGAGTGCGTACGCCACCGCGTCGAGCGGCCCGGCGGACGGTGGCGCGGCGGAGATCCCTTCGACGAGCAGACCGGCCACCGTCCCCCCGCCGAAGAGGACTTCGCGTTTGTCCTTGAAGTACCGGAAGAACGTGCTCTTCGTGAGCCCCGCGCGCTCCGCGATCTCGATCACGGTCGTGCTCTCGTAGCCGTGCGCCTCGAAGAGTTCGAGTGCGGCGGCGGCGAGTCGTTCTGGTGCGTCGGGTTGCCAGCGAGCCATGGGAACAGTCTACGGGACTTCGTCCCATCACTCGTGTACGGTCGATGAGACCAAGTCCCATCACTTGCCGGGAGAGATCACTGATGAGCAGAGCTGTCCGTTATGAGAGGTTCGGCAGTCCCGAAGTCCTCGAAGTGCAGGAGATACCCGAACCGCACGCCGCGCCGGACGAGGTGCGCGTCCGGGTCACGGCCGCCGGGCTCAACCCGATGGACTGGCAGATCGCCGCACAGCCCGACATGGCGGCGCGGTTCGGAATCACCCTGCCCGCCGGGTTCGGCAGCGACTTCGCCGGAGTGGTGGACGAGGTGGGCGCCGATGCCACCGGTTTCGCGACGGGCGACCGGGTGTTCGGGGCCGCGATCGGTAGGTCCGTCGCCGACTTCGTGCTGGTCAAGACGCCTACCGCAACGCTGTGGCCGACTCCGGGAAACATCGGTGACGCGGTGGCGAGCACGCTCCCGGTGTCCGGCCTGACGGCTGCCGCCGCGCTTGCGGCGATCGGTCTCCGCAGCGGGGACACCGTCCTGATCGGTGGGGCCGCCGGTGGCGTCGGGATCTTCGCCGTGCAGTTGGCGAAGCTCGCGGGCGCCCGGGTGCTCGGCACCGCGTCCGAGGGCACGTTCGGATTCCTGCGCGGGCTCGGGGCCATACCCGTGGCGTACGGCCCCGGTCTGGCGGACCGGGTGCGGGCCCTGGCCCCCGAAGGGATCACGGCAGCCACCGACCTGTTCGGAAGGGAGGCGGCCGAGACGGCGCTGAAACTCGGCGTGGTGCCCGAACGGATCTCCGTCGTCGCCGACGGCCCCGCCCCGCCGCCTGGCGTGCGCATGGCGGGCGCCCTCGACGCGGCTCCGGGCACCCTGAAGGGGATCGCCGACGCGATCCACTCCGGCGAGATCACCGTGCCGATCGCGGCGACCTTCACGGTGGAGCGGATTCGCGAAGCGGTAATGACGCAGGCCGAGAGGCATGTTCACGGGAAGATCGTGATCACGATGTAACGGATGCAGGTTACCGGCACACGTGGGTGGTTACCTGCCCGGTGACTAGATGATCAGACGGACCCGCGCCCGCCGCGTGACGGCGGGCCTTCGGTGCGTGCAGGCCGCCGCGTCGGGGACCGCGTTCACATCACGCCGTCTTCCGGCGGCGCGCTCCAGGCTGGGTGCGGCGGTGCCGGCGCCGTCTCCTGCCTAGTGAGCCCCCGCGTGCGCGACGGTCAAGTGCGCCTGCGCAAGGGCGTGTTGACGCCACCCGCTCCCTCGACTTCTTGAAGCTCCGTACCCGTGCCGACCATGCTCCGGCCGCATGAGAGCGCTCTCATGCGGAGAGTGCCGCAACGGGAACGAGGTGTCACCGTATGAAACTCGGGAGATGGAGCGGAGCCCTGGCCGCCGCGGTGGTGGGTGTCGCGTTCGGCGCCGGTACGGCCCATGCCTCCATACCCATCGGGCAGGCGATGTCCGGTAAGGCCACGTACTACAACGACAAGGGCTACGGCGCCTGCGGTACGCAGATCGACGCGTCGAGTCAGGATCTGGTCGCCGTCTCGCCGGCTTGGTGGACCACCGCGAACCCGAACAACGACCCTTTGTGCAAGGGTATTTCGGTGCAGGTCACCTATCACGGCAAGACCATCACAGTGCCCGTACGGGACAAGTGCCTGTCGTGTGAGCGGACGCACATCGACCTCAGCCAGACCGCGTTCCGTAACTTCGCGGCGCTGGACGTAGGTGTCATCAACGGGATCACTTGGAAGTTCGTGAAGTAGCGCGGGGCGGCGCGATCCACGGCGGCTTGCCTGCCGTGTGCGCCAGTTCTGACGCTGTCGATCGAAGGTGCCTGGTGAGGGGGGCCAGGCACCGTCACCTCCCCCGTGCACCGGGAGGCGCCGTCGCGGCCACTCCCTAGCCGATCGCGCACCGGCAGGGCACATTCCGGCACGGAACACACTGGCCCGCGCCCGCGCCTCGCGTCGCCTCGCGTCAAAGGCCTGGTCTCGCGCGCAGGTCGCCCGCCGCTCCCGGGCGGCCTCGTGTCAACTCAGCGGGTCCGGGGGCGCCGCCGGCACCCGTCTACCTGCCACCTCGCCCTCGGAACCGGCCGCGCCACCGTCACTCCCGCACCCCGGTTCGATGGATCAGGCCGTTCAGGATGAGAGCGAGGCCCGCCTCGAACGCCGACTCGTGGTCGAGCGCCGGCACATCGTCGGGAAGAGCCGCGCCCCCGGGGCCGGTGTCCGCCTGCTCCTCCAGGACGCTGCCGACCGTGAAGCGCCCGGCTGCCAGCATCGCCATCTGCGCGTCCCGTTCGGGGACGCCGGACGCGACAAGGAAGTTCACCTTGTGGCGGATCCGCTCGAAGTCGGCGGTGGGGGTGGTGCCGGCGTGGAGCCGTGCGCCGTCCCGGCGCATCAGCAGGGTGCGCCGGAAACTGCGCGTGTTGTCCGCGAACCACTCGCGCCAGTCGTCTTTGGGCGTCGGGAGGGGCGTGGCCGCGTGGGGTTCCATCGCGGCGGCCGCCATGGCGGTGAGGAGGTCCTTCTTCGTGCGGAAGTACCAGTAGAGCGACGGCTGTTCCACCTTCAGTCGTCTCGCCAGTCGCCTCGTGCTCACGGCGTCCAGGCCCACCTCGTCGAGCAGGCCGAGCGCTTCGACGACGACGGTCTCACGGTTCATCTTGGTCACGTTGACAATCTATCGCTGATAGATGACAGTGAAAAGGAATCTTTCACTGATAGATTTTGGGGAGCGGACATGACGAAGGGTCCTGTTGGACCACCTCTGCGGGTCCTCATCGCCGGCGGCGGAATCGCGGGGCAGGCGCTGGCCTTCTGGCTCACCCGCGGCCGCCACCGAGTAACCGTCGCCGAGCGCTCTCCCTCGTTGCGGGATGCCGGGGCCCAGGTCGATCTGCGGGGGCAGGGAATCGACGCCGTCAGGCGGATGGGGCTTCTCGACGCCGTCCGGGCCAAGCGGGTGGACGAGGCCGGCGTCGCCTTCATCGACTCCCGTGGCAGGACCAGGGCGACGATCATGGCCAACACCTCGGGACGCGGCCGGCAGACCCTCACATCCGAGTACGAGATCATGCGCGGGGACCTCGTCCGCATCCTGCACGATGCGACGCGGGACGACACCGACCACGTTTTCGGCGCGAGCGTGGACGGGTTCGAGCAGGACGCGCACCGGGTCGTGGCGCACTTCTGCGACGGTTCCTCCGGCGAGTTCGACCTGCTGATCGGCGCGGACGGGCAGGGCTCGCGCATCCGGCGGGCGCTCCTGCCGCAGGGCTTCGATCCGTACTGGCGCGTCGGCATGCACATGGCCTACTGGTTCGTTCCGCGCATCGCGTCCGACAGCGACATCCGGGACACGTGCATGGTGCCGGGCGGCCGCCAGATCATGCGGCGCAGCCACAACGCGACCGAGACCCAGGTGTACTTCGTGATGCGGGAGAATTCCGCGGAGGCCTCCGCGATCCACCGCGCGCCCGTCGAGGACCAGCAGGAGTTCTGGGCGAGCAGGTTCCGCGACGCCGGCTGGCAGACCGAGCGTTTCATCGCGGGCATGAAGACCAGCCCGTTCTTCTACTCCCAGGAGATAGTGCAGGTCCGCACCGGCACCTGGTCCAGGGGGCGTGTGGTTCTGGCCGGGGACGCCGCGCACTGCGCCTCTCCTTACAGCGGCATGGGCATCTCCGGCGGCCTGGTCGGCGCCCACGTCCTGGCCGGTGAGATCATGCGGCACCCGGGCGACCTGCCCACCGCGCTGGCGAACTACGACCGCGTACTGCGGCCCTTCGTCGACGAGATCCAGGGCGCGGTCAACCCCCGCCTGCTGCGCCTGGGCATGCCGATGAGCCAACGCGCCATCGATGCCTTCCAGGCCACCACCGCACTGGCGTGCTTCCTGCGCGTCCCCGAGATCGCGGCGCGGCTGTCGAAGGAGGATCGCGGCGGCGCCTGGCAGCTCCCCGACGACCCCGCGCCGATCAGTGCGGCCTGAGGGTGGGCCGGGCACCGCGTCGCCCGTCGGCCTGACCGGCCCGTAGGCTCCGGGGGCGTGGTCGGCACGCAGGCGTAGCGCGTAGCTGTACGGGGCCGCGAATAACTGTGGGAGAGGCGAGGGCATGGAAGCGAAGCAGGATGTGTCGGTGTGGCAGGGCGAGGAACTGGACCTCGACGCCTACTTGGACCGGATCGGTTTCAGCGGCCCGCGCGACGCCACGCTCGACACCCTCGGCCGGCTCCAGCGCGCCCACACCACATCGATCCCCTTCGAGAACGTGCACGCCGCTCTCGGTATCCCTCTCCCCATCGACCTGGCCTCGGTCCAGGACCGGCTGGTGCGCCGCAGGCGCGGCGGCTACTGCTACGAGCACGTCGTCCTGTTCGCCTCCGCACTCGAACGCCTCGGCTTCGACATCACCGGGATCAGCGCTCGCATCACGCTCGACGCTACGAAGATCACCCCGGCCACGCACGCCATGGTCGTCGTCCGCTTCCCCGACGACCCGCGGGCCTGGCTGTGCGACGTGGGCTTCGGCAGCGGGCCCACCGCCCCCATCGAGCTCGCCGACGGCGCGACACTGCAAGCCGACGGCTGGCGCTACCGGCTGGAGCGGCGTCCCGGAGCCCTGGCCGACGACTGGCGGCTCTACCAGTACGGCGCCGACGGCTGGACGGACCGCAACACCTTCGTCCTGGTGCAGCAGTACCCCATCGACTACCGCATGGGCAGCCACTACATCGGCACCCACCCCCGCTCGCCCTTCGTGACACGGCTGTTCGTCCAGAGGTTCACGGGCGCCGAACACCATCAGCTCGACGGGACCACCTGGAGGACATTCACCCCCGACGGCATGTGTACGGAAAAGGAGATCGAGCCCGCCGGGATCGGCACACTGCTCGCCGAGACCTTCGACATCGTCCTGGACGCGGACGAACTGGCCGCCCTGCTGCGCGAGCCCGAACGGCAGTGACCGCGCACCCGGGTCCATGCCGTGGATCCGTACGTGTAATGGCCGCGGCCATGGGGGGCAGGCGGTGGCCATGACGCTCGTGGCCGGACACTTTCGTCCGGCCCGCCGACTGAGGGAAAGGACTTGTCGTGTCGAAGGTTGAGGAGTCCATCGAGGTCGAGGTTCCCGTCCGCACGGCGTACGACCAGTGGACCCAGTTCGAGTCGTTTCCGCACTTCATGGACGGTGTGGAGCGGATCGAGCAGCGTACGGACAAGATGACGCACTGGGTGACGAAGGTCGGTGGTGTCACCAAGGAGTTCGAAGCGGAGATCACCGAGCAGATCCCCGACGAGCGCGTCGCCTGGACCACCCTGGACGGAGAGGTCAGGCAGGCGGGTGTGGTCACCTTCCACCGCCTGAGTGACACGAAGACCAAGGTCATGCTGCAACTCGACTACGAGCCCGAAGGCCTCAAGGAGAACGTGGGGGACAAGCTGGGGGTGGTCAAGCGGCAGGTCACCGGAGACCTGAAGCGGTTCAAGGAGTTCATCGAGGACCGCGGCCGTGAGACCGGCGCCTGGCGCGGCCAGGTCTGAGCTTGGTGGTCTCCCCGCCCCCCCCGAGCCGTGTGGGTTGGCGGAGGGCGGGAAGGCACCTGGGACACGGAACGGCCATCGCGGGACTCTCCCTGTGCGTGAAGGCGCGGGGGGAGTACGCGATGGCCGTTGCTGTGTGCGCGGGCTGAAGTAACTCGGCCTTCGGGTACGGCAGTTGACAACGCGTTGCCGGCACTCGGCTCAGAGGGTCAGCCGAGATCGACGGGGCCGTCCGGCGACGGCTTCGCGATGTACCGTCCGCGGAACTGAGCCGCCCCCGCGCCCCGTTGTGGCCGGATACGGCCGGATTCGTCTCCCTGGGACGGTTCCGGTGTCGCCGTGGGGTGCTCATCCGCCCTCCGGTAGGCGAACCAGGGCAGGAAGAACTGGGTGACCGGGCCGACCATCACCGCGTACAGCACCGTGCCGATGCCCGCGCTTCCGCCGAGCAGCCACCCGACGCCGAGCACCGTGAGCTCGATCAACGTGCGTACCAGCCGGATGGAGCGGCCGGATACGGCGGCCACGCCGGTCATGAGTCCGTCGCGGGGTCCGGGCCCGAAGCGCGCGCCGACGTATACCGCGATGGAGAGGCCATTGAGGACCACACACCCGGCGAGCAGGCCGATCCGGGGCAGGATGGCGAGGTCGTCGGGGATGAGCCAGAGGCCCAGATCGGACGAGCAGGCCACCACGACGATGTTCGCGACCGTGCCCAGTGCCGGCCGCTGTTTGAGCGGGATCCAGAGCAGGAGTACGAGGACGCCGAGGACACCGCTGATCATGCCGAAGCTCAGCGGGGTGCGCTGCGCAAGGCCCTCGTACAGGACGCTCCATGGATTGTTGCCCAGTGAGGTCCGGACCATGGCGGACAGGCTGAGTCCGAACAGGGCGAGACCGGCGAGGAGTTGGAGGCCGCGCCGCAGTGGATGCTCGCGGACAGGTATGTAGGTGAGGGGCGTCGGGGACCGGCCGGGGCGAGGGCGGCGCGGGGCCGCCGCCGCGCGCAGCTGGTGACGGCCTCTGAACGCGCGCTTGCAGCGGTCCCTGAACTCTTGCTCCATGAGGGTCGCCTCCGGTGTGTACGTGGGTGGAGGGTGCGTCGCCTGACTGGGCCGGGGTCTGAACGAGAGTATGCCGGGGCGCGGGACGGTAGGGGGGAAGTGCCACCGACCGCCAGGAGACCGTGGCACCACTCCAAAGGAGCGGTGCCACGGAGCCCCCGGGTTTTCGCCACACCTGCCTCAGGGGTCCAGGCGCGCGAGGGCGTTTCTGATGCGCTTGCCGGCCTCGGTCAACAGCGAAGCCGTCCGGCCGCAGTTGATCCGCACGAAATGGCGCAGTTCCTCGCCCTCCGCGAAGTGGCTGCCCGAGATCGTGGCAACCCTCGCTTCGGTCAGCAGGAACTCTTCGGCGGAGCTGTGGCCGAGCCGCCGGTAAGCCTCGGCGTGGGCGGACAGATCGATGAACAGGAAGTAGCCACCCTGGGGCGGTCCGACCCGCAGCGAAGGGACCGTGTCGAGTTGTTCCAGCATGGCCTCGAGGTTGGCGCGCGCGGTCTTCGCCCTGGAGGTCGCCACCTCGTCCATCTCCGGTTGCAGGGCGATGTGCGTGGCGACCTGACCGTAGGTGGACGCGAATGATGTCAGGTTGACCTGCGCCCGTGCGGCCGCCTCCACGATGTCGGGCGGACCGCAGAGATAGCCGATGCGGTCGCCGTGCATCCCATAGGTCTTGCCGGGGCCGGTCACCGACACCGTCCACGGCCGCATGGAGCAGCGGCTGCCGTCCGTGAGCTTCACATCGATGGCGGCGAAGGTCTTGGCCCGGGGCCCCAGGACATGAGCCTCGTAGGGCGAGTCGAACAGGACGTAGGCAGGGCTTTCGCCTTCGGCCTCGCGCCGCGTGTTGTGCAGGCCCACGACCTCGGCCAGTGCCGACAGTTCCTCGGTCGAGTAGATCTTGCCCGTCGGGTTGACGCAGTCACCAAGCACGACGATCTTGGTCCGCTCGGTGAGGACTTCCTCCAGGGCCTGTGCCGTGAGGCCGTCCTCCGCCGTCACCAGGACCGTCCTTGGTACGGCCTCGTGCAGCCGCACCATGTCCGAGTAGTGCGGCCAGTTGGGTACCGGAATCACGACCTCGTCACCGGGGTCGAGCAGGGTGTGGAAGGCTGCCGAAATCGACCCCTTTATGCCGCCCGGCGTCACCATGATCTCGCTGTCCGGGTCATAATCGACTGCGTGCAGGCGAGCCACCCGCGCCGCGACGGACTCCAGCAGGAACGGGAATCCCTTCACGGGTGCGAATGCGTGAATCGTCTGGGGCCGGGTCTGGATGAAGTCGACCACACCCTGGTCGATCCTGGGATCGGCCGGTGTGT
This sequence comes from Streptomyces sp. NPDC006711, assembly GCF_042869775.1. NCBI lineage: Bacteria > Bacillati > Actinomycetota > Actinomycetes > Kitasatosporales > Streptomycetaceae > Streptomyces > Streptomyces sp. NPDC006711. Next base: position 338,394 of record NZ_JBIAGO010000004.1, read on the forward strand.
CCAGTGCGCCGATGCTGAGGTCGATCATCCGGTCTTTCTCGGCGAGTCCCTGGTTCAGTCGCGCGATTCTCGCTGTCGTTCCATGTGTCGCTGACGGTGGGATGCTCAGGACGGCACGGGATATGCCGCGGTTCTTCTGCATGATCGTACGAGGCACCTCCCCCGATTACGCGTTCAGGCCGTGCGCGGCCTTGTCCATCGCGTTCCACATGTCCAGTTGGACTTTCAGGGTCTCTTTCGCCCCGTGGGCGATCTCGGCGACATCCGCGTCGGAATGGCAATTGTTCAGGACGCACTGCTTGGCGTCGGCCGCGTGCCGTTCCTCGACGCCCTCGTCACCGACGTGGACGTTGAAATAGATCTCGACGTTGTCGACGAACCGGTCCTTGCTGAGCTTGTTGTTGCTGTTGCGGAACGCCGTACGGCAGACTTGCAGCATCCTGTCCGCGTGGGATTCCAGGGCCATGGCGACGCCCAGCATGCGGTGGTAGCTGTCCCCGAGCAGTTCTAGGGTGCGCCGCCGGTACTCGAACGTCTCGGGGAGGACCAGCTCGCTGTTCGGCGCGTCCTTGACGAGCAACGGCGGCAGACCGAACTCGACCTGGCCGTACAGGTTGTGCGCATTCTCCATCAGCGCTTCGTGGCACCTGCCGGCCTCGCCGTTCCCGGCCTCCTCGTTGAGGATGCAGGAGAACAGGACCAGCGTGTCCCGGTCGTCGTGCGCCGCGGCCTGAGCACACACATGGGCGATGCCCTTGACCGTGCCCTCGGTCCGGTGGAAGAAGTTCGCCCGGTGGAAGTCGTACGTCCGGCTGTTCCACGGCGAGTTCTCGAGGAGCTTGAAGTAGCCGTTGTCGTAGACGGGGTGTCGCTCCAACTCGGCCATGAGCGAGGTGACTTGGTCGTGCAGCGCGGTTGCCATTTCTGTCGTCATCTCATTTCTCTCCCTGTGCGCGTCGCAGTGGTGAATCGCGGTCATGGAGCATGCGGTAATTGACACGCGATCCAATGAAGAGATTCTTTCCGGGGGCGCCGGTCGGGCGTGCTCATCATCGAAGCGGGTTCGGTAGCGGACCCGATGGAAGCGGACCTGTTGGAAGCAGACCTGATGGAAGGGGACCTTATGGTGAATGCAAGAAATCCTTGCGCGTCACACCCGCAAGCGAAATGCTTGTCCCGCAAATAATGAACGGGTCTCCGAGGAAGATCCATCAGCCAGTCGACCGCGATGAGTACGTTGAATCCGCCATGCTCCACGGTGGCTCAGCGACCGCGACCGCGACCAGGCCACAATGAGCCATACGCGCGGACGCTCCTGACACTCCGCCGAACATCAGGACATAGCGGGGGGAGTGGCGCGGTCCTCTTTCCGATGGAGGGAGGGAATGAGCCTGCGCAACGGCGCAAAGCGGCTCGTCCTCACAGCCGGGGCGAAGAAGGTCCAGCGCCCCTCACCCGCGTGCGTCAGCGGGTGCTGCGCGAACTCGACGAACAGGGCGCCGAGCTGGCGAAAGCGTGGCCGCGCTGCCTCGGCATGAACTGTCCGATACCGAGTGGGGGTTCGTCGGCCGGTCGTTGCCGCACGCTGCTGCCCATTGCTGGAGGGGGCGTAAGGGGTTGGGCGACCGGGGCACACTCGTTTCGGCGGTGGGCCAGGGGCGGCAGGCACCTCCGAGCACATGTGCCGGGCCGCTCAGGCGGGGGCGGCCGTAGTAGGGGACACCGTCTGGCTGGTATCGGTCGACCCCACCGCCGCGCTGACACCGCCTCGCTGACTCCACCGGCACGCGGCCCGAACCCCACAGGGGGCCGGTCCCCCGGTGCTCGGACGCCCGTCCCGCTCGGGCAAATGGCTGTACACGCAGCGCAACTTCGGGGAACGGTGTTTCAACCGCCTCAAACAATGGCGCGGCATCCCATCCCGCTATGACAAGCCGCCCAGTCGCCCTCCCGGGCCGCCGTCACCCTCGCAGGCGTCGCTGCCCGGTGTTCTTCCCGGTGTCGCGGCGCAGTGCCGTGCGCAGGCCGCGAAGGGTCGAACCGCACGTCCACATGCCCAGGAGCAGAACCCCCGCCTTGATCCAGAACCATGCGGACCCGGCCTCGGGGTGGGTGAGCAGGTCACACCCCCACCAAGCGCACAGCGCGCACATGGCTGCGGCCGGGAACAGCTGCGCGCGTGCGGAGCGGCCGGGGCGCGCCGGGCCTTCGGCCAGCCGCATCGCGTAGATCTCGACAGGCCCGAACTCCTCGACGGCGCTGCCGCCTGACGCCTCGAGGTGGTCGCGGGCCTCTTCCCGGGAGCGGGCCGCTGCCCCGGACCGGTATCCGTGACGCCCCTTGAGCAGCGCTTCCAGCCGGGCGAGCCAGGCCTCGTCGTCAACGTGCCGCGCCGCTGCGGGTGCCCCCGCGAACCAGCGCCCGGCCCGCTCGTAGGAGAGCCGGAATCCCGCGAAGGCCAGGAGCCCACCGACGCCGAACAGCGCCGGCGCGGGCACGTGGACAAACGGGTCGGCCCGGACGGAAGTGAACAGGGTGGCGGTCGCCACGACGAGTACGCAGACCGCGACCAGGGTGATCCGCCAGGCGAGCAGCCGAGCGGCGGCCCGCAGTTCCGGCAGCACCCCGACGGCCGCCACGAACACCGTGGTCAGCAGCGTCGCACCCGACAGCTGAGGCCATCCGGCCGACAGCCAGAATCCCTCGGACACCCACAGCATGATGCCGAACAGCACCACCTGCACGCCCGCGAGCACGAGCGCAGCCGTGAACCGCCCTCCTGGCGGCACGCCGTCCATGTCGGCCGAGCTGCGCCGCACTTCACTGATGCGCTCCGCCGCAACGGTGTCCGCGTAGGCGTCGGGGTCACCCGCCACGTCCTGTACGGGCCGCCCTGCCTCTGCCGCGAGCTCGCGCACCTCGGCCAGGACTTCCTCGGCCAGGCCGCTGGGCGCGTCGTGGCGGCAGGCCAGGGCGAGCTCGAACCGCGCCGCCCACTGCTCGTCTTCCTTGTGCGTCCAGACCTGCTGCTGCCCGGTGTCGCGCGCCTTCACTGTTGGCCCCCCTCATCGCCGGGTGTCGTCCGTACGGCGAAGCGGCCACCGGCCAGCGCGCTCACCACGTCGTCCAGGGCCCGCCAGGACTGGTACTCCTGTGCCAGCCGGGTTTCTCCCGCGGAGGTGAGCCGGTAGTACTTGCGGCCCGGCCCGCCGTCTCCCGCGCTCCACCGCACTTCGACCGCTCCCTCTTCTTCCAATTTGCCGAGCGCGGGGTAAAGGGTGGCCGCTTTGAGGCCCCCGAGCCCGGCCTCGCCCAGGCGCTGGATCAGGGCGTATCCGTAGCTCTCGCCCTCGGACGCCAGCATGCCGAGCAGGCACAGAGGCAGAGACGCGCGCAGCCAGGCTGATGGGACGTCCGGCATGACCCCTCCCGTGGAGGCATGGCCCTCCCATGGACCTCCGACTAGTTCGTTTTTCATACTAGCCCATGGGGTGGAGTAGTTGAGCGTCCGGAGAAGCTTCGGAGGCGGGGTGTGAGGGGCCGAGGGCCCGGCCCCGGCCCGTTACGGCCGCCGGTCAGGCCGGACGGCGGACACCCTTGGCGTCGCAGGGCATGCGGAGAGCCGGGTGGCGGGCCAGGAAGCCGCGGTTGGCTTGACAGTCCAGCTCGGCGACGGGGGTCGGCCGAACGTCGATCACGCCGCCGAACCGGGCCCGCTGCTCGTCGGGGGCGTACTCGGCGGTCTCCGTGAGCCGGTCCACTGCCCGCGCCTCATCGTGTGGGGACACCTCGGCCTCGCTGTAGGAGCCGTTTGCGGGGATTTCTCCGTAGCGCACCTCTCACTTACGGTCGACCCATGCGAAGTGAAGGCGAAGGCGACGACGTAGGCGGTGGCGTAGGCGTGGTGGCGGACGAGGCCATCCGCGCGGCGTGGGATTCCTACCGGGTGCTGGAGAAGCGGACTCCGGCCGATGAGCGCGGGAAGGCGCAGGAGCGCATCAGGGCCGCGACGGAGACCCATGGGCGCGAAGAGGTGGCCCGGGGCACGGTGTTCCTGGTGGGTGTGCTGACCGGATATCTGATCGCCGAACAGGCAGCTGCCGAGGACCGTCTCGATCCGCTCAGCGACCTCATCCCGGCTGTCATTCGCAGGTTGCCCACGTTCGAACTGGCCGACCCGGCACAGGTGCCGATGGCCACCGGAGTCCTCATGGCCGCCGCGATGGGCATGGACACCGTGGCGTGGCGCGACCGTTTCGGGCAGATCCCGCCCGAGGAGGCATTGGTCCACGGCTTCGTCCTGTGGCTGCTCGCCGATCTCTTCGACTCCCTGGCCGGCCGGCCCGGTACCATCGACCGGATGATGAGGGAGACCTTCAACTCCTTGGCTGCTGAGCCCAGTTGACGTAATGCGCCGGAGCCGACACAGGTTCTCGGCGCATACGCGTTGTGGGACTGAACCCGGGCGCGCTGAGACATGCCGCTCGGACCCCGCGCGGGTCCTGCTCCCGCTCCGACTTCGCATGGGGCACCACCGTCGTGTCCACCAGAACCAGGTGGGGCGGGGAGCCCTTTTTAATCGACTGCCCTTCCGAGACGTCCGACTATTCTCAGCTCATGCAGCCGCTTTCCGACATCAGTAGCCCGTTGATCGCGGCGTTCCCAGCCGAACTCGCCCGTGATGCCGAGGCGGCCTTGGCGGTGCTGCCTGATTCCCGGCTCCCACCGCGTGCCTCGTCCCCGGTCGTCGTGGAGGGCCGGCAGGTGTTGATTCCCGGGCGCCTCTACAACGACGAGCCACTGCCCGAGGCGGTGGCATTGCTTTCGTCGCGCCAACGGCAGCTTCTGCACTGCCTGTACTCAAGGCACTTCAACGGGATGGTCAGGCAACGACACCTGGAGAAAATCGTCGATTCCACGGACCCGTGGGTCGTCCCCTTCGTCGTGCACTTGGCGGGCGAGTACGTCCTGGAGATCCTGGTCGTCATACGCGACGAGCTCCGTGACCTCGTAGCCCCCGGCACCCGAGGCCACCTGGCTTACGGGCGGTTCATCGTGGACAACCCCGCCTTCTTCGCGCGTACCCAACGGCGAGTCGTGAGCTACTGGAGCTGTTACTACCGCCACGCCTACGCGGATTTTTGGGGTTACCCCGGCAGCACCGTCCTCGACCTCCTGCGATCCGCCGCCTCCGACCGAGCCGGCCACCCCTGGCCCCGACTCACCCCGGCCGCCGCCAGGTTGGACGGCTACTGCTAGGGCGTGTCTCGGAAGTGGCTTGAGAGACTGGTGTTTCGTCAGTCCCGCGACGGGGCGGCGAGCCAGCGGTCGTCCTGGAACTCGGCTGGGACTTCGTCCTCCCACGGATCGACCCCACGGCGTTCCAGCTCGTCGAACCACCGGTCCCGCTGTGATTCGGGGAGGCGTCGTCCACACCAGGGGCAGAAGTCGACAGTGATGCTCGATGTGCCGCCGTCGTGGATGATCAGCCCGTACTCCTGGAACTTGGCGCTGAACGTGATCAACGCGTCCGGACAGGCAAAGGGATCGTTGTGCTGGTCGCAGGGCACGTCCACCCGGCGGCTCATCGCCTCGCAGCAGTGACTGGTCATGACCCCGGTTTCTCGTTCATCTGCACTATGCCCCGAAGTAGATCACGGTCTGTGATGATCGCTCGGGCACGTGGAGACCTGACGGATACGCAGTGGACCCGACTGGAGCCGTCGTTGCCCGTGGGCAAGAAGCCGGGTCGTCCCCCGATATGGACCAGGCGGCAGCTGATCGACGGCATACGGTTCCGCACCCGCACGGGCGTCCCGTGGCGGGATATGCGGGAGCAGTATGGGCCCTGGGCCCTGAGCGCTGGTGTACGACCTGTTCCGCTGCCGGCAGCGGGACGGCACCTGGCAGCGGATCTTCAGCGAGTTGCAGGCCCAGGGTCGCCGTCGAGCCGGACGCTCACGGTCTGGGACGCTCGTGCGGCGGCCTGACCGCCAAGGTGCACCTGGCCGTCGAGCAGGGCCAGAAGCCCATGTCCGTCGTGATCACGGCCGAACAGCGCGGAGACTCCTCACAGTTCGAACCCGTCGTGAAGAAGGTCCGTGTCGCCCGCCTGGGTGCCGGCTGCCCCCGCACCCGGCCCGACCGGGTCCGCGCCGACAAGGCGTAGGCGTCCCGCAAGAACCGCGCCTACCTACGCCCCGGCGGTATCCACTGCACCATCCCGGGCAAGGCCGGCCAGGCCCGCAACCGCAAGAAACTCGGCTCACGCGGCGGTAGACCGCCCAAGTTCGACGCGGAGGACTACAAGGCTCGGCATGCGGTGGAACAGGTTCACCGGTCGCTGTTCGCTTCGGGGACCGGGCTTGCTCGCCGTTCGGTTGGGGCGGCCGAACGCGGGGTCGGCAGCACGGGATTCGGCATTCCGGCGGTGTATGTCGGCGGGCCGGTACAAGCTTGTCAGCATGACTGAGCTTCTTGCGTCATCTGACGACGGCCGCCCCATCACCGCTCTCGATGACGGAGCCGGCCCGAACCTGCTGGTGGTCCACCCAGGCGGCGGAGACGCGACGACCTGGGACGGCGTCACCCGCCATCTCACCGACGACTTTCGCGTCGTCAGGATCCGCCGACGGATCTACGTTCCCGAAGCGGACATTGCCCTGCCTCACTCGATGACCATCGAGGCAGCCGACATTGTCGCCGTCGCGGATCTCCTGGAACCTCCTGTGCTTCTTGTCGGGCACTCCTCAGGCGCCGTCGCCGCACTGGAAGCCGCATTGCTGGCTCCGTCGGCGTTCGCCGGACTGTTCCTCTACGAACCGCCGATGCCGACCAAGGAGTTGGTCGCAGGAACAGCAGGAGCACGTGCCCGTGCCGCGTGCGACGGGGGCGACCCGGTCGAGGCGATGCGGATCCACTTGCGGGACATCGTCCGCATGCCCGCGACCATGGTCGATGCGCTGCTCGCCGACCAGCACACGCGAGCGGCGTTGTCCGCGTACGCGGCGGCACAGATCGCAGAGGATGAAGCGATCGACGCGCTCGGCGTCGACACTGAGCGCTTCGCGACGCTCGAAGCACCGACGACCCTGGTCGAGGGCGATCTCAGCCCGTCCCACCTGCGCGAACGTCTGGCCGACCTGGCGGCAGCCCTGCCGAATGCGCGAATCGTCACGCTCACTGGCCAGGGACACATCGCCCACCTGGCTGCTCCTGGCACCCTGGCCAACACCATTCGGGACACGGCGAAACAGGTTCTCCACCTCCACCCATGACCGGTGCTGTGACCGCACCGGCTCGCCGGGCTGGTCAGGCCGGGAGTGCGCTGACGAATGGCCAGTGGTCCCGGCCGGCGCCGCTGATGACGCGGGGCATCAAACCGGACCGTCTGCCGGGCCCACAAGTACGCGGCCGGGGGCGGCGAAAGGGGGGCCTGCACAAGGACCCGCCCGGCGGCGTTGCCGTCAAGACGGCCGACCACGGCATCTGACGCTCCCGAGGTGGTCGGCCGTCGAAGTTCGACACGAGCGACTACCGCGAGCGCCACACGGTCGAGGGCGGGGTGGACCGCCTCAAGCGCCACCGGGTCGTGGCCACGAGACACGACAAGCTTGTCGTCCCCTGCGAGGCGACCGTGCTGGCGGCAGTCCTTGGCGATTGGCCATGACCAGCGTGTTGCCGTCGACCTCAGTCTGTCGGTGTCGGGGCGGCGCAGGCGTCGGCGATAGCCCGCGTGTCCCAGTAGAACGGACGAACCTCGGTGATCCGCCCGTCCATGACCGTGATCGCTTGCAGAATCGGAGAGCTGAGTTCACGGCCGGTCGCACGAGCACGAGCACGAACCTGTGTGAGCACGACCGCAGTCTCGCCGGTGGCAAGTATCTCCTGCTCCACCATGTCGAACGACTCCCACACGTCTCCCATCCTGAGGAAGAACTGCTTCGTGCCGCTGTGCCCACGCCACGTACCTCCGTAGGGCAGCATCTGCTTGATGCAGTTCGACATCCGGCGCGAAGAAGGGGGCGGGCAGGTCGAACGAAGCCTCGCCGGGGCCTCCTACAGCCAAATACTCGGCTTCAGCCGCATACATGCCGGTGAGGAGGGTTACTGAGTCCGTAGTGGATGACATCGTCATGCCGCCAGCATGATCACCACGGCGCCCTCGGCCGGCGCCGGCCCCGGTGATCTCGGACCGGAGTGCCGCGCACCCGGAAACGAGGTGTGTGCGGTATGCAGACGGGGTGGAAACCGAACGGCTGACCTTTGACGGATGGATCGCCGCTGTGGGAACGGAGTCGGGCACGCGCGTCGTCGTCGGTCACTGGCCTCGGTCCCCGTTCGGCTCGTTCAGCGACGTCATGGTGGAGCACGCCGATGGATGGCGGACCCTCCTGGCACCGACCTCGGAGACGGCGGCGTACGTCTCCGCCGTCTACCACTTCGACGACGTCCGACGCGTGGCGGTGAAGGTGGTCGTACGCGACGGTGTCTGGGACGTCACGGCGGGCCCCTTGGACCTGCGGTTCTCCGTCGGGCGCCGAAGTGCCCTCGGCTGGGCCCTGCGGGTGGTTCCGCGACCGCTGGTCCGGAGCCCCCTGTGGGCGGCCGTCGCCGACGTCCCCGCCCGGCTGATGGCCGGCGTTCGCACCACAGGCAGCTCGCGCCCGGGATACCGCCAGTGGTACGCGGCCGGTGACCTGCGGCCGATCGTCACCGCCCGGGTCCGGCTCGGCGGCACCGACCTCGGTCCGCTCGCGCCCGTCTCACCGCCTGTGCGTTTCGGCTTCGGTTCTGCCCCGGCCACTCCCGCCCTGGTCCGCGTCGTTTCGACCGTGGAGCACCAGGGCCCGCGCCGACCGTTGCGAAACTGACGACCAGTCCGGGCACCACCGAGGAGTCGAGCGCCACGGCGTGAGCGGTTGCGGGCGGGCGGCCGTCGCGGGTACGACGCGCTCGCCCGCCGGGTTCCGGACGAGGTCCCTGGTTGGCATCGCCTGGTGCGATGAGTCCCGATCTACGATGGCGATCCGTCGTGGGTCGTGGGTCGTGGGCCTGCGCTGCCGCAGAGCCTGAGCGCGGCCGGGCCCCGCATGTCCGGGCCCCACGTGTCCGGTCCGGCGACAGCAAAAAAGCCCGCGTCAGGCTGCCCCGTACTCGTGCGCAGGGGCGCCCTGCCACGCGATCTCCGGGGAGTCGCCGTCGACCATGGCCTCGGCGTCGGTCTCGTCGATTCCTGACTGTCGGAGGAATTCGATGACGTCCAGATCGGAGTAGGCGACTCCGATGTCCCGGCCGAGGGCGGTCACATGGCGGCCGCCGCGCCCGAGGGGCCTGTGGACCACGATGGGTGGTTCGATCATGCTTCCACCCTGGCTCGTCGACCCGGCTCGCGCATGCCGGGGCGGGGCCGGGTGTGGATCGGCGGTGGTGCTCTGCCGGAAGGATGTCCGGAGCAGGGGCTGCCAGCACGATGTTCATCCCCGCCCACGGTCTGCCGGGATGATGCCCATGCCCGCGCATGGGCTGCCGGAACGATGCCCATGCGGCGTCGTCGTGCTCCGAAGTGGGCCGGCCGGAGCGGACAGTGCGCGGCAGCGGCCCGGCCGGGCAACTGCTTACCGGCCATCGGCGGCCCCGCAAGTGAACGTGCCCCCGTACACGAGGTGTTGGGCGGTGCGCTGCCCCTGCCTGGAGCGCGCGGCCCCGCGCCCGGGCTTCCGGGACCGCGCCCCGCGCGCCGATCTTCTGGCCGGAGAAGGGGGTGCGGGACGCCTGCGGTACGCGTTTTGGACGACGGCGCTGCTCGAATTGGCTTGGGCCCCGTTCGGCACCGACAAGCCGGTGCATTCTTGATCGGATTTCAAGAGGCAGTCAATCTGCGGAGAAGTCGCGCGGAGGGAAGGTCACCCCTTCGCGTTGACGGTTCAATCTCTTGGGCGGCGGAATAGTTTCGGCTGTCGATGGCCGTCATCCCGTGATCGTGATTACCCTTCCCGGCTCGGTTAGAACCGTGGCGAAATTGTGCTCTTTACGGTCCACTGGTCGACGGCAAAGCTGTGCGGCAACGGCCTGAACCGATAACGTTCCCGGTGGCCAAGGTCGCTGTTTGTGATCCATAGGCTTGATTGATCTAAAATCTGGGTCCCGTCAATGATGAACCTGATGCCCGGGCCATTTCCTGCCGTGCGGAGGCGGCAGGAAGGGTAAATTAACGCGCGGCGGCCGACGTCGCTCGGGCCCGTCCCCAGACCGCCATCAGATTCATATCGTGCGACTCGGAAGAACGCAGTCGCGAGGTCTCGGCATACCGTCTCGCGGCACGGTCGTACCACCCAGAAAATGCTGAACGGCTCCGAAATACCTCAATATTCATGCCCCCTGCGCTGCGGCAGTCTGCAACCGGATTTTCGAACAAGTGGCCCATTCGGGGTCGTATGGCCCCGGGCGCCGCCTTCTGCGCCGGACTGCGCCGCCGACGTCCCAATGCCGCCGTGCGCCAGCTGGACACGTCACCACAAGACGAGATCAAGCTATACCTTTTCTTTTCACCTGAGGCATATTCCACCAGCGGTTTCACCGTTGAGAGGAAGAGGCATGACGAATCACACGATCGAGGTCGATCTCGAAGCCCTGCTTCGCAGGAAACTGGAGGAAGCGACTACGGGAGCGCGTTGGGTGACCGACGTGGACGAGACGTGGTGCCGCCTCACGAACCGGTCCGCTGTGCAACGCCCTCAGGGCTGGAAGCTGCACGTGTCCGCCACGGCCGCCTCGGCGCCGGAAGTCCTCATACGGTCTTTGGACGTGCTGCTGGGGGAGAAGCTGATATTCAAGTTCGCCCGCTCGCTCGACCAGGTGAACGCGCTCAACTCCCGTGCGACGCCCCGGGGAAGTTCCGGGAAGTTCATCACCGTATACCCGCCCTCCGATGAGGACGCCGCCCGCATAGCACTGGAGCTGCACAACGCCACTTCGGGCCTGGCGGGTCCCCGGGTCCTCTCGGACCAGCCCTACGCCCCGGGCAGCCTCGTGCATTACCGCTACGGCGCCTTCGTCGGCCGGCGCAGACTGTCGGACCACGGTCTGCTCATATGGTTCATCGAGGACCCCGACGGCAACCCCGTGGAGGACAAACGGACCGGCCAGTACGCGCCGCCCGCCTGGGCGGTCAGCCCCTTCCCGGCCACGGTTCCGCTGCCACCACAGCAGGAGAAGGCCGCGAGCAGTCCCGTTCTGCTCGGGGGCCGGTTCTCGGTGCGGGAAGCGATCCGGCACACCAACAAAGGAGGCGTCTACCGGGGGACGGACGTCACCACGGGCCTGCCCGTCGTGCTCAAGGAGGCCCGCCCGCACGTCGAGGGGAACGCCGCCGGATCCGACGTCCGTGACTGGCTGCGCGCCGAAGCCCGCACGCTGGAGAAGCTGAAAGGCACCGGCCTCGCGCCCGCGCCCCTCGCGCTGTTCGAGACGGGCGGCCACCTGTTCCTCGCGCAGGAGGAAGTGCCGGGAGTGCCCCTGCACACCTGGGTCGCCGAGCGCTTTCGCGACGTCGGAAGCGAGCGCTACCGCGCTGACGCGCTGGTCCAGGCCGGGCGCCTGATCGACCTGGTCGCGGCGGCACACGCCCACGGCTGCGTACTGCGGGACTTCACACCCGGCAATGTGATGGTCCGTCCCGACGGCGAACTGCGCCTCATCGATCTGGAGCTCGCGGTCCTCAAGGACGACATCATGCTCCCGACCCGGGTCGGGACGCCCTGCTTCAGCGCCCCCGAACGCCTGGTGGGCGCGCCCGTCTCACCGACGGCCGACTACTACAGCCTCGGCGCCACCGTGTGTTTCGTCCTGGCGGGCAAGGTCGCGAACCTGCTCACCGAGGAGCCGGCCGCCAGGCCCGCCGAGCAGCGGTTCGCCACATGGTTGACGGCCTGCGCCGAAGTGCTGCGCCTGCCCGACGGTCTGAGCGAGATGATTCTCGGGCTGACGAGGGACGACCCCGGCGAGCGATGGGACCCGGCCGCCGCACGCACGGCGCTCCGCGCGGTGAATGAGCGGGCGGCTCGCCCCGATAGGCGCCCGAGCCCGCCGGAATACGCCGTACCCCCGGCGGGGCCGGACACGTCGTCACGCGACAGCACGCAGACGGCCATCACTGGCATCGTGGACCACCTCGTCGATTCCATGACGCCCGCCAACGACCGGCGGCTGTGGCCCGTGTCCACCCTGGCCGGGGAGACCGGACCGTGCACCGTGCAGCAGGGCGCGGCCGGACCGCTGGCGGTCCTGACCCGGTACTTCGATGCGACCGCGGATCCGCGTCTGCCCGCGATCCTGCACGCGGCGGGCACCTGGATCGCCGCACGGTGCGACACCCGCTCCATACGCCCGGGCCTGCACTTCGGCGGCCGCGGCACGGCATGGGCGCTGTACGAGGCCGGACGCGCGATCGACGACCGCGTCCTCATGGACCACGCGGTGGCCCTGGCGTTGGCACCGCAGGAGTGGACGCCCAGCTACGACATCACCCACGGCTGCGCGGGAAGTGGACTGGCCGCGGCCCACATGTGGCAGCGAACCGGGGACCATCGGCTCGCCGAACGGGTCGTGGCGGACGCCGACCGGCTGGTTCGCGCGGCCCGCCCCGAGCCGACCGGCGTGAGCTGGCCCGTCCCCGCCGAGGCCGTTTCCGAAGAGGCCGGCAAACGCTATCTGGGCTTCGCCCACGGCACGTCCGGCATCGGCTGCTTCCTTCTCGCCGCAGCGACCATCTCCGACTGCTCGGAGCACAAGGAGCTGGCGTTGGCGGCGGGGGAACATCTGGCCACCCATGTCGTGATGGTCGGCCGCGCGGCCCAGTGGCCGGCGCAGGCCACGGACGTACCGACGGCGCCGTACTGGTGCCACGGCTCGGCCGGCATCGGTTCGTTCCTGGTACGCCTCTGGCAGGCGACCGGGGACGAGAGGTTCGGCGATCTCGCCCGCCAGGCCGCTTGGGCCGTCGTGGAGCGCGCCTCCCGCGCCGCCCTGACCCAGTGCCACGGACTCGCGGGCAACGGCGACTTCCTCCTCGACATGGCCCAGGCTTCCAAAGACCCCGTCTACGACGCGATGGCCGATCAGCTGGCCCGGCTCGTCGTCTCGGAACGGGCCCACCGCGGCAGGCACGTCGTCTTCCCCAACGAGCACGGAAACGTCTCGACGAGCTGGAGCGACGGATCGGCCGGAATCCTGGCGTTCCTGCAACGGACGCGCCACCCGAGCCCCCGGCTCTGGATGATCCAGCAGCTGGGCTGAGCGACGGCGGCTCGGCCGGCCGCTGTCGCCACCTCGCAGAGCACATCACCTCACAGAGAAGGAGAAACGCCATGGAGAACCAAGACCTTGAGGTTCTGGCCCACCTGCACGCCCTTCCGGAAACCGACCCGGTCGGCGTCGACGAGGCGCAGTTCGGCGGGACCTGTGCGTGCACCGGTCTGCTGACCCTGCTCAACACCGTCTGTGTGGGCGTCAGCTGCAGCTAGTCCCCAGAACCTCCGGCCGGTGGTCGCTTCCGCGGCCACCGGCCGGAGCCGTCCCCGCGACCTGCGGGCCAGCGGCACCCCAGCCGTGGATCCGCGGACAAACTCCGGTAGATGAGGACTCGACCATGCGGCCACCTGCCGACGACCACACTGGTGCCCGGGCACCCCTCGCGCCGGCCACCGGTAGTCCGGACGCCACGCCAAGCGCGGCCGGGCCCGACCTCGCGATCAGCACACGCGGTCTCGTCAAGAGCTACCCCGGCCCCGACGGCACCACCACGCACGCCGTTCACGGCCTCGACCTGGACGTACTGAGAGGCGAAACCTACGCCTTCCTCGGCCCCAACGGCGCGGGCAAGTCCACCACCATCGCGTTGCTGTGCGCCCTGGCCCGCCCCACCGCCGGGAAGGCCACGGTCGCCGGCATCGACGTGATCGGGCAGCCGGACCAGGTGCGCGCCAAGGTCGGACTGCTCTTCCAGCACAGCGCCCTCGACCCGGACCTGACGGCACAGCAGAACCTGTACGTCCACGCCCGCCTCTATGGACTGAGCCGCCGCCACGCCCGGCTGCGCACCGGTGAGACGCTGGAAAAAGTGGGCCTCGCCGACCGGCGTCGGTCCTTGGTGCGGACCCTGTCCGGTGGCATGCGGCGCCGACTGGAGCTCGCCAGGGGCCTGCTGCACGCGCCCGAGATCCTTTTCCTCGACGAGCCGACCACCGGCCTCGATCCGCACGCCCGCGCCCAGGTCTGGGACTACCTGCGAGTAGTGCGGGACCAGCACGGAAGCACGCTCTTCATCACCACGCACTATCTGGAGGAGGCCGAGAACTGCGACCGCCTCGGCATCATCGACCACGGTCGGCTCGTGGCCCAGGGCACCGCCTGCGAGCTGAAGGCGGCGATCGGAGACGACCGGGTGGAGCTGCGCACCAGCGACGACACCTCCGCGCGGCAGATCGTCGCCGGCGCCGTGCCGCCAGGCGTCACCGTCACCGGGGACAGCGAAGGGGTGACCCTGCGGATCTCCGACGGAAGCACCTGGATTCCCCGTCTGTGCGCGGCACTTGAGGCCCATGCCATCGCGGTGCACGCCGCGTCCGCGACCCCGCCGACGCTCGACGACGTCTTCTTCCACCACACCGGCCGCAGCATCCACACCCCCGGGACCCACCGGGCGACGGCCGCCGCGCCGTCGGATCCCATCGCGGACGCCACCGAGGAGGCCTCATGACCGCGCCCGCCCTGCACACGCCGGACGCCCACTCCGGCCCCGACCGTCCCGACCGCTCCGACGTCTCCGGCGACGCAGCCGACAGTGCCGACGCCGGCCGGGAAAAGGTCTCAGGTCTTCGCCACGAAGCGCGCGCGATCCACGCGCTGGTCCACCGTGACCTGCTGCGCCTGGCGTCCCAGCCCGTCCACACGGCTCTGATGCTGGTGCAACCGGTCATCTACCTGTTCGTCCTCGGCGGCGGACTGGCCACGTTGATCCCCACCGCGTCCCTGGGCGTCGGCTATCAGAGCTACCTCTTCCCCGGCGTACTGATGATGACGGTGCAGACGCCGACCATCATGGTCGGGATCCGTCTGATCACCGACCGCCAGAGCGGCTACCTGCGCGAACTCCTGATGGCCCCGGTCCGCCGTCCCACCCTGCTCCTGGGAACCTGCGCCGGAGGCACCCTCGTCTCCACGGCGCAGGGTGCTGTCCTGCTCGCGCTGGCCGGGGCCATCGGCCTGCCTTACGACCCAGTGCTGTTGCTGCTGCTCATCGCCGCCATGGTCCTGTGCTCCTTCACCCTCACGGCTCTGGCCCTGACCCTGGCCGTGAGCCTGAGCCGGCCGGAGATCTTCAACATGCTGCTGGGCCTGGTGATGATGCCGCTGGTCCTCTTCTCGGGCGGTTTCTTCCCCATCGCGAACCTCCCGGGCTGGGCGCACACGGTGGCCGCGGCCAACCCGCTGGCCTACGGAGTGGATCTGCTCCGCCGCTGCATCGCCCTGCGCGTACCAGGTCAGGCGAGCGGCGCGGGTGTCACCTGGTCCAGCTTCCAGCCCCCGCTCCTGGTCGAGGGCGCCCTCCTGCTGACGCTGGGAACCGTGGCCCTGCTGTGGGCCGCCCATGTGTTCAGCCGCCCCGAATGACGGCTGGCGGCACCCTGCTTCCCGGCCGCGGGGTCCGAAGCGGCCGCCGCCTGTTCACGGCGATGCGTCCCAGTGGACAGATAGTCTGCGTGCAGATAATCTCTCCACGGATCAATCATTGCGAGGTCGGGAGGCCATCCATGTGGACGTACGAGCACAGCATCGAGACGGACGCCGCGCCTGAGGCGATCTGGAGCCTGTGGGCCGATGTCGAGAACTGGGGAACCTGGAACGCCGACATCGCGGGCATCCGGATCAGTGGCCCGTTCCGGGCGGGCGCCGAGATCGTGATGACACCGGCCGAGGACGACCCGGTGCACCTGCTCGTGGCCGAGGCGCTGCCCAACGAACTGTTCGTCGACGAGGCGCGGTTCGACGGCCTGCTCCTGCGTACCGTCCACCGGCTGAGCCAGGGCGAGCGGCAGCGCACCAAGGTGACGTACCGGATGGAGATCACCGGAGCCGACGCCGACGAGGTCGGCCCTCGGATAGGTCCGGCCGTCACCGCGGACTGGCCGGAGACCATGTCGGCCCTGGTCGAGCTGGCGCAGGCCTGATGGCGCTCAACCCGGGTGAAAGTCCCGGCTTCCTGCTCTGGCATGCCACCCTGCGGTGGCAACGCGAGATCGCGGCGGCCCTCAGCCCCCTCGGCCTCACCCACGTCCAGTTCGTCCTGCTCGCCTGCGCGTGGTGGCTGAACACGCGGGGCGAGCAGCCCAACCAGCTGGCGCTGGCCCGTCAGGCGGGTACCGACGTCAAAATGACCTCGCAAGTCCTGCGCGCCCTGGAGGCCAAGGGACTGATCGAGCGCGAGGTCGACCCCGCCGACACCCGCGCCAAACGCCTGCGGGTCACCAGCGCCGGCGCCGAACTGGCCCCGCGCGCCATCGCGGCGGTCGAGAACGTCGACGCGCGCTTCTTCCAATCGGTGGCGCATCAAGACGCCGTGGCCCTGCTGAGCCGCCTGGCCCATCCTGACGTGTGAGCGGGGCGACGACTTCCGGCTGTCCATGACGACCAGCAGCGTGGCCGACGGCACCGATCCGGGGGCGATCACGTGCAACTCATCGGCCGCGTACGAGAGATGGCACTGGCGAGGCGGCCGGATCAGGGAAGGTCAAGCCGCGAGGTCTGCCTGGTTCACCTCGGCCCCTGTAACGGTGGACGGCTGGGCGAGGAACATGTCGGCCGCCGCGATGGCGTCCTCCACGCGGGTGGTGGCGGTCACCGCGCACAGGGTGGAGGCGACGTCTCTGAGCTGTTCCGCCGCGTGGGGGTGCTGCTGGTAGGCGTGGGCAATACGCGCCTCCGCGTACTGCGCCAGAAGGACCCGCAGCGTCTTCGAATGGGGTGCAAGCATCTCAGGCAGCCTCTCTCGCTTTTGATCACCGGATTCCCCCTCCTCGGAGTCATATGCGCGCCGTCGCGTACGAGCGCCGGCCTCGGCCGTCGCCGGAAGCCAGAAGCCGTACGGGACGAGGGCCGGCCCGTTCCGGGCCGGGGAAGGCGGGTTCAAGTGCGGGAAGGCCCATCGGGAGAGGGTACGGCCCCGCTCGCGGGCGCGGTGGACAGCGCCCGGACCGTTTCCGCGGCGGTCTCACGCAGCCAGGTGTGGGCACGGTCGTCGTCGAAGCGCTGGTGCCACAGCAGATACAGCGGGACGTCCGGCATCGGGAGCGGCAGCGGCAGCGTGACAAGACCCAGCTGGTCCCGGGCCGGGCGGGTGACGGCGTCGGGAAGGGTGACGACCAGGTCCGTACCGAGCGCGAGGCGCAGAGCGAAGTCGGTGGTGGGCGCGGCGGCGATGATTCGTCGTGCGTCGCCGCCGCGCGCGCCGAGGGCGTCGTCGATCTGGTCACGCAGGCGTCCGCGCCGCGAGACGGTCAGATGGTCGGCGGCCACGTAGCGCTCCAGGCTCAGCGGGCCTTCGGCGAGGGGGTGGCCCGGGCGGACCGCGACGACCAACTGGTCCCTGCCGAGGAGACGGTGGCGGATGTCGGGGAGCGTCGGCCGGCTGGAGCTCGATTCGAGATCGACCTCCCCTCGGCGCAACTCGGGGGTGTCCGCGCCGGGTTCGGCCGGAAAGCGCAGCTGGACACCCGGGGCCTGCCGGTGAACGGTGGTGATCAGGGCCATTCCGCACGCGGCCATCAGGGCGTCGTGCCAGCGCACGGTGAACACCCTCTCGAGGCCGGCCAGATCGAGTTCCTGCCGCGCGGACATGAGCTGGTGTGCCTGCTGGACGAGAGCGTGCACCTGCGCGCGCATGGCCAGCGCCCGGGTGGTGGGGACCATGCTGCGGCCGGTGCGGACGAGTATCTGATCCCCGGTGGCCTTGCGGATGCGGCCAAGGGAACGGCTCATGGCCGGTGCGGTGACGTGGAGTCGGGCCGCGGCGCCGGCCACGCTGCCCTCTTCGAGCAGGGCGTCCAGTGCCGTGAGCAGGTTCAGATCCAGTTGCATGACGGTAACTCTACGAGTAAATAGCATGCACTTGTTGTTAGTTGGCGAGGCGCCTACCTTCGAAGTGCGGGTGCGGGACAAGCCGCACCGCACCCACCGAACCGCAGGGGAGCCCTCCATGAGCACAGCCATGCCTTTTGACGTAGACCAGACGCTCATGTCCGACGTGACGGCCGCGGTGAAGGCCGCCGGCCTCATATTGCGCGACCGCCACACCTCGCACGCCCGAGGTGTGAGCCTGGACGGGATCGTCGATGAGATCCACGCCAATGACCGTGCCGTACTGGACGTGCTGCGGGAGCCGCTGCTGCGGGCCCGGCAAGGATCGCTGTGGTCCGAGGACGAACTGGCCGGCGGCGCTCTCCCGCCGGGGGAGTGGTGGGTGGTCGACCCTGCCGAGGGCAACATCAACCACGTCCACGGGATGGACGACTGGGCCGTCACCGCCACGTTGGTCCGCGACAATCAGCCGGTACTCACCGTCGTCCACCTGCCGTTGACCGGTGACACCTACACCGCCCTCGCCGGCGGCGGAGCCCGTCTCAACGACCGGCCCCTTACGGTGTCCGCCAAGACCGACCTCGGCGCCGCGCTCACCGGCACCGGCCAGGCCAAGCCCGGCGAGGACGAGCGCACGTTCCGACGGATCGGTGACTCCGTCACCGCCATGCTCGTCAACGGCCTCGTCGTGCGCGTGTCGGTGCCCGCGACGATGCAGCTCATCCACGTCGCCGCCGGACGCACGGACGCCTTCTGGCAGTTCTCCGACGTGCGCTCGGGTCTGGTGGCCGGTGCGCTGCTGGTCGCCGAGGCCGGAGGTACCGTCACCGACCTGGCGGGCGAACCCTGGAGCACGGCCAGTGGTGACTTCCTGGCCGCCGCGCCCGGCATCCACGCGGCCGCCCTCAAGGTGCTCGCGCCGATCGCCTGATCACTCCCCCCTCCCACCTCCCCTCGCGCTCCCGTCCCGTACCACCAGCACAGTGAGGTCCACACCGCCATGACCACCATCGGCATCCTGGGCGCCGGCCGCGTCGGCACCCATCTCGCCGGCAAGCTCGCCGCCGCCGGACACCACGTCGTCCTCGGGCAGCGTGAGCCGGTGAAAGAGACCGAGGTGACCGCCCAAGGCGCAGTCACCCGGGTCTCCTTCGCCGATCAGCGCGCCGCCGCCCGGGCCGGGGACGTCGTGATCAACGCGACGCCCGGCGACAGCGCCCTTGACCGGCTGTCCGGCCTGCGCGGCGAACTCGCCGGCAAAATTCTCATCGACGTCTCCAATGCCACCCGCGACGCCGCGGACGGCCTGCCCGGCGACTTGTGCTACCCCGGCAGCAGCCTCGCGGAGCACTTGCAGGCGGCCCTGCCCGACACTCACGTGGTCAAGACGCTGAACACCATGCTGTTCATGGTCATGACCGCCCCCGACACGCTGACCACCCCACCGACCGCCTACCTCTCGGGCAACGACGGACCCGCGAAGCAGACCGTCGCCGGTCTGCTCGGCGACCTGGGCTGGCCGCCCACGTGGATCGAGGACCTGGGCGACATCACGACGGCCCGCGCCACCGAGGCCATGATCCTCGTCGTTCCCCACGTCCTGCGCCGAAACGGCTTCCAGCCCTTCGCGGTCTCTCTAGCCCGCTGAACCGCCGGGGACGGGCGGGCGCCGGATTCGCTTCCGGCCCGTGGAACCTGGATCAGGCGTCAGGGTGGCTTGCGTCAGGCGGCGTCAGGCCTAGACAGCGGACCGCGTCAGGTCAAGACAGCAGACCGGCCAGGGCGGCGTGGTCGTGGTAGTCGCGCGACCACACGACCCGCCCGTCCCGGACGCAGAGCACGGCGATGTTGTGCGTGCTCACGCTCTGGCCGTCTGTCGTCCGGGTGACGTCGTTGTCCCACTCGCACACGACGACCTGCGGATCCGCCGTCTCGCGCACCTCGATGTTCCGAGGCGAAAGCGCCACCGGCGCCGTGCTCAAGCCGGCGAGGTGCTGCTCGATCTCGGCGCGGCCGGTCAGTACCACCTCCGTCGGCTTGGCGAACGGCTGCCGCACCACCGCGTCCTCGGCGTACAGGCCGATCATCGTCGCCAGGTCCCGGTCGGCGAGCGACTTCAGCAGAAGCTCGAACACATCACGGGGACCAAGAACCGCGTTGTCGGGCATGATGACCTCCAGAAGCTGGAATCGGAGTAGTTACTCCGTTTCGAACATTACGGAGTGGTGACTCCGCTTGTCAAGGAAGGTTCTCGTGTCTCCCCGAGCCGACGCCGCACGCAATAGGTCCGCCGTTCTCCAGGCCGCCGACGAGGTTTTCGTCGAACACGGCGTCGCGGCGTCGACGGAGGAGATCGCCCGACGGGCCGGAGTCGGGATCGGCACCGTCTTCCGGCACTTCCCGACGAAGGAAGTGCTGCTCAAGGCGGTGTACGAGCAGCGCATCGAGCACCTGGCCGGCCGCGCCCTGACCGCCGGGACGGACGATGCTTCGCCGACCTGGTTCCGGGACTTCTTCACCGACGCCGCCATCGCATCGCCCGAAAAGCTGATCCTCGCCGACGCCCTGGGCGATCTGCGGATGGATGCCGATCCCGAGGCCATGGGCCGGCTGCGCTCGGCCGTCGGCGGCCTGCTCCGGCGCGCCCAGGTCGCCGGGATCGTCCGCCAGGACGTGTCGTTCGACGATCTGATCGCCCTGCTGATCGCGGCCGGCCGGGCCGCTCAGGTCACAGCGGACGCGCGGACCCGTACCCGCCTGATCGACGTCATCCTCGACGGCCTCGAACCCCGCAGGTAGCCACCTCGACGAACTCGCCCCGGCGTGGGTGGGTCAACTTTGGCGCTGATATGAGTTTTTCGGCTGGATGAGCTGTTTCGGTGCGGAGTAGGTGTCGGGTTTTCTCGCGTCAGGAAAGAGGGGTGGGAGACCAGATGCGTAGGCCTGGGCGTACCGCCAGGAGACTTCCTGACTCGGGTCTCGCTCAAGTCTCGCTCGAACAGGATCAGCTCAGGCGCTGGTCGAGATATCCCCCGTGGAGAGGAACTCTCTTATGAAGAGCAAGCTCAACAGGATCGTGGCCGTCTCCGTCACCGTACTGGCACTGGGAAGTGCCGCCGCCCCCGCTTACGCGGACGTCGCCACCGGCGGACGTTCCACGGGTGTCGTCTCCGGACACCACCCCTTCGTCGCCGGCCGCTGGGCGGGCTTCGCGAGCACCTCCCACGTCCACACCGCTCGCAAGGGATACGGCTGGGCCACCTCCACCGCGGTGGGCGGCGGCGAGAGCCACCTCGTCGTCATTCGCTGACGTCGGTAAGCCGGTAAGCCGGTAAGCCGAGTAAGTCGGCAGCCCGGTAAGTCGGCAGCCCGGTAAGTCGGCAGGCCAGTAAGTCGGTAGGCCGGTAAGCCGGTAAAGGGATCGCTCGGCGCGGCGTCTCGTATCGTCGCCGCACGCCGCCGCAGCGTCCGTTCCTTGTCGTCTCCCCGTCGGCCGCACCAGCGGCCGGTGGCCCGGGGAACGGTCATCACGACCGTTCCCCGGGGCCACCGGAGCCCGCCCCCTCCCACCCCCTGTCGCAGTACCGGCCCCCTGCTCCTTGACGGCTCCTTCCCCGTTGTGTGAGCGATCGATGACAACGGGCCGTACGCCCGATGTGTGCTGGTTCGCTGCCTGCATGAACAGCAACCATTCCGGTTCGACCGGCCTCCGTCCCGCCCTCCGTCCCGCCCCCCACCTTGCCCAGCGGCCCTCCCGCCGCCTCGCTCGCCGCGTCGCGGGCGCAACCACTCTCGCCGCCGTGCTCGGCGTCGCGCTTGTCGGCTGCGGCGGGCAGGACAAGGACTCGGGGAGCAGCGCCGGCCAGGTGGCAGCGCAGTCCAAGCCGGGCTCCGGCGGCAACGGCACGAAGGTGCTGTGGGTGGGAGACTCCATCACCGGCGCCGAGGCCCCCGCGCTGGCCGCCGCCCTGAAGGCCGGCGGGGTGGAATTCAAGGACGCCTCGTCCGACGGCGGTGGCACGGTCGTGGACGGCGGTGACGAGATCACCGGCAAGATATCCGAGGACACCTGGAAGCAACTGGCCGCGAACATCGGCTCGTTCAAGCCCACCGTGATCGCGTACCAGGTCACCACGTACGACTGGGGATCCGAGGACAAGCAGCGGGCCGCCTATGACAAGCTCGCCAAAACCGCCAAGGACGCCGGTGCCAAACTCGTCCTGGTGACGGCCCCGCCCATCAAGATCGACGACTTCTACAAGAAGTACGAGCCCCAGATGCGGACCGCCCCCAAGGCGGCGGAGGCGGCGGCCAAGAACAGCGACGGCGCGGCGGTATTCCTCGACTCCGCCCAGCTGTGGGGTACGGACGCGGCGGGCAAGAAGGCCCAGCGTTCCTCGGACGGCATCCACAACTGCCAGCAGGGGGCGGCCGCCTTCGCCAAGTGGCTGACCGAACAGCTGGGCGGCGAGGCCGGATTCACGCCCGCGCCCGTGGACGCCTGGGCCCAGGGGGAGTGGACCGGGGACGCCCGGTACGGCAACCTCAAGTGCGGCAGCTGAGGGACCGGCCACCCATGTCCGTAGCGATTCCCACGGTGACCGCCTCGCCCGGCCCGCGTGCGCCGCGCGCCAATGGCGGCCGGGCGCACATCGCCGCGCTCGACGGTCTGCGCGGCTTCGCGGTCGCGGCCGTTCTCCTGTTCCACGCGGGGGAGTTGAGCGGCGGATTCCTCGGTGTGGACCTCTTCTTCGTCCTGTCGGGGTTCCTCATCACGGGGCTGCTGCTCGGCGGCACGCGCGGGAGCGGCCCGGTGGCGCTCGCGGCGTTCTGGGTCCGCCGGGCCCTGCGCCTGCTGCCGGCACTGGTTGTCGTGGTGGTGGTCACCGTCCTGGCCGTCTGGGCACTGGGCACCGTGGAGCAACTGCGCTTCGCGTTGGGCGATGTGCCATGGGTGGCGGCCCAAGCGGTCAACTGGCACTACATCACCGACCGGATCGGCTACTGGAACGCCTCCGACACGCGCGTGTTCGCACACCTGTGGAGCATCGGCGTCGAGTGGCAGTTCTATCTGGTCTGGCCGGCTGTCCTGGCCGTCGTCGCCCGTGGCCGGCACGCCCAGCGAACGGTGGCCGCGGTGGCGGGGGCCGGCGTGCTCGCCTCTTTCGCCCTGATGGTCACGCTCGGCACCGCGGTGGACACCACCCGGGCGTACGAGGGCACCGACACCAGGGCCGTCGCGCTGCTGCTGGGGGCGCTGGCCGCGACCGCGCCCGTACGCACCCTCGTCGCCAGGATTCCGCGCCGCGCGGCCGACGTGCTCTGCTTGCTGTGGCGGTCGTACTCGCGGTGGCCTGGGGCATGACCGACGGCGAGAAGGCGCCGCTGCTCTTCAAAGGCGGTCTGTTCCTCCACTCCGTGGGCGCGGCGCTGCTGATCGTCGTGATCGCGCAGGTGCCCGGCACACATGCGGCACGATTCGCGGGGAGCCGGCTGCCGCGCCGCCTGGGCGAGTGGTCCTACAGCCTGTACCTGTGGCACTGGCCCGTCTATCTGGTGCTGCTGCCGCGTCTGTCCTGGCTGGGGGAGTGGGGCGCCCTGGCCGTGGCCGTCGGGGTGTCGCTCGCTGCGGCCGCCGCGACGAAGCGGTACGTCGAGGACCCGGTCCGCTTCCGCTCGGGCTGGGCGCGCGGCCGCCGGGGTCCGGCCGCCGTGGCCGCCCTGGCGCTCGCGGGACTCGCTCTGTGGCTGCTGATCCCGGTCCCTGCTGCGGGCGCGGGCACGGTCGACGTCGATCAACTGAGGTGAATCCGCCCTTCGCGACAGGGGTGCTCGCGCGGGTGCCGGGCCGACCGGTTCCGGACCTCACGGGGAACGGCTCGGCACCCCCCCCGTGGCTCCGCGCGGCCATGACCGTTCTTGTGTTGAATGTGCATTCCATCCGGTGCAGGTGAAGGGACCCGTTCATGACGCGCGTGCTGTTGATCGAGGACGATCCGGCGGTGCGCCGCGGTGTGGTCCTGGGACTGCGCCGCTACGGACACGAGACGGAGGCGGTCGCCACCGGCGAGGACGGCATGGAGGCCCTGGAGGCCTTCCGCCCCGACCTCGTGCTCCTCGATCTGATGCTGCCCGGCGTGAACGGCCTGGAGGTGTGCCGCCGCGTGCGCGAGACCGGTCAGATCCCCATCGTGATCCTCTCCGCGCGCGGCGACGACATGGACGTCGTGGTGGGCCCCGAAGCGGGCGCCGACGACTACGTGGTCAAACCGGCCAGCGGCGCGCTCATCGAGGCCCGGATGCGCGCGGTGCTGCGGCGCGTCGCCCCCGCCCAGGCCGGCGCCGACGCGCCGACGGGCCCGACCGTGGCGGGGGATCTGGAGATCGACCGCGACTCGCTGCGCGTCCACAAGCTCGGCCACGTCGTGGCGCTGGCCCCTCCGAGCTGAAACTGCTGCTCTTCCTCAGTGCCGCTCCGGCCCGGACCTTCAGCCGGCAGCAACTCCTGGAGGACGTCTGGGAGCACAGCTACTACGGTGACGCTCGCCTGGCGGACGCCTGTGTGATGCGGCTACGGTCGAAGATCGAGGACGATCCGCGCAACCCCCGCTACGTCCAGACCGTGCGGGGCTTCGGCTACCGGTTCGGCCCGGTGTCCGAGTGAGACTGCGATCGGCGCGCGGCCTGCGCACGCGCCTGGTCGTCGCGTTCCTGCTCGTCGCCTCGCTCAGCGCGCTCATCACCGCGGCCCTCACCTTCCGCCAGGCCCGCGCGGCGATCCTCCAGCGCAGCCAGAACACGGCCGCGCACGACCTGCGGCTCCAGATCGATTCCCTCGCCCCCAACCTGCCGGCCGCGCCCACGGACGACGACCTGCGCGCGCTCGCGCAACAACTGGACCGCGTCGGCGGCGCCCGCGGTTGGCACACCGCGGTCTCCCGCGACGACGGGCCGCCGATCGGTACCGCGAGCCCCATCAGCGCCGCCGTGCGCGACGCGGCCCGCAAGAGCAACACCACCCTGTACGAACGCACCGACGGCGGCGACGGCCCGCGCCTGCTCATCGCCATGCCCGTCAACTACGACAGCCAGGGCGCGGCGGCCCCGCAGCCGTCGGGCCTCGTCGTGTACGCCACGTACACCCTGCGCACCGAGCAGACCGACATCTCGGCCCTGATCACCGCGGCCTGGGCCGGAGCCGTACCCGCGCTCGCCTTCGCGGCCGTGGCGGCCCTGTTCGCGGCCCGACGCGTACTGCGCCCCGTACGTCATCTGCGGGCGGCGGCCGAGAAGATCACCTCGGGCGCGCTCGACACCCGCCTCGACGTCACGGGCAAGGACGAACTCGCGGAGCTCACCGGCACGTTCAACACCATGGCCACGGCCCTGGAGCGGGACGACAGGGAGCTGCGCCGGATGGAGGCCAACGCCCGGCGTTTCGCCGCCGATGTCTCCCACGAACTGCGCACCCCGCTGGCCGCGATGGCCGCCGTCACCGACGCGCTCGACGAGGACGCCCACTCCGGCGAGCTGCCGCCGGACACCGCCGACGCGGTCCTGCTCATCAGCGAAGAGACCCGCAAACTCGCCCGCATGGTCGAGGACTTGATGGAGATCTCCCGCTTCGACGCGGGCGCGGCTGCCCTCGAACTGGACGAGATCAGCCTGCGTACGCTCCTGGACAAGACACTCGCCGTACGTGGCTGGCGCGAGCCGCAGCAAGTCGTGACGCGCCTCGCGGGGGCGCGGGACGTGCGCGTACGAGTCGATGCCCGCCGCCTGGACGTCGTGCTCGCCAACCTGATCGGCAACGCGCTGCGTCATGGGGCGCCGCCCGTCGGTGTCACGGCGCACGTCACCAACGGCGACCTCGTCGTCGAGGTCGCCGACCGCGGCCCCGGCATCCCCGAGGACGTACTGCCCTACGTCTTCGACCGCTTCTACAAGGCCGACGCGGCGCGCGCCCGCTCCGAGGGCAGCGGCCTCGGCCTCGCCATCGCCCGCGAGAACGTACGCCTGCACGGCGGCACCCTCACGGCCGCCAACTCCCCTGACGGGGGGCCGTGTTCACCCTGGTCCTGCCCATGGGCACGGGGGAGGAGACGTCATGAGGCGGCACGCCGTAGCCCTCGCCGCCGCTCTGATGGCTGTCGGCGCGGGCTGTGGAGTGGGCACGTCGGGTCCGGTGCCCGCCGGGCCGCCGGCGTCGGGTCTGCGCGCGCCGGGCAGCGTACGTTCCTACGCGCAGGTGTACTTCGTCGGCCCCTACGGTGTACAGGCCGTCGCGCGGCGGGTGACGCCCCCGCTGGCCCGCAGCAGGCGCTGGATCTGCTCCTGGCGGGCCCCGACGCGGCGGAACGAGCCCGAGGCCTGATCACCGAGGTGCCCCCCATGCCGGGCCGTCCCACTGCGACGGCCGGGTCGGGAGCGGTGGACCTCTACCTTCCGGTGCCGGTGGCCAGGATGAACGGCGGTGGCCTCGGCGTGACCCAACTCGTCTGCACCGTCGCCAACGCCGTCGTCCCCGGCGGCAAGCAGCCGTCCGCCGTGGACGTACGCGTCCACGAGGCGGCCACCCCCGGCATCTGGACCGTGCGGTGCACCGCGTCCGGCAACGTCCTACCGGTGCCGGACGCGTCGTAGGGGGCGAGGCCTGGTCTCAGGCCTGGTCGGGACGGCCGTTCCAGTCGAGGCAGACGACCATGGCGTCGTCGTCGGCCTCGATGGGACCGCGGTGGCCGGCGAGTTCTTGCAGCACGGCGCGCGGGACCTGGGAGGCGGGCAGGAGGCGGGTGCTGGTGAGGGCTCGCATCAGGGCCTTCTCGCTGTAACGCTCCCCTGCCGGGGAGGCGACGTCATAGACGCCGTCGCTGACGAAGACGAGCCGGTCCCCGGGCTCGACCTGGAAGGACTCCGTCGTGTAGGGGGTGTCCTCGAACATGCCGAGCGGCATCTGCGCCTCGAAGTGGATCTGTTCGGCCTTCCCTTGGCGCAGACGCCACATGCGGGGGGAGCCCGCGTCGACGATCTGGGTCCGTCCCGTGTCGAGGTCGAAGCGGAGCAGCAGGGTGGAGAGGTGCGCGTGGCCGTGGTAGTGGCCGTAGACGGCTTGGTCGGCGAGGCACGCCTGGTCGGACAGGGACAGACCGGCCCGGCGTGCGTTGCGCAGCGCGTTGACGGCCAGGTTGGTGAGAAGGGCGGCTTCGATGCCTTCCCCCATGCCGTTGGTGATGACCAAAGTGAGGTGGTCGGCGGAGGAGGACCAGTCGAAGTTGTCGCCGTAGATCGCGTACGCGGGCTCCAGCTGGGCTCCGATCTCGTACTCCGGGCGGGAGCAGGAGCGGCCGGGCAGCAGTTGCCACTGCATTTCGGCGGCCAGGGTCAGGCGGTTGGCACGCCGCGCCTGGAGGTAGACGTCGGTGTCGCGCTCGCCCACGACGATCTCGTGCCCGAGCACTTCGGCGATGTCGCTGAGCTCCTGCTCGGCCGGGCCCTCGTAGCTGTCGCGCGGCAGCACCACCGCGAGCACGCCGATGCGGTCCCCGCGCACGCTGACGGGCAGATGGACGGTCAGCAGGCCAGCGCGCTCGTCCGCCACGACGTAGGGTTGCTGAGCACCGAACGCTCGCCCCGGGGAGCTGGTGTGGACAGGGATCGGTTCGGCGGTGTAGGGGAGCTCGCTGACGGGTTGCAGTATGGTCATCGCGTAGTCGGCCATGAGCAGGTCGACGGAGACGGCTCCGTAGTGCGTGGCAAGAGCGTCCTGCACCGCTTGCAGCAGAGCGTGCGGCGCCGCCTGGCGCAGCGCGCGTTCCGCCGCCGTGAATCTGTCCACCGTTCGGATACCGCCTATTCAGGATGAAGATGAAGACGCAGAGGAGCGGGAGGGTCTTTTTGTGCCTCAGCGACTGCCAAGACGGCTGAAGACCGTGCCTGTGGAGAGCGGACACTTCGACGAGGGCTCGGCCGGCCGCCCGGAAGCGGCCGCGTTCGCCGCCCGCGAGGCGATCGAGGTGCTTGAGGTGCTGTGGGGCCAGAGCAGGGACCTGGCGCCGACCGCTCCAGTATCGACCTCTCAGCTGCGGGTTCTGTACATTCTCGCGGACAACGACGGCATCAATCTGCGCGCCCTCGGTGAAGAGCTGGGTTCGGCCCCCTCGTCGGTCAGCCGCATGTGCGACCGTCTCCACGCGCTCGACTTCATCGAGCGAACGCCCAGTTCGAACAGCCGACGAGAGGTCGAACTGCGCCTGTCCGGCAAGGGGACGCGCTACCTCAAGGACCTGAGGGCGCGCCGTGAGGCCTCGCTGGCCGAGGTGGTAGCCGGGATGACGCCCGCCGAGCGGTCTGCCTTCGCGCAAGGGCTCGCCTGCTTCCGGTCGGCGGTGCTGCGCGAGAAGGACGCCACCCGAGACGCCACCCGGCACATACGCGGCGAATCGGCGGGCACTGCTTGACGCCGCCGCACAGGCCCACGCCCATCAGTTTCACAGTTGTCAGTCCTCCACGGCGGCTCGGGGCGCACGTGCGACCGCGGCCGCGTCCAGAGTGCGGCTCCGCATCATTGTTGTCAAATGGCAAGTGTTGCCTAGGGGAAACTGTTCGAGGGGGCGGTCCCTGGGTGATTGCCCGTACGTCTTCGTCGCGCCGGGTCGCCCCTCTCCTTGGGTGTCGCGGCTGCGGTTGACGGCCGGTTCCGGCGGAACGAGTTCCATGCGCGGATGATGGCACGGCCCGGCGTCCCCCCGTAGCGAGCGCCGGACGCCCGACCGCGCCGCCCTGTCCGGCGCCTCCGGTCATGGGGGTTTCCGGCGGCCGCCACGGCCTTTGTCGAGTCGTGGGAGGGTGGGCCTTTCCCGTTCGCTTCACCCGTGCGTATATTTGCCACACGACAACAGTTGGCGGGCGACGCATATCCGGCTCAAGAGCCTGAGCGTCCCTCCCCACAGGCAGGGCCGACGAAAGGGATCCGGGTGGGTATCAGCGAGACCGCGGTACGCCGACGTGTGGGGAAAGCGTTGCGGGCGAACGCCGACACGGTAGCCGACCGATGGGTGGAGCTGCAGCTGGCCCAGGACGAGTTGAGAGCGGGCATCGGCGAGCGCGAACTGCGTGAAGAGGCCGACGCGCTCGTCACCGCCCTCATCGCGGGGCTGGACACCGCCCTTCCCGTGGCCCAAGTGGTGAACGCGCACGAGGAGTTGCGCCAGGCGGTGATCGACCTCTCGCTGCGCCGGGCCCGGGGCGGCGCGACGCCGACCGCGACGTCGCTGGCCGTCCTGGCCCTCAAGGAGGCCGTGCTGGAGTCGGTTCAGGGCGCGAGCGATGACGCGGCCGAGCTGTTCGCGGCCGTCCTGCTGGTCAACCGGCTGCTGGACGCGGCCGGGGCGCTGTCGTTCGACACCTATGTCGAGGGCCGGGAAGAGATCATCCGCCGACAGAGCCGGCAGCTCCTTGAACTGTCGACGCCGGTGGTGCGCCTGTGGCGGCATGTCCTGGCCGTGCCGCTCATCGGCACCCTCGACACCGCGCGTACGCAAGTCGTGATGGAGAACCTGCTCCAGGCGATCCAGGAACACGAGGCGCAGGTCGCGATCATCGACATCACCGGGGTACCCACCGTGGACACGGCGGTGGCCCAGCACCTGATGCAGACCGTCAACGCGGTGCGTCTGATGGGCGCGGACTGTGTCATCAGCGGCATCCGGCCGCCGATCGCGCAGACCATCGCGCAACTCGGCATCGACCTGTCGAAGATCCTCACGCGCGCGAGCCTGGCCGACGCCCTGTCCGAGGCGATCAAACTGACGTCGGATCCTGTCCGTCAGGCGGTGGTGCGTCGGTGAGGGAGCAGCCGACGGGCGGGGTCCCGATTCTGCGTCTGGGCGACGTCCTGATCACCGGGCTGCTCAACGAACTCGACGACAAGTCCGCTCTGGCCTTCACCGACGAACTCACGCACCGCATATCCGCGGAGGAGGCACGCGGTGTCCTGATCGACATCTCACGGCTCGAGATGATCGACTCCTTCGTGGCGCGCGTGCTGATGGAAATGACCTCCATGGCACGCCTGCTGGGAGCCCGGGTCATCGTGGCCGGACTGCGGCCCGCCGTGGCCATCACCCTGGTCGAACTGGGACTGGAACTCGACGGGGTCGAAACAGCTCTGAACGCGGAGCAGGGCATGGCGGCACTCGGATGGCACCAGCAGCCCCCGGGAGGGGCGGACCATGACCCAACTCGCTGACCGCACCACTGCGGCCGCCCCTGCGTGGACGCGGGAGCAGAACCCCGCGCCCGAACTCCAGGTGCTGAGCACGGAAGAGGATCTGCTGGCGGTCCGGCACGCCGTGCGCGCGGCCACAGTGAGAGCGGGCTTCGGCATCATCGACCAGACCCGCGTCGTGACGGCCGCCAGCGAACTGGCACGCAACGCCTACATCCACGGCGGGGGCGGGACCCTCACCATCGAACACCTCAGCCGGGCCGGCGGTACGGGACTGCGCCTGACCATAAGCGACGACGGCCCCGGCATCCCCGACCTCGACGCCGCGCTCGCCGACGGATTCACCACCGGGGCGGGACTCGGCCACGGGCTGGGTGGCGCGCGTCGGCTCATGCACGACTTCGAGGTGCGTACCGAGGTGGGGAAAGGCACGACCGTGATCGTCACCCGGTGGACCGACCAGTGACACCGCCCCCCACCGCCGCAGCCCATGTCCGCATCGACCACCACAGCGCGGTGCACATGGCGGCCGCCGCCGCCCGCTCCCTCGGCGAGCGGTGCGGGCTGCCCGGCGCGCTCCCGGACCAGGCGGCGGTGCTCACCTCCGAGCTGGCCAGCAACATCGACAAGCACGCCAGGGACGGGGCCCTGTACATCCAGCCCCTCGCGCTGGGCAGCGGCGTGGAGATCCTGGCCGTGGACCGGGGCCCGGGCATGCCCGAACTGGAACGCTGCCTGACCGACGGGTACACCACCGTCGGCACCCTGGGAGCGGGTCTCGGCGCGGTCAACCGCATCGCGAGCGACTTCACCATCCGTACCCAGGTGGGGACGGGCACCTTCGCGTGCGCGCGCCTCACCCGCCCCGATGACCCGGCCGAAGCCCGCCAGAGCACGGCCCTGGTGTGTCTGCCCGCCGACGGCGAGGAGCACTGCGGGGACGCCGGCGCCGTGATCGACAACGGCAGCACCCGGACCGCGGTGGCCATCGACGGCCTGGGCCACGGGCCCGAAGCCGCCGAAGCCGCCCAGAGCGCGCTGCGTGCCTTCCGGGCCGCCGCCGCGCGCCCGCTGCCCGACATCCTCGCCACCTTGCACCGAGCCCTGCGCCACACCCGCGGCGCCGCCGTCGCCGCTCTGCGCCTGGAGGGCGAACGCGCCCTGTACTGCGGGATCGGCAACATCCGCGCCGTGGCCCTGTCCCACGAAGGCGTCCACCACCGGCTGACCGGACAGCCCGGCGTCGTGGGATGGCGCATGCCCACGCCCCAGACCCACGCCATCCCGCTGCCGGCGGGCACCACGGCCGTCCTGCACACCGACGGCATCGACGCCCGCTGGACCCACGCCCCCTCCCTGTTCACGCTGCGCCTGCCCCCGCAGTTGCTCACCGCCTGGGTGACGCACAACTACCGCAGCTCCCGCGACGACGCGACGGTCCTCGCCGTCAGACCCCTCCCGAGGCACCCATGAACGGCACCTTCAGCGCGCTGCCCGCCCTGCGCAGGGCGGTGCGCCGCGCCGCTCAACGCTACGGACTGCCCGCCGAGGTCCGCTCCCGCCTCGTGCTGTCGGTAGCCGACGTGGCCGCACCGGAGTTCGCCGCCCACCGGCCCGTCACCTTCGTCACCGACGTCGAGACGGACCGGGACGGCGGGACGCCTGTCATGGCCGCCACCCTCACCGCGCCCCACACCCTCGGCCCGCTCACCGCCACGGACCTGCCCCTGCCCCCCGCCCCCACGACACCGGCGACGTCCGTGACCTGGCGCGTCCCGCTGGCCAAGGAGAGCGCACCCCAGCGCCTCGGCCGCCCCCAGCCGGGCGACGCGACGCAGAGCGAGGCGGAGGCGGTGGATGAGGAACTGCGCGCGACGCTCGCCCACGCCGACGTCCTCATGGCCGAGCACCGCCGCCTCAAGCACGAACTGGCCGAAACCAACGGCGGCGTCCTCGCCCTCTACGTCCAACTCGAGGAACGCGACGAGCAGTTGCGTCAAGCACACGGGTCCATGCTGAAGGAACTCGAAGACGCGCTGCGACCCGCGCCGCTGCGAGTCGAGGGCCTGGAACTGGCCGTCCACTACGAGCCGGCCGACCCGCACGCCCCCACCGGGGGAGACCTCTACGACTGGTTCACCCTGGCGGACGGAACACTCCACATCACCATCGTCGACGCGCTCGGCCACGGGGTGCGCAGCACCAGAAGCGCCCTCGACGTCACGCACGCGGTCCGTACCCTCGCGCTCGAGGGACATCCGCTGCAATCCATCCTGGGCCGCGCCCACGACCTGCTCATGCCACTGGACCCGGCCCTGATGGCAACAGCGCTCCTCGCCCGTATCCACCCCGCCACCGGCGAGGTGCAGCTGGCCAACGGAAGCCACCCGCCGGCTCTGCTGCTCCAAGCCGGGGGCAGCGCCCGCTACCTGCAAGTACCCGGCAGAGGCGTCGGCTTCCCCATGCCTGGCAGCGAACGGGTCCTGCGGACCCGGCTGGACCCCGGCGATCTGCTCATCCTGTACACCGACGGGCTCACCGAGAGCCGTCGAAACCCGCTCGAAGGCGAAGAACGGCTCGTCGCGTCGGCACGCCGGCACGCCGCGAAGCCACTCGCCGACATCCCGGCCGCGATCGCCGCCGAGATGCACACCGTCGTCCTGCACCCCGACGACACCCTCGCCCTCGCCATCCGTATCCCAAGACCACCGCACGGAACGCCGCGGTGAAGCGGGCGGGCCATCATGCGCCCGGGTCCGCAGAACCCGCCGGACCGAGCCCCGCGCCGTCCGCCCGTCGTCGGCATCGCCCGCCGGATACGATTGCCGGGCGGCAACACTCCCCATGGACGTGCCTGACCGGTGGACTCCCGCCGGGAAGTGAGGAAGATGGGGTGCGGTCGATGAACACACAGCGATGGTCCGGCCCGCCCGGGGCGAGGCCCGCTCGTGTACGGGAAAGAAGGCCATGAACAGGCACCCGGCAGGCTGGCTCGGCCTCGCGGAAAACGCCCTTCGCCAGGCGCCCCCGACGGCCCTGCTGGCCACGACGCGCTCGCTGCTGGCCCAGTACGTACAAGCCAGGAACGTGACGCTGCTGCTGGCCGACTACGGTCTGACCGTCCTCCAGCCCGTGACGCACCTGCCCCACACCGGCGAGGCGGCCACCATCCGGGACGGCAGCGCCGCCGGCCGCGCCTTCACCGCCGAAGCACCCGTCGTCGAAGTCACCGATGAGCCGGACATGGTGCTGGTGCACGTACCGATCACGGTACGAGGCGACCGGCTGGGCATTGTCTCCATCCGCCTGCCCGAGTCGGCGATCCAGGGCGCTTCGGGCGTGCTGGACCTCGCGGCCTTCGCCACCGCCCTGGGACACGAGCTGCTGGTCGCGGAGCGGGACACCGACCTCTATCTCCAGGCGCGCCGTCGTCGGCGCCTCACACTCGCCGCCGAGATGCAGTGGCAGCTCCTGCCGGGGCGCGGTTTCGCGCGGGAGGAATTCACTCTCGGCGCCCACCTGGAGCCGGCCTACGCCGTGGGCGGTGACAACTTCGACTGGAGCGTCACCGACGACGCGCTCACCATCACGGTCACCGACGGCCAGGGCCAGGGCACCCAGGCGGCCCTTCTGACCAACCTCGCGGTCAACGCCCTGCGCAACGCACGCCGCGCCGGCATCTCGCTCGAGGACCAGGCATGCCTCGCCGACCAGGCGGTTTACGGTGAGTACGTGGGCAAGATGTCGGCCCCCACCCTGCTGCTGCGCATTGAGCTGGCGACCGGCCGGACGGCTGTCGTGGACGCCGGTTCTCCTCAACTGTTCCGCATGCGCAGTGGCGTTGTAGAACGCGTCCAGCTCGACGCCCAGCTGCCGCTCGGCATGTTCGAAGAGACCCAGTACCGCGCGGAGCGGTTCTCCCTCGACCCCGGCGACCGATTGATCATTGTCAGCAGTGGCGTCCACGCCGCCCAGAACGCCGGCAGCGATCCCTTCGGCGAACAAGCGCTGCGGGAGACCATCGCCGCCGCTCGCGGTGGTTCGACCCATGAAACGGCGCGTGCCGTGGTGGACGGGCTTATGCAGTACCACGGGGGCGAGGAACTCCCCGCCGACGCGGCGGTCGTCTGTCTGGACTGGCGAGGAAAGCAACCGTCGGCGCATTGAGCGGTGGGCCTGGGTTCAGGGCTCGGGAACCGCGTCCTGCGCAGCCTCCACGGCCTCCACAGCCTCCACGGCTTCCACGGCTTCCGTGAAGGCCCGCAGCCCCGCGAGGAGCGCTCCTCGTTGCGTCACGGTCACCCGCTGGAGGATGTCGCTGATCGCCGTGAGACGGCGTTCGGACACGGCCTCCAGCATCTCCCGGCCGGACGCCGTGAGCGTCAGCTCGATCTCGCGGCGGTTGGCCGAGGTGCGCCGGCGGTCGAGGAGCCCCGCCGCCTCCAGCCTGTCGCACAGCCTGCTGGCCGCGGGAGACGTGGCCCCGATGCGTTCGGCGAGGCCGGTGAGGTTGATGCCCGGATACCGGCGGGCGACCGACAGAGCCTCCAGTTGGAGGCCGGACAGGCGCGGGACCGCCGTCTGCGCCGCCCCGTTCCAGGCGATGACCAACGCCTCTGCCGCTTCGGACACCTGCCGGGCGACAGCGTGCAGGGAATCGCTGTCCGAAGATCCCGCACGGTCCATGTGGCCGTCTCTCCCACTGAGCAGGTGCACGTCCCCTTCAGGGGCTCATCGCTCTCGTCAACAGGAGCTCCCCGAGCGGTCTCCACCCAATATGCCCCTGCTGAGGAATACATGCCTGTTCACGTTGTTTGCCGCACGGTCGAAGCGTGCGCCGCGTCCGTCAGGTGAAATTCCGCCACGCGCCCCGCCGGACACGCTGCTCGTGCGTATGTCCCCATCGGGCCATCGCAAACGTACACGCGGTGCTTCGTCCTGCAAGCCGGACGGCCGGGGCTCCCCCCGAGCGCGGAGCCTGAGGGCCAGGAGCGGGAAGACGAGGACGGACACCATGGCCGCGCCGACCAGGACGACACCCGGCAGGGCCACGGTCGTGTACGGCGGGTACGGTGACCGTTCACAGTCGGCGGCGAGGTGGGCCAGGGTGCGAGAAGATCCGCGCGACCACGGACGGTTGGCCGGCCTCTCCCCGGCCGCGGTGGCCCTGGCCGCCCGCTGCGAGCCGAAGGTGAACGAACTGGCCCGGCGCATGGCCCGTGAGGTGTTCGAGCAACTGCGCGGGTACTCCGGCTTGCCCGCCGACGTCAAAGACGTGGAGATCGCGGCGACGGCCCGGCACGCGATGCGGTTGTTCCTGCGTGGCACCGACGCGGGAGCGGCCCCGTACGCCCTGGAGTACTTCCAGGAGCGTGCCGCCCAGCGCGCCGAAGAGGGCATGCCGCTGCATCTGCTGCTGCGCACGTACGGCCTGGGGGCGCGGGAGTTGTGGCGGGTGTTGCGGGAGACTGCCGCCCCCGAGGAGCAGGACGCCCTGGCCGAGCTGGCCGAGGCGCTGTTCACCGCGGAGGACCGAGTCGTGGGCGCCGTGACCGAGAGCTACCTCGATGAGCAGGCCGCTCTCGTCGCGGAACGGCAGGAGCAGCGCCGTTCCCGCGCCCGCGCCCTGCTCGAAGGAGCCAGGCATCCGGACGACCCCGTGGTGGACGGGCCCACGCTGGTGCTGTACGCGCACTTCATAGAGCCGGCGCCCTCCGGCGAGCGCTCGCCGGTGGCGGTGAGGCGTTTGCTTCGCCGAGCCCAGACCGCGCTCGACCGGGCGTTCGGCACCGAAACCCTCGCTCTGTTGGATGGCGGGGGCGGCCATGTCGTCGTCCCCGGATGCGACGAAGCACCCCCGCGGCTTCTTGACGCACTGCGCGAGGCGGCGGGCCCGGAGGCACGGCTGGCCTGCGCCCGGGCACAGTCGGCACAGGACATTCCGGCGGCCGCCCGGCAAGCGACGGAGGTGGTCCGCGTGGCCCGGGCGTGCGGCCGGCCGGCAGGCCTGCACCGGCTCGACGACGTCCTGCTGGAGTACCACGTGTCCCGGCCGAGCGACGCCAGCGACCGGATCGCGGCCCTCCTCACCCCGCTGGACGGCCGCCCCGAACTCCTCCAGACCCTCCGCACCCACCTGGGCCAGCGACAGGACCGCCGGGCCACCGCGCGCGTGCTGCGCCTCCACCCCAATTCGGTGGACAACCGGCTCACCCGGATTCAGGAATTGACCGGCCTCGACCTCGGCTCACCAAGGGACACGGCACTCGCACTCGCGGCCCTGTCCGTGCGAGCCGCCGACGCTACGGGGTGACGATCGCGAAGTCGGGATCGGGCGCGTCCAGCAGTCCCGCGAAGGTCAGCAGCGCCTGAGCGTCGCCGTCGAGCGCCACCTGGCCGCCCGCGATCTCGGCGGCGAACGTCGTGCGGCCGCCCAGGACCGCATCGAGGGTGGTACGCGCCAACTGCAAGGTGGCGACGGGCCGTTCGCCGCGCGGTGCGTCACCCCGCATCGGGGTCAGCGCGCCGTTGGACAGCAGCAGGGTCCAGTTCTCACCCGTATCGGTGAACTCCCAGCGCAGCACCAGCCGCCCGGCCTCGGCGGCGCGCGGACCGTTCAGCCGTACCGCCATCGACTGGAAGATCTGCTCGACGGTGAGCGCCGCCAGGATGTCCGGCGCCGAACGCGTCGGCGTGCCGAGGATGCCCTCGCGCAACTCGGCGGCGCCCATGAGGTAGAAGTTGCGCCACGGGCCGCACTCGGAGCCCTGCCCGATCCGCTCGAACGTCTCGGCCTGAAGAGCGCGCGCCTGGGCGTGTTCGGGTTCGGCGAACAGGACGTGGCCCAGCACTTCCGCGACCCACCGCGGATCCCCCGCGTCGTAGGACGCACGCGCCTTGGCGACGACAGCGTCGGCGCCGCCCATGAACTCCACGTACCGGCGGGCGGCCTCCGTCGGCGGGTGCTGCCACAGGTGGGCGGGGTTGCCGTCGAACCAGCCCATGTACCGCTGGTAGACCGCCTTGGCGTTGTGACTCAACGAGCCGTAGTAACCCCGCGCGTGCCAGGCGCGCTCCAGGCCGGGAGGGAAACGCAGCTCTTCTGCGATCTCCGCACCTGTGTGCCCGGCGTTGATCAGCCGTACGGACTGGTCGTGCAGGTACGCGTAGGCGTCGCGCTGCTCCTCCAGGAAGCGGACGGCGCGTTCCTGTCCCCAGGTCGGCCAGTGGTGGGAGCGGAAGACGACGTCGATGTCCATGGCGAACAACCGGATCGTCTCGGTCAGATACCGGGCCCACGCGCTCGGGTCACGGACCAGGGCACCGCGCAAAGTGAGGACGTTGTGCAGGGTGTGGCAGGCGTTCTCTGCGGCGCACAGCACCCGCAGCTCGGGGAAGTGGAAGTTCATCTCCGCCGGAGCCTCGGTGCCCGGAGTGAGCTGGAAAACGATGCGCACCCCGTCGACGGTCTCCTCCTGACCGGTACGGGTGACGTCCAGGGTGGGCGCGATCAAGCCGACGCTGCCGGTGGACGTGGTCTGCCCCAGACCGCACCCGATCTGTCCGGCGGGCCCCTTGGGCAGCGACGCCCCGTACATGTAACCGGCCCGGCGCGCCATGGCCGTGCCGGTGAAGACGTTCTCGCTCGCCGCGTGTTCGAGGAATCCGACCGGCGCGATGACCGGCACCCGCCCGGCCGCCACTTGGGCCGCGTCGACGACGCCACGTACTCCGCCGAAGTGGTCCACGTGGGAGTGCGTGTAGATCACCGCTGTCACTGGCCGCTCGCCGCGGTGCTCGCGGTACAGGGCCAGCGCGGCGGCCGCGACCTCCGCGCTGATCAGCGGGTCGATGACGATGACACCGCGTTCGCCCTCCACGAAGGAGATGTTCGACAGGTCGAGGCCGCGCACCTGATAGATCCCGGGCACCACCTCGTACAGCCCCTGCCGCGACACCAAGCGGCTCTGCCGCCACAGTGAGGGGTGCGCGGTGGGCGGACAGTCATCGTCCAGGAAGCCGTAGGCATCCGCGTCCCAGACCAAACCTCCGTCCGTGTCGCTCACCCTGCCCGGCTCGAGCCGGCCGAGAAGACCGCGGTCCGCGTCGGCGAAGTCCTGATCGTCCTCCCAGGCCAGACGGTGGTCTCTGGGCGCATGCTCGTTGCCTTTCATACTCATCGATGGTCACGGCCCCGGGCGGAAAACACCCGAGGACCCGTCACAGAGAAGCCGCTGACACGTCACAGCCGGAGCCGGGACCGGAGCCGCAGCGCCGGACGCCAGGCGATGGCCGCGTACGCGCTGGTGATCAGTCTCCGCGTCGAGCCGGTGTGGCCTTCGGCATGTGTAGAGGCTGTGATGCCCGGGGCGGTGAGGGGAAGGAGACTGATCTGAACTCAGGGAGGTCGCTGTGGAGCGTGATCGGATCGGACTTGGCGACGTGCTGGCAGCGGCGGAGGCCGCGGCGCCCGTGCGCTCGCTCGACGTCGTGGCGCAGAATCTGCGGGAGCGGTTCGGCGCGCGCTATGTGTCGTTCCTGTTCGTCGACGTCGTCGGCAGGCGCCTGCTGCGGGTCAACGAGGAGGGGACGGCGCCTCAGGAGCGTGGCGCCGACAGGATTCCTCTGGACGGCAGCGTCTACAACGAGGTCCTGCGCACCCAGAAGGTGGTGGCGGTGGCGAACGGTGCCCGTGAGCAGCGGGTGTTCGCGCCGGTCTCCAACCGCGGCGACGCGATAGGGGTGCTGGAGGTACGCCTGGACCACGTCACCCAGGACGTCCTGGAGCAGGTCGAAGAGGTCGCCCACGCGCTCGCCTACATCATCGTCACCGATCGCCGCTTCACCGACCTGTATCACTGGGGGAACCGCACCACCTCCGTCACCCTGGCCGCGGAGATCCAGCGCCAGCTCCTGCCGTCGGCGCCCTCGTGCGAGTCCGCCGAGTTCTCCCTCGCCGGCGCCCTGGTTCCCGCCTCCGACATCGCGGGTGACACCTACGACTACAGCCTCGATGAGAACATGCTGCACCTGTCCATCACCGACGCCATGGGCCACGACGTCGACGCCTCTCTCATGGCCACCCTCCTGGTCAACGCCTCCCGGGGCGCCCGCCGAGCCGGGTTGGATCTCGCCGAACAGGCCCGCCGGACACACCTGGCCCTGCTCGAACACGGTCGCCGCACCTTCGCCACCGGTCAGCTGCTGCGTATTGCCCTGGACGGGAGCAGAGCCCAGCTCGTCAACGCCGGCCACATCTGGCCGCTGAGGTTGCGCGACGGCGTGGTCGAGGAAGTCAAACTGCACGTCAACCTCCCCTTCGGGGTTCCGGTGCAGGGCGCCTATGACGTACAGGACCTGGATCTGCGCCCCGGCGACCGCCTCGTTCTCCTCACCGACGGCATGCAGGAACGCAAAGCGGCAAGCGTCGACTTGCGCGGTCTCATGCGCGACACCGTCACGGAGCATCCGCGTGAGGTCGTACGGACCATGGTCGCGGCGGTCAGCGACGCCTGCGACGGCCACGTACAGGACGACGCCACCGTGCTGTGCCTGGACTGGCACGGTCCTCGCACCCCGTAAGGCACGCCGCCGCCGGCACGGTCAGGTGCCGTGTGCGGGTGTGATGGGACCGTTGGCTGCGGGTACCGGTCGAGCCATGGGATCTTTGAGTTCGCCGTTGCTGCTGGTGCTGTTCCTCGCGAGTGCGGCGGTGATCTGGTACGCGGGCATCAAGCTGTCCGACACGACGGATGTGCTGTCCGAACGGCTGCACCTGGGCAGCGCGTTGGGCGGGCTGATCCTCTTGGCCATCGCGACCAACCTCCCGGAGATCGCCATCACCGTGAGCGCCGCCATGAGCGGGCAGCTCGATGTCGCGGTGGGCAACATCCTGGGCGGTATCGCGCTCCAGACCGTGGTCCTGGTGGTGCTCGACGCTGCCGGAGTGCGCCCCCGCGCCCCGCTGACCCGGCTCGCGGCCAGTCTGGTCCTGGTCCTTGAGGGTGTCCTGGTGATCGTCGTGCTGGCCGTTGTCGTGATGGGCACGCAGTTGCCCGGCGATTTGTCGTTCGCCCGCCTCGACCCCGCCTCCTTGGCCATCGGCGCGCTGTGGATCGTCGGGCTGCTGCTGGCGAACCGGGCCGGCAAGGGCCTGCCGTG
This sequence comes from Streptomyces sp. NPDC006711, assembly GCF_042869775.1. Taxonomy (NCBI): domain Bacteria; kingdom Bacillati; phylum Actinomycetota; class Actinomycetes; order Kitasatosporales; family Streptomycetaceae; genus Streptomyces; species Streptomyces sp. NPDC006711. The sequence goes on from NZ_JBIAGO010000004.1 coordinate 378,916, forward strand.
GCACGCGGGCGGCGATGCCCCGGACGCCCAGCCTGAGCCGCGCGGTCACTCCAAGGGAAAGAAGGAGAAGTCCGCCACCGCCAAGGGCGTCGGCACCACTCGTGCCGCTCTCGTCTTCGCCGCCGCCGCCCTGGCGACACTGGTCGCCGGCGTGGTCATCGAACGCAGCGGCGAGGAGTTCTTCGGCCGCCAGGGCCTGTCCGGCATTCTGTTCGGTGCCACCGTGCTGGCCGCGGCCACCTCCCTGCCGGAGGTCAGCACCGGCCTCACCTCGACGAAACTGGGTGACTACCAACTGGCCATCAGCGACATCTTCGGCGGCAACGCCTTCCTTCCGGTCCTGTTCCTGCTGGCCACCCTGATCTCGGGCAAGCCGGTGCTGCCCGCCGCCCACCACACCGACATCTATCTCACCGCCCTGGGCGCCGTCCTCACCAGCGTCTACGTAGCCGGACTCATCTTCAGGCCCCGACGCCAGTATCTGCGGATGGGAATCGACAGCCTCGCCGTCGTAGTCATGTACGCCGCCGGCATCGCCGGACTCGCCACCATCAGCGGTTGACCGGTGGCGTGCCGAGGACGTGCCTCGCCGATGCGCACCGAGCCGCCCGTCGAACCATCACGCCCGTGTCGAGGCGCGTCGCGTCGCCTGACTGGCCGAGTACATACTGACTCCCTGGCGCCCTCGACGCACTGCCGACCGGGCTCCACCATCCTGTCCCGACGGGCTCGACCATCCAGTCTGCTACGGCGGGCGATAGCCTGCGTGTCATGACCCATGTGCAGACACCAACGCCCCGGGCCGCGCTCGAGATGCTGCTGGCCGGCAACCAGCGGTTTCTGACCGGCTCGCCCGAGCACCCCAATCAGGGTGCCGCGCGTCGTACGGAGGTCGCACCCGGGCAGAATCCGTTCGCCGTCCTCTTCGGGTGCTCCGATTCCAGGCTGGCCGCCGAGATCATCTTCGACCGGGGCCTCGGGGACTTGTTCGTGGTGCGCACGGCCGGGCACGTCATGGGCCCGGAGGTGCTGGGAAGTGTCGAGTACGGCGTGAGCGTGCTCGGGTGTCCCTTGGTCGTGGTGCTCGGTCACGACGCGTGCGGCGCCGTCGCGGCCGCCCGGGCCGCCGTCCAGGACGGCACGACGGCCGTCGGGTACGTCCGTGATGTCATCGAGCGGGTCACTCCCAGCGTGCTGGCCTCGCATGCGGCGGGCCACACGCAGGACGAGGAGTTCATCGCCGAGCACATACGGCACACCGTGGACCTGTTGTTCGACCGCTCCAGGGTTCTCTCGGACGCGGTGACCGCGGGCAGCACCGCGGTGGTGGGCCTGTCCTACCGGCTGGTCGACGGTACGGCGCGTCTGGTCACCGCGCGGGGCGTGGAGGTGCCGGAGAACGTCGCCTCCTGATCCTGTCGGCGAACGCGCCCGTGCCAGCCGATCCGGGTGGCGTCGTGCGAGCAGGGCAAGCAGGGGATGAGAAGGGAGCACACCGGCTCGTCAGGCAGAAGCCGCGCCGGCCGTGTCGTCGTAGACGAGGAGGCCGTCGTCGCGCAGGCGCACGCCGGCGGTCGGCCGGTGCGGGGTGAGCCTGCCGTCCGGCATCAGGTGGAGAACCGGTACGCCTCGGGCCAGAACCGTGAAGTCCGCGATGATCCTGCGGTGGCAGCGCCACCAGACGGCCTCGCCGCACATGACAGCCGTCCGGCGCAGGGCGGCCTGCGGCAGGAGATCGTCCATCGCGCTGAGGAAACGAGGGTCACGCGTGTAGCCCGCGTACCCCCGGAAGGAGTCGTTGCGCCACACCACGTCAGGTGAATCGGGGGAGGCGGTGCGGAAACCGCCGAGGTCCTTCTCCCACCGGTACTCGACGCCATGTCCCGGCAGCCATCGAGCCAGTTCCTCGCGCATCACATCGGGGTTGCGCCGACTGCCGGGCGCGGTACGGACGTCCACCACAGACTCGATCCCCGCGCCCAGGAGCAGGGCGGTCAGCTGATCGCGAGTCGTCGTGCTGTGGCCGAAGCTGATCAACGGGTGGGCCGACACACCCTTCATGCTTGCAAAAAAGCGCGTAAGGCGCAGCGCGAGAGCCCGCCTGCCCGCAGGGCCACTCGGGGTGCGCGCGGGCGCACACACCAAAGTGACGTCCGATTCCCGCCAGCGACAGCCCATGCGCCGATCCAGCCTGGGCGCATGACCAAATACACCGTGCTCCCCGTTGACACAGCCGTCCTGAAGGAACTGCGGTCCGTCGACGACGCGGGCCGTCCCTGCGCCCCGTACCTCGCGACCAGCGACGACGAGGGCTCTCCACTGCGCTGCTGCCTGCGGTCCATCACGCCCGGCGAGCGGATCGCCCTTGTTTCGTACGCCCCGTTGCGCCGCTGGACCGCCATGAGGGGCGTGGATCCGGGCGCGTACGACGAGCAGGGTCCCGTCTTCATTCACGCCGACGCCTGCGACGGGTTCACCCCGGGTGAGGCCTACCCCCTCGCGCGGCCGGGCGCTCTGCGGACCGTGCGGCGCTATGACGCCCGGGGCCATATCGCGGGCGGCCGCCTTCTGGAGATTCCGGCCGACGCCGCGACTGCCTTCGACGCGGCCCTCGACGACGCGTTCAACGATCCTGACGTCGTGCTCGTACACGTCAGGGCCCTTGAATACGGGTGCTTCCACTTCGAGGTGCGAAGGCCGCTTGCCGAGGGGTAGTCGTGCGGAGTGGTCGCGTCGGCCGTCAGGGGCCGGCGGGGCGGGGGCCGGCCGCTGCCGGGGCCTGGGCCGGGTGGGGGATCCCCGGCCGGGGCCATTGCCGGGCGAACACCGCAGTGGATAGCCTGTGTTCGTCATGTCGGTCGATGATCGTAGTTTCGAACACAGAGGGTGGGTGGCCGAGCATGGGCCGACTGGTTCCCGCGGTGACCAGGGCGATGGACGTCCTCGAACTCTTCCTGGAGAGCGAAGGCAGCCTCTCCGCGCCCGATGTCACACGTCGGCTGGGACTGCCGCGCACCACCGTCCATGAGCTGCTGACCACCCTGTCCGCGCGTTCCTACCTCGCGCCCGTGCCCGAGCAGCCCGGCCGCTACCGCCTCGGTGTGCGCACCTATCAGCTCGGCAGCCGTTACGCCGAACAGCTCGACCTCGCCGCCGAGGGGCAACAGGTGGCACGCGAGGTCGCCGAGACCTGCGACGAGACCGTCCACGTCGCGATCCTGGAGGACGCCGACGTCATCTACATCGCCAAGGTCGACTCCACCCACGCCGTCCGCATGGTCTCGGCCGCCGGCCGCAGGCTCCCCGCCCACTGCACCTCCGTCGGCAAAATGCTGCTCGCCGCGCTGCCCGAGGCCGAACTCGACGCGCGCCTGTCCGGGCGCGAACTCACCGCCATGACCGCCGCCAGCATCACCGACCCCGCCGCCCTGCGCACCGCTCTCGACGCGATCCGTGCCCGGGGTGTCGCCGTCGAGCACCAGGAGTCCAATCCGGACGTCAGCTGTGTGGCCGCGCCGGTCAGGGACGGCGCGGGGCGGGTCGTCGCCGCGCTGTCGGTCTCCGTGCCGATGGTCAGGTGGAGTGAGCGGCGCGAGGCTGAGCTGGCCGAGCTCGCCCAGAAGGGCGCGGCCGACCTGTCCGAACGCCTGGGCCACCGGGGGATGCGATGAGGTGGGACCTCGCGGTCCGGGAAGCGGCCGTACTGGGGGAGGGGCCCACCTGGGACCCCGTGACCGGGCGGCTGATCTGGGTCGACATCCTCTCCTCCCGCATCCACACCTACGCGCCCAGTGACGGCCGGCGTACCGTCATGGCCACCGAACAGCACGTCGGCGCGGCGAAGCCGAGGGCCGGTGGCGGTCTGGTCGTCAACCTGCGGGACGGAGTGGGACTGTACGGACCCGACGGCGGATTCAGCTGGCTGGTGCGCGGCCCCGTCGCGGGACGGCGCGCCAACGACGCGGCAGTCTCCCCCGACGGGGCGCTGTGGGCCGGCACCATGCGCTATGACGAGGCGCCGGGCGGCGGCACACTGTCCCGGATCGGCCCGGACGGCACAGTGACCGAGGTCCTGGGCGACGCGAGCGTCAGCAACGGCATCGGCTGGAGCCCGGACAGCCGGCTCATGTACTACATCGACACCCCGACCGGACGCATCGACGTCTTCGACTTCGACGGCCAACTCGCTGACGAAAGGCGGCCGTTCGCCGCCATACCCGCGACCGCCGGGCATCCCGACGGGCTCGCCGTGGATGGCGAGGGCGGTGTCTGGGTGGCGTTGTGGGGCGGCGGCGCGGTCCGGCGGTACGCGGCGGACGGCACTCTCGACCTGATCGTCCCCCTGCCCGTGCGCTGCCCCACCGCCTGCGCGTTCGGCGGCCCCGACCTCACCGACCTGTACATCACCACCGCCCGCGTCGGGCAGAGCGCCCCGCATCCCCTCGCGGGGTCGGTGCTGGTGCTCCCGGGCGCGGGACGAGGGCTGCCGGGCTTCGCCTTCGCGGGCTGAGTCACCGTCACATACCGTGCGCCCCACCGGAATCCGGTGGGGCGCACGGTTGTGCTCAGCGCGTCGAGAAGGAGTGCACCGTCGAGGTCCGGTACGTCGTGCCGGGGCGCAGCACCGTCGAGGGGAACGCCGGCTGGTTGGGGGAGTCGGGGAAGTGCTGGGCCTCCAGGCACAGGGCGTCTCCCTGCCGGTAGGCGCGGCCCGACGTGCCCACCAGCGTGGCGTCCAGGAAGTTGCCGCTGTAGAACTGGAGGCCCGGCTCGGTGGTGTACATCCGCATCACGCGGCCCGAGGCCGGTTCACTGAGGGTGAGGGCGTGGCGCGGCGCGGACGTGATCCCCTTGTCGAGTACCCAGTTGTGGTCGAAGCCCTTGGCGCGGACCAGTTGCTGGTGGCCCTCGCGGATGTCGCGTCCTACCGGCTTGGCGCGCCTGAAGTCGAAGGGCGTGCCCGCGACCCGGGCCAGTTCGCCGGTCGGGATGAGGCCCGCGTCGATGGGTGTGAAGCGTGAGGCGGCCACTTCCAAGGTGTGGTGGTCCACGGAACCGCTGCCCTCGCCCGCCAAGTTGAAGTAGGTGTGGCTGGTGAGGTTGACGACGGTCGGCCGGTCGGTCGTCGCCTCGTAGTCGATCCGCCAGGCGCCGCGCGCGGTCAGGGTGTAGGTGACGCGGACCTTCAAGGTGCCCGGGTAGCCCATCTCACCGTCCGGCGAGGTCCGGGTCAGGACGAGGCCGGTGTCCGAGCCGCGGGTGAACGGCTCCACGTGCCACATCTGCTTGTCGAAGCCCCGGGTGCCGCCGTGCAGGCTGTTCGCCCCGTCGTTGAGCGGGAGTCGATACGTGTGGCCGTCGAGAGTGAAGCGGCCCGCGGCGATGCGGTTGCCGTACCGTCCGATGAGCCCGCCGAAGTACGGGCTCTTCGCGACGTAGTCCGCGAGATTGTCGAAGCCGAGCGCGATGTTCGCCAAGTGGCCGTCCGCGTCCGGGACTTCGAGCGAGTGGATGATGCCGCCGTAGGACAGGACCTGGAGCCGGATGCCGCCGTTGGAGACGCTCCAGACGTCCACCGCTGTGCCGTCGGCCAGGGTGCCGAAGTGCTTCCTGGAGGGGGAGTGGCGGGGCGCGGCGTGAGCGGCGGTGGCGCCCAGGGCCGTAGTGGCCAGTCCGACAGCGGCGCCGGCCGCCAGTACGGTGCGTCTGCTGGTGCTCATGGTGCGGCTCCTTCGAGCAGAGGGGAATCGGAAGGACTCACGAACCGACCTTGCGCTTGTTGTAGACGTCGAAGCCCACCGCGGCCAGGAGCACGAGCCCCTTGATGACCTGCTGATAGTCCGAACCGACGCCCACCAGTGACATGCCGTTGTTGAGTACGCCGAGGACCAGGCCGCCGATGATGGCGCCGAACACCGTGCCCACGCCCCCGCTCATCGAGGCGCCGCCGATGAACGAGGCGGCGATCGCCTCCAGTTCGAAGTTCACGCCCGCGTTGGGGGTGCCCGCGTTCAGACGGGCCGCGAAGACGACGCCGGCCAGCGCCGCGAGCACACCCATGGTGACGAAGACCAGGAAGGTGACCCGCTTGTCCTTGACGCCGGACAGTTTCGCCGCCGCCTGATTGCCGCCCAGCGCGTACACATGGCGCCCGACGACCGCGTTGCGCATCACGAAGCCCAGGCCGATGAGCAGCGCCGCGAGCAGGAGCAGCACCACCGGCACACCCCGGTAGCTGGCCAGCGTCATCGTGAACGCGAGCACGGCGGCGATCATGGCCACCAGCTTGGCGACGAACAGGCCCCGGGGCAGCACATCGAGTGCGTACGCCCGCTGGCGCCGCCGCGACCGCGACTCCTGGACCACCACGACGGCGATCAGGACAAGGCCCAACAGCACGGTCAGGTTGTGGTAGTTGGTGTCCGGCCCGAGCGCCGGGAGGTAGCCCGTGGATATCTTCTGGAAGCCGTCGGGGAACGGGCCGAGCGAGCGCGAACCGAGCAGGATCTGGGTGCCGCCGCGGAAGAGCAGCATCCCGGCCAGGGTGACGATGAACGACGGAATCCCGACGTACGCGATCCAGAAGCCCTGCCAGGCGCCGGCGAGCGCCCCGATGAGCAGCGCCACGGCCAGGGCGAGCACCCACGGCACATGGTGTTCGACCATCATGACCGCACAGGCCGCCGAGACGAAGGCCGCGAGCGAGCCGACCGACAGGTCGATGTGGCCGGCGACGATGACGATCATCATGCCGATGGCGAGGACGAGGACGTAACTGTTCTGGAGCACCAGGTTGGTGACGTTGTTCGGCTTGAGCAGCACCCCGCCGGTCCAGATCTGGAACAGCACGACGATCAGGCCGAGCGCGACCAGCATGCCGTACTGGCGCATGTTGCGGCGCGCCGCGGCAAGCAGCAGCGCACCGGGCGCCGGACGCGGGGAGCCGGGCGCCGAGGGGGCGCTCCGGGGGGTGTCGGTGGAGACCGGACCCATGGCGACTACCTCTTGTTCGTGGTCATGTGGCGCATCAGCACTTCCTGGCTCGCCTGCGCCCGCGCGATCTCACCGGTGAGCCGGCCGGCCGCCATCGTGTAGATGCGATCGCACATGCCGAGCAGTTCGGGGAGTTCGGAGGAGATGAAGACGACGGCCTTGCCTTGAGCCGCGAGCTGGTCGATGACGGTGTAGATCTCGTACTTGGCACCCACGTCGATGCCGCGGGTCGGCTCGTCGAGGATCAGCACATCGGGATCCGCGAAGATCCATTTGCTGAGCACGACCTTCTGCTGGTTGCCGCCGGACAGCCGGCCCACCTGCTCGAAGACGGTGGGTGCCTTGATGTTCATGGACCCGCGGTACGACTCCGCGACGCGGCGCTCCTCGTGCTCGTCGACCACTCCGCCCCGGGACACCTTGCCGAGTGCGACGGTGGTGATGTTGCGGGCGATGGTGTCGATGAGGTTCAGGCCGTACTGTTTGCGGTCCTCGGTGACATACGCGATGCCGTGGCCGACCGCCTCGGGCACGGTCCGGGTGCGGATCTCGCGGCCGTCCTTGCGCACCGTGCCGCTGATGCCCCGCCCGTAGGAGCGGCCGAACACGCTCATAGCGAGTTCGGTGCGGCCGGCGCCCATCAGGCCCGCGATGCCGACGATCTCACCCCGGTTGACCCGCAGAGTGACGTCGTCGACGACCTTGCGCTGCTGGTCGATGGGGTGGTGCACGCTCCAGTGCTGTACCTCGAGGGCCGGATGCGCGCCCGGATCCCCCTCGTACGGCGTCCGGTCGGGGAAGCGGTGGTCGAGGTCGCGGCCCACCATGGCCCGGATGATCCGGTCCTCGGTCGTGGCGGGATCCCTCACGTCCAGGGTCTCGATGGTGCGCCCGTCGCGGATGACGGTGACCGAGTCGGCGACGGCGGCGATCTCGTTGAGTTTGTGCGAGATGATGATCGAGGTGATGCCTTGCTGCTTCAACTCCGTTATCAGGCCCAGGAGATGGGCGCTGTCCTCGTCGTTGAGGGCGGCTGTCGGCTCGTCCAGGATGAGCAGTCTGACTTCCTTGGAGAGGGCCTTCGCGATCTCCACCAGCTGCTGCTTGCCGACGCCGATGTCCGCGACCCTGGTTCCCGGGTGCTCGTTCAGACCGACCCGTTTCAGGAGCCGGGCGGCCTGCTTCAGCGTCTCGTTCCAGCTGATCACCCCGTGGGTGGCGTGCTCGTTGCCGAGGAAGATGTTCTCGGCGATCGACAGGTAGGGGATGAGCGCGAGCTCCTGGTGGATGATGACGATGCCGCGCGCCTCGCTCGCCCGGATGTCCTTGAAGGCGCACGGCTCGCCCTGGAACAGGATGTCGCCCTCGTAACTCCCGTGCGGATGGACGCCGCTGAGGACCTTCATCAGGGTGGACTTGCCCGCGCCGTTCTCCCCGCACACGGCGTGGACCTCGCCGGCGGCGACGGTGAGCGAGACGTCGGACAGGGCCCGGACCCCCGGGAACGTCTTGACGATGGAGCGCATGTGGAGGACCGGCGCCTCCGAAGCAGGAGCACTCACTTCAGGGCGCTCGCTTTGATGTATCCCGAATCCACCAGCACCGACTGGTAGTTGGACTTGTCGACGCTCACGGGGTTGAGCAGGAAGGAGGGCACGACCTTCTTCTCGTTGTCGTACGTCTTGGTGTCGTTGACCTCGGGGGTCTTGTGGTTCAGGACGGCATCGGCCATCTGCACGGCCTGTTTGGCCAGCGCCCGGGTGTCCTTGTAGACGGTCTGGGTCTGATCGCCGGCGATGATCGACTTCACCGATGCCACCTCGGCGTCCTGCCCGGTGACGACGGGGTAGGGCTTCGCCGCCGTCCCGTATCCGCCGGAACGCAGCGAGGACAGGATGCCGATGGAGATCCCGTCGTACGGTGACAGCACGGCGTCCACGCGCGCCGAGGAGTACGCCTTGGTCAGCAGGTCGTCCATGCGCTTCTGCGCGGTCGCGCCGTCCCAGCGCAGCGTGGTCACCTGGTTGAGCTGGGTCTGCCCGCTCCGCACCACCAGCTGCTTGCTGTCGAGGTAGGGCCGGAGCGTCTTCATGGCGCCCTGGAAGAAGTAGCGGGTGTTGTTGTCGTCCGGTGATCCGGCGAACAGCTCGATGCTGAACGGCCCCTTCTTGCTGCCGTCCTTGAGGCCCAGCTTGTCGAGGATGTAGGTGGCCTGGAGCACGCCGACCTTCTCGTTGTCGAAGGAGGCGTAGTAGTCGACGTTCGGCGTGCCGAGGATGAGCCGGTCGTAGGAGATCACCTCGATGTGCTGGTCGGCGGCCTGCTTGAGGACGTCGCTCAGCGCCCGGCCGTCGATGGCCGCGATCACCAGCACGTCCACGCCCTTGGTGATCATGTTTTCGATCTGTGCCACCTGCTGGTCGACGTTGTCCTCGCCGTACTGGAGGTCGGTCTTGTAGCCGAGCGCCTGGAACTGCTTGACCATGTTGTCGCCGTCGTTGATCCACCGCTCGGAGGACTTGGTGGGCATGGCGATGCCGATGGTGGAGCCCTTGCCGCCCTTCTTGGTGTCCTTGCTGCCGCCGTCGCCGCTCTGGCCGCAGGCGGTGAGCGCGAGGGCCAGGGAGCCGGCGATGAGGGCGAGGGCTGCTCTGCGGGTGTGGCGCATGGTCATCAGTCCTTCTGGAGGAAGAAGCGGTTGAGGGGGCCGGGCAGACGGGAGCCGAGCGGGGACATGCCGCCGTCGGCGCCGTGCCGGGCGAGCAGGTCCAGCACGAGGCGGCCCCGGCGCACGCGTTCGCGCGCCGTTTCCAGGGCGGTGTCCCGCAGATGCGCGCCGTACGGGTAGATGCCGGGCGCCCTGGACAGGCCGAACTTCAGATACAGCGGCGCGGCCCTGCGGATCAGCTCGGCCGTCTCGTACATGCGCACATAGCCGCCGAGGTCGTCCGGGGCCTCGATGTACAGGTCGAGCGGCACGCCCGACACCCGGCGGATCTCGGTGAGGTGATGACCCGTCAGGTCCGAGGGGACGTTCACCGAGTCCGCGCCGAGCCGTTCGTACACCGAGACCGACGCGGGGTTGACCGGGCCGATCAGCGCCGAGACCTTCAGCGTGGTGTCCGCCGGCAGCAGCCCCTGCTCGCGCAGCCGGTGCAGTGTCCACAGCACGCCCTCGTCGGCCACGAGCAGGCAGGGAACTCCCAACTCCGTTGCTCGCAGGGCGTCTTCGACGCATCCCGCGAGCGCGTCGTGGCCCCGGGCGCGCAGTCCGGCGCCGCCGGAGCCGGTGCGCGTGGAGCCGCCGGTGTCCCAGGTGCCACGCGGGCCGGTGAAGAGGCAGAGCTCGATACCGCGTGCCGCACATGCCCCGGCCATGTCGGTGATCTCGGCGTCGGAGAGCATCCACACTCCGCTGCCCTGACTGACGCGGTGCACGGGCACATGCAGGCGGGTGGACTCCTTGAGGACGACACTCAGTGCCTCGGGCCCCTCGACCGAGGGGATCTCGGTGCGCCAGGCGCCGCCGTCGGGGAAGACGTGGGGAGAGGAGTCGGCGGGGTCGTCGGCGGGCGCGGCGAGGCCGAGCGCCGTCAGGGCCCGCTCGCCGGGGCGGCGGGGCCGCGTCTCTTGGGGGCAGGGGGCTGAAGTGTCGGTCACAGGCGGGCTTCCTTGCGTGAGTGGAAGGCGAGTGGGTTCGATATCTCGAACAAGGTTCGGGTCATGGGGCATGAAGCCGCGCCTACGGGCGCAGCAGGACCTTTCCGGTCGCGGGGTCCCCGCCGCCGACCAGCGCGAGGGCATCGGCGTACCGGTCTAGCGGGAACTCGTGGGTGATCAGCGCGGCAGGATCGATCCGCCCCGCTGTGTACGCCCGGACCGCGAAGGACCAGGCGGCGCGGGACGCCCCGAAGACGCTGCGCACGGTGAGCTGGCTGACCGACAGGTGCGCCGGGTCGATTCCCCGGGCATCCGCCGCGAACATCCCGGTCAGGACCACGCGGCCACCGCGCCGGGCGAGCAGGCAGGAGTCGGCGGCGGTGGGCGGCGCTCCGGCCGTCTCGACGACCAGGTCGTAGCGGCCGCGCACATCGGCCGGCCGCTCGGGCGCGCGGGCCTCGGTGGCGCCCATGGCGCGGGCCCGTTCGGCCCGTTCGAGGCGGGGGTCGATCACCGTCAGTTCCACGGGGGAGTACCCGGCGAGGAACTGGACCGCGAGCAGGCCGAGCGTGCCCGCCCCCACGACGGCGATCCGTTCGGCCGCCTCGGGCGCCCCGGCCCGTACGGCGGCGGCGACCACGGCGGCCGGTTCGAGCAGGGCGGCCGCGCGCAGATCCGCGTCGTCGGGCAGCGGGTGCAGCAGCCGGGCGGGGACCACCACGTGGTCGGCGAAGCCGCCGGGGTGCGTGAAGCCGGTCTCGGCGTACGCGGCGTCGCACAGCGAGGTCTCGCCGCAGCGGCACCGCTCGCAGGTCCCACAGCTGCGGAAGCCCTCGGCGACCGTCCCGCGCCCCACCAGCCCGGGATCTACACCCGCCCCGACCGCCTCCACGGTTCCCGACCACTCGTGGCCGGGGGTGAGCGGGTAACGCACGTAACCGGGGGCGCGGCGGCCTTCGTACACTTCGCGGTCGCTCAGGCAGATCCCGGCGGCCGCGACCCGCACGACGGCCTCGCCGGGGCCCGGCTCCGGGCGCGGACCGGTGACCAGGCGGTGGCTGCCCGGCGCGTCGACCACGATGGCGCGGCTGCTCATCGCCGCGCACCGGAGGGGTCGCGCTTCTCCCAGCCCTCGGCCCACAGGTCGAACCGGGCCTGCTGCTGGGGGAATTCGGCCGCCGCGTCCACGTCGAGCTCCACACCGAGCCCCGGCCCCTGGGGCAGCTCGAAGTAGCCGTCGACCACCTGGGGGGCGCCCTTGACCACTTCCTTGATCTGCGCGTCCGCGAAGTCGTTGAAGTGCTCCAGGATTTTGAAGTTGGGCGTGCAGCCCGCGACGTGGAGCGAGGCCGCGGTCAGGACCGAACCACCCACGTTGTGGGGTGCGACCAGCATGTAGTGGGTCTCCGCGGTCGCCGCGAGCTTCCTGGTCTCCAGAATGCCGCCGAGGTGGCCGACGTCCGGCTGGATGATGTCCACGGCCTGCGACTCGAAGAGCTCGCGGAACTCGATCCGGTCATGGACGCGTTCGCCGGTCGCCAGCGGGATGTCGACCTTCTGCGCGACCTTCGCCAGTGCCTTCAGGTTCTCCGGCGGGACCGGCTCCTCGAGCCACGCGGGCTCGAACGGCGCCAGTTCGTGGGCGAGACGGACGGCGGTCGCGGGCGAGAACCGGCCGTGCATCTCCAGCATCAGCTCGGTGTCCGGCCCGATGGCGTCGCGTACCGCCTCGATCAACGAGACCGCGTACAACGACTGCTGACGGTCCAGCTCGAAGTGCCCGGTGCCGAACGGGTCGATCTTCAGCGCCCGGTAACCCCGCTCCACGACGGCGGCCGCCGCCTTGTGGTAGGCCTCCGGTGTGCGCTCGGTGGTGTACCAGCCGTTGGCGTACGCCTTGACCCGGTCGGTCACCCGGCCGCCCAGCAGCTCCCACACCGGGACGCCGAGCGCCTTGCCCTTGATGTCCCAGCAGGCCATCTCCACCACCGCGATGCCCGACATCACGATCTCGCCGGCCCGCCCGTAGTCGCCGTACTTCATCCGCCGGACCAGGTCCTCGATCGCGAACGGGTCGGAGCCCGCGATGTGGTTGGCCTCGGCTTCGCGGAGATAGCCGATCAAGGCGTCGGTGCGACCGAGCATGCGGGTCTCGCCGACGCCGGTCAGGCCCTCGTCCGTATGGACCTGTACGTAGGTGAGGTTACGCCAGGGGGTTCCGACTACATGGGTGCTGATTCCCGTGATTCGCAAGGCAGTTGCTCCCGAGGCCGCTGTCTGTGACGTTCGAAATTTCGTCACACGTTCGAAATACTGGCGCGACCGTAGTGATGCGCGGCCGGACGTGTCAATGGGTCGCGCAGGAACCGCCGCGCTCCGCACATGACGGCGTCCGTCGCGCGGTCCCCGGCGCGATCGGGTAATCAGGAGGGGTGAACAAGGACGCGCGCAGCCCTTTCGTGCAGGTCCGGGGCGCCAGGGAGAACAATCTGCGGAACATCGACGTCGACGTTCCGCGAGACGCGATGGTCGCCTTCACCGGCGTCTCGGGTTCGGGCAAGTCCTCGCTCGCCTTCGGCACGCTCTACGCGGAGGCCCAGCGGCGCTACTTCGAGTCCGTGGCACCGTATGCCCGCAGGCTCTTGCAGCAGGCCGGCGCACCGCACGTGCGGGAGATCACCGGGCTGCCACCCGCCGTGGCGCTGCAACAGCGACGCGGATCGCCCAGCTCGCGTTCGACGGTCGGAACCCTCACCACGCTCTCCAACCTGCTGCGCATGCTGTACTCCCGGGCCGGCACCTATCCGCCCGGCGCCGCACGGCTGGAGGCCGAGTCGTTCTCCCCCAACACCGCGGCCGGCGCCTGCCCGCAGTGCCACGGGCTCGGCGTCGTGCACGATGTCGCCGAGGACCTGCTCGTCCCGGACCCCTCGCTGAGCATCCGGGAAGGGGCGATCGCCGCCTGGCCGGGTGCCTGGCAGGGCGCCAACCTCCGCAGCGTCGTCAACGGCCTGGGGATCGACATCGACCGACCGTGGCGCAGGCTCAGGAAGAAGGACCGGGACTGGCTGCTGTACACGGACGAGCAGCCCTCCGTGTACGTCGAGCCGGAGGAGGGGCGCGTCGACTACGGGTACCAAGGCACGTTCTGGAGCGCGCGCAAGCACGTCATGCATGTGCTCGCCGACTCCAAGAGCGAGAAGACACGCGCACGGGCGCTCCGGTTCGTCCGGAGTGTGCCCTGCCCCGAGTGTCACGGCAGCGGGCTGCGTCCCGAAGCGCTGGCCGTGACCTTCGCCGGACGTTCCATCGCCGAGATCAACGCGATGCCGCTCGCCGAGGTCCTGGCATCGCTGCGGCCCGTCGCGAGGCGCGCCAAGGCCGACGCCGCCACGTCGACCGCCCGGTCCGGGGAGACCACCGAGGTCGCGGTCCGCATCTGCGGCGATCTGGTCGCGCGCATCGACGTACTGCTTCACCTGGGCCTTGGATACCTCAGTCTCGGGCGCCGCTCCACCACCCTGTCGCCCGGCGAGGCGCAGCGCCTGCGGATCGCCACCCAGCTGCGCTCCGGTCTCTTCGGCGTCGTCTACGTCCTCGACGAACCCTCCGCCGGCCTGCACCCGGCCGACGCGGAACCGCTGCTCGACGTGCTGGACCGCCTCAAGGCGGCGGGCAACTCGCTGTTCGTCGTGGAGCACGACATGGACGTCGTACGGCGGGCGGACTGGGTGGTCGACATCGGCCCGGGCGCCGGCGAGGGCGGGGGCCGCGTGCTGTACAGCGGCCCGGTCGCCGGGCTCGAGCGGGTCGGGGATTCGGCCACGAGTCAGTACCTGTTCGGGCGCGCCCAACCGCTCGATCATCGCCCCCGGACACCGCAGGGTTGGCTGCGGCTGCGCGGCGTCTCGCGGCACAATCTGCGCGATGTGTCCGTCGATATACCGCTGTGCGTGCTGACGGCGGTCACAGGCGTCTCCGGCTCCGGGAAGTCGACCCTGGTGAGCCAGGTGCTCGCCGAGGTCGTCCGCGGGCACCTCGGACTCGTACCCGATGAGCCCGACGAGCCCGATGGGACGCGCCTCGAGGTCGATGTCCTCGATGTCCAGGACGCGTCGGGGGTCGAGTCGTTCGACCGTCTTGTGCTGGTCGACCAGCGGCCCATCGGCCGGACTCCCCGGTCCAACCTGGCCACGTACACGGGATTGTTCGACGCGGTGCGCAAGGTGTACGCGGCGACGGACGAGGCCAGGGCGCGCGGCTACTCGGCCGGGCGGTTCTCCTTCAATGTGTCCGACGGCCGGTGCGAGACCTGTCAGGGCGAGGGCTTCGTCGCGGTGGAGCTGCTGTTCCTGCCCGGCACCTACGCGCCGTGCCCCACCTGCCGGGGCGCCCGGTACAACACCGAAACACTGGAAGTCACCTACCAGGGCAAGAACATCGCGGAGGTGCTGGCGCTGTCCGTCGACGCCGCCGCCGAATTCCTCTCCGCCGTCCCGGCCGCCTCGCGCAGTCTGGAGACGCTGCGCGAGGTGGGGCTCGGGTATCTGCGTCTTGGCCAGCCCGCCACGGAGCTCAGTGGTGGCGAGGCGCAACGCGTCAAACTCGCCACCGAACTGCAACGCGCTCGGCGCGGGCACGCGCTCTATCTGCTCGATGAACCCACGGCGGGGCTGCACCCCGCGGACGTCGCACTGCTGCTGCGGCAGTTGCACCGGCTCGTCGACGCCGGCAACACGGTCGTCCTCGTTGAGCACGACCTGGACACGATCGCCACCGCCGACTGGGTGATCGACCTCGGACCGGGCGGCGGCGACGCCGGCGGCCGCGTGGTCGCGGCGGGCCCGCCGGCCAAGGTGGCCAAGTCCCGCCGCAGCGCCACGGCGCCCTATCTCGCGGCCCGGCTCGCGCGCTCCTGACGGCGGTGCGAAGGGCAGAGAGCACGGGTCGGGCGGAGGGCGCGGGGCGGCACACCACTGTTCAGGGGTTCACCCAGGCTCCCGGAGAGTCGGCCAACTCCGATACCGGCGCCGGCAGTTGAGCCGTGGCGACATCGGCGAGGGACACACCGTCCAGGATCTCCCGCACGTTGGACCGCAGGGCGATCCACAGGGGGAGCAGTGACTCGGCGGGGCCGGTGTAGGACAGTTCCGGCGGGCGCACACCGCGTACCGAGACCAGCGGACCGTCCACGACGCGGATGACGTCGGCGATGCTGATGGACGCGGCGGCCCTGGCCAGCCGGTAGCCGCCGTTGCCGCCGCGTCGGCTGAGCACGAGACCGCCCCGGCGCATGTCGTTGAGGATGCTTTCGAGGAATTTGTGCGGGATGCTCTGGGCGTCGGCGATGGCCTCGGCCTTCAATGGCCCGGCATCCGGTGCCGCGGCGAGCTGCAAGGCGGCGCGTACCGCGTAGTCGGCCCTGGCTGAAATCCTCATGTGCTCAGTATTCCGTGTGGCTCGCGTGTGCGTCCGGGGCAGGTGGCCGAAGCGCCCGAGCGCTGTTGCCGCCGGCCCGTACGACGCCGCCCTGACGTCGGTCAGGGTCTCAGGGGCAGGACGAACGGCGGGTGGGCGTCGTTGAGGAAGTAGTCCCCGACGTCGCGGAGCCGGTGGCTGACGGGCTCGTACAGCGTGTGGGCCCGTGCGTTGCGCCAGAAGCGGTCGAAGCCCAGGCGCGAGGAGACGGAGCGGGCGCCGATGATGTCCAGAGCGCGGGCGGTGGACTCCTGCGCCGCCCTGGAAGCTGCGGCTTCGGCCACGGCCACGAGGACGGAGACCTCCGCGTACTCGTCATAGGTGAGCTCGTCACCGCGAGCCAGCCCACCGCACACGGCCTTCAGGGCCTGATCGGCGAGGGCGGCCGCGGAGCGGGCCAGGACGGTGAGTTCTCCGTAGGTGGTCAGTACCTGCGGGTCCTGGGGAGAGCCGAGCGGCCAGTCCGGGTGCCAGGTGGAGTGGCCCGCCCTGCTGTAATCACGTGCTTCGGCGAGCACCCCCTCGGTCATGCCGAGGAGGAGCTGGACCGAGAGGAGCCGCCCTACCGGCGAGGACAGGGCGGCCCGGGGTGACAGGACGTCCTCGTCCGCCGACAGGGAGCCCAGTATGTCGCGGGCCGTGACCGGTACGGCGTCGAACTCCACGGTTCCGCCGGCCGCGAGCCGCTGGCCAAAGGTGTCGGCCTCCTCGTCGATCCGCACGCCGAGACGGGTGGCATCGACGACGACGGCGAAGGGCTGTCCGGTGTCGGCCCGCTCGGCCCGCACCGCGAGGCGGTCGGCGACCAGGACACCGGTGGCATAGCTCTGGCGGCCTTCCAGCACGTAGCCGCCGGCCTTCCTGGTCAGCGTCAGCGGCAGCTCCTGACGCCCGAGTCCGCCGCCCCAGCACCACCGCTCCGCCACGGTCCTCCGCTCGATCTCGGCGGCGCGGGCCGGCTCGGCGAACAACCGGGCGCTCCATGACAGGAAGTAGTGACAGGCGAGCAGTTGACCGACCGCGCCGTCGGCGGCGGCGATCTCCCGGACGACGGCGTAGGCCGTCGGCCAGTCGGCGCCGCCGCCCCCGAGCTCGCGCGGGACGAGGAGCGTCAGGAGCCCCGCCTCCCGCAGCCGGGACACCTCGTCGAAGGGGGCCCTGCCCGCCTGTTCCCTGGCCACCGCGTCCGTGGCCAGGTCGTCCGCGCTCTCACGGGCCACTCGTTGCCAGTGCGTACGGCTGGGCTCGTTCCGGTCGAATTCCGTGACGGGTACGGACGGCGCGGTGGCAACGCCCATGGCGGTGGTCTCCTCAAGGTTGGCGGCGGGGAGCGGAGTTGGGCTCACGAGCCGCGCGGGCAGGTGCGCCAGGGCCGTCGATGCGTGGTCTCGGCGCGGAGGTGTGAGCGGCGCGCCCTATGTGGGACAGGCGGCGCTGACGACGCGACCGAAGTCGACGTGCCGGCGGCGTATGAGTCGCTGCTGCGTGGGGCCCATGCGCCCATCCTGCGCACCGGCCGGGCGGGCCGTCAACGTTTTCCTAGTAATTCAATGGGAAATATGGGGGATGCAGGCCAGGGAGGTTGTGTCGCCGGGCGTCGGGGCGGGTCGGCGGACGGGCCCGGCGCAGCGCTTGGGAACCAGCGCTGCCCTGGCGGTGCGGCTGTCGAAAGCGCAAGGCCGACCTGTCGGCGCCGTGATGGAACCTCAACGGGGCGGCCACTGACGGCACTTGGACGCATCGACGGCGGACGGCTCCCGCAACGAGTCCGAGCCCCGCTGAGTGCCGAGTCGGGACATCGTGCGAACGTGGTGACCATGACCACTGACACACCAGCGGATGTGCGCGTCACCCGGGCATGGAGCAGGATCGTGGAATGGCTGGCCGAGTACGCGCCGCCGTCGTACGCGGCGCTCAGACCCGGCGCCCGCGATGACGAGATCGCGGCCCTGGAAGCGACCCTCGGCGTAAGCGTTCCGCAGGAGTTGAAGGCGCTGTGGCGGCTCTCTGCTGGCGAGGACGGCGTGCGGGGTACGGGGGTCATGCTGGGCGATTGGACCCTGATGCCGCTGGACGCTGTGATCGAGGCCCACCAGATCCAGACGCGGTCCCAGGAGGAGTACGGCGAGGACGCCGCCGAGGACGAGAGTCCCCTGGTGCTGTGGAAGCCGTCGTGGATACCGTTCTGCTCCTCCCACTTTGACGAAACCGGCCCCGGCCTCTACCTGGACGGGGAGACCGGGGAAGTGTGCCGGTGGAGCAGGTACGGCGAGCGTGAGAAGGAGTACGCGTCGCTGCCCGCCTACTTGGAGCTCATGGCGGTCAGCCTGGAAGCCCCCTTGGCGGCCGCCGGTCCGGAGAAGCCCGGTATGAGGGGCGGCGCCCTGGTGTGGGGACCACCTTCTGACGATGAGGGCGCTGACCGGTGGGTGAGCCACCTCGGCGAGGCTCCGCCGCGCCACCCCGCGAAGACTCTCGGCGCGATCCGGGCAGCTCTGCCCAGTGATGAGCGCGCGGAGTTCGACGAGCAGCGCGACGCCGTCGACCTGGCCGACCTGGAGTCCCTGGGCGCTTTTCGGGACCGCTGGTGGGAGCGTTGCGTGCAGGTCCAGAACGAGCTGGAGGACGAGGTCGCCGCAGCGCTGGGCGGCAACATCATGGCCCAGCCGGGCCACAAGCTGGCGCCGGAGTACGAGGCCGCGCTGCCGCCCGCCATCCGCCACGTTCCGCCGTCCCTGGACGACATCAGTGCCGCCCTGAGCCATGAAAGCGTTCGCGCACGGTTCAACCGGGATTTCATGGATGCGGTTCTGCCGCACTATCCGGCGTTGCTCCTGCGCTGGTGGGACATCGCCCGGCTGATGGCCGACCCACGCGGCGACCGCGCCGTACGCGCCGTCATCAACGGCCGCCGCGGCTCGGATTAGCTTGGATTGGCCTCCACTTCTTCTGGCCCGTGCGGGGGGTCTTCGTCTGTCCCCTGGGCGGCGGCCTGACCGTCAAACGCCGCTGCCCAGCCGGATGGGCCCGGTACGTATGCCGCGCCAGCTGTTCGCGCTACTTCGGCCGGATTACGCCGTTGGTCTGGACCTGACAGAGAGCGTTGTCCCAGACTGCCGGGATGGAGGAGCCACGCCACACCCGACGCTTCGAAATCCCGCTGCATCGCCTGGACGTCCCTCTGCCGCATCTGCTGCCCTTCGCCATCGGCACGTTCGACACGATCGGAGCGCTGTCACGCGCCAACTTCCCGCACCGTCACACCTTCTACGAGATCGTCTACGTCACGGGCGGCCGGGGCACCCACGTACTGGATTCCGTGCACCGCCCCCTGCACCCACCGCAGTTGTGCGTCATCGCTCCCGGCCAAGTGCACCACTGGGTTGACGCCGAAGAGCTCACCGGCCAAGTGGTTCTGTTCAACGAGGACTTTCTCCCCTCCCGGTCGCAGAACGTGACGTCACTGCGCACACTGGCGGCCGAACCCGGCCACTGCCCTGGCGACCAGTCAGGACCCATCGAAGCACTCCTGGCGGACATGGAGGCCGAGTACCGGGCCCTGCTCCCCGGTTACCCATTGCTCCTCCGCGCAAGTTTGCAGATCCTCATCGTACGAGCCCTGCGAACCTGCCCACCCAGCGTGGAAGCCACTCCGCGCGACCGGGCCACGGAGGTGGCGGCAGACTTCACCCGGCTCCTCGAACTCCCGGGCGGCACTCGCCGATCGGTCGACTCGTACGCGCAAGAGCTGCGCATCTCCCCAGGTCACCTCCAGGCGTCGGTGCGGCAGGCCACGGGGTTGACCCCGGGCGGGCTGATCCGTCTGCGCCGCACCCTGGAGGCCAAACGGCTCCTGGTGGCAACGGAATTGACCATACGTCAGGTCGCCGCAGCGATCGGATTTCGCGATCCCGCATACTTCTGCCGGTTCTTCCGGAGGGAAACCGGCATGTCGCCCGGCACGTTCCGGTCCGGCACCGGAGGAAATCACCATGATCCCCGGATCGAGTCCATCGCCGCCGGTGGGGGCGGCTCATAACGTGAGTGCAGGCCGCAGGCGGCCCGGCCCGCCGTCCTACTGGCAGGGGCCACGACCGCCCTGCGGCAGCTCCTGCCGTGTGGCGCGCCGCTCCACGACCACAGGCGCCAGACGGCCGACGCGCAGCACCCCCGGCCCCACCCCCTTCCCACAGGAGACCTGCGATGCCTGCTGACGAAAAGCCGCTCGAAGGACCCGCCGAAAGCGCCAACTCCCCCCGGATCAGCCGCAAAGCGGTACTACGCGCCGCTGCCGCACTGAGCGCGGCCCCCTTACTGGTCCGAGGGGGAGTGGCCCTGGCCCGCGACCGCGCCACGGCCACCAGGCCCCTTGAGGTGACTCCGCAGTGCCATGACGGGGACGAGACGACCGTCGAGCAGATCGAAGGTCCCTACTTCAAACCCAACTCCCCGCTGCGCGCCTCACTGATCACCGACAGCACCCCGGGCACACGCCTCACGGTCACCGGATACGTCTTCAGCCGGACCTGCCGGCCGATCGCCGGAGCCCTCCTCGACTTCTGGCAGGCCGACGACAACGGCGACTACGACAACACCGGGTACGCGTTCCGCGGCCATCAATTCAGCACCGATCAGGGGGCGTTCAGCCTGACCACCATCGTGCCCGGGCTCTACCCGGGCCGCACCCGGCACATCCACGTCAAGCTGCAATCCCCTGGCCGGCCGATCATCACCACCCAGCTGTATTTCCCCGGGGAACCCCGCAACAGCACGGACACCATCTTCGACGCGCGTCTGCTCATGAACGTCCGCCAGGTCGGCCCCGCACGGGAAGGCACGTACGACTTCGTGCTGGACGCGCCCCAAGGCCCCACCAACCCGCCCACCACCCCACCCACCACACCTCCGTCGGGCACCTGGACGGCGGGCACGTCCTACCGTGCCGGCGACATGGTCACCTACGGCGGCTCCCCGTACCGCTGCCTCCAGGCCCACACCGCCATCACCGGCTGGGAGCCGCCGAACGTCCCAGCCCTCTGGCAGCGCGACTGACGCCGAAGCGGCGGCCTCGTCTCGATAGTCTGCATGGCGTGATCAACTCATACGCGGGTTTCGACGACGCCGCGGTCGCCATAGCCGGGGCGAGGGCCGGCGCGGACGTGATCCGCGACCTGTACGGCCAGCGGCTGGCCCGCATCGACAAGGGTGCCGGGGACTTCGCCACCACCGCCGACGTGGAGGCCGAGGCGAGGATCCTTGGCGTCATCCGTGCCGCCCGCCCCGATGACGCGGTGCTCGGCGAGGAAGGCGGCCGGCGGGGCGCCGTCGACGCCGCGCGCCAGTGGTTGGTGGATCCTCTGTGCGGCACGCTGAATTACGCCGTCGGCAACATGCTGGTGGCCGTCAACGTGGCGCTGCTCGGCGGGGCGGCGGCGGTGGCCGATCCGTTCAGCGGGGAGATTTTCTTCACCGACGGGGAGACTGCCTGGGTGCGACGTGACGGGGCCGACGACACTCCGCTGAGGCCTTCGCCTGCTTCCCGGTTGGTGGATGTCAACCTGGATCCACCGTTCCCGAGTGCGCCCGGCTTCCGGGCCGTGGATCTGCTGGGCCGGCCCGAGTTCGTCGAAAGGTTCCGGCCTCGGGTCGTGTCCACGACGTTGGCGCTGACCTGGGTCGCCGCCGGCAAGCGCGCCGCGTATGTCACCGATGGTGGTGGCCTTTCCAGGAGCGTGCACTTCGCGGCGGGCATCGCGTTGTGCCGGGCCGCCGGCTGCGTAGTCACCGGGATCGACGGCGCCCCGATCCACGAGACGGACCGTGGGCTTGTGGTCGCGGCCGACGACGAGACTCACGGGCTGCTCATGTCAATGATGCGTAGCCGAAGCTAGCGCTGTGACCGCATGGTTTTCGCCGGGGCCGGGCGTTGGTGTCGGGAAGGGCCCATCAAGGGCGGATCTGCTGATCACGAGAGATGCCGAGAGCCAGCGAGGAGTTAGGCTGAACTGGGCGTTCCGTCGCAGGGGGAGTGTGGCTCGCCGGTCTGGCCCTGACGTGCGGCAGCAGCCGGCGCCGAAGGGATGACCCCCGTCCATCCCTCGGCGCCGGCCTCCGGCGCGCGGTCAGCGCCAGGTCTGGTTGCGGTTGTGGGTGCAGGCCATCATGCGCAGCCCGTACTCGCTGTCGTCGAGGCACAGGCCGGTGGCCTGGTTCTCGAAACTCACCTGGTCACCCCGCGCGTACACCCACCAGCTCTGCTGCTTGGAGGAGTCGCAGGCCGTGGTGTACGGGTGGCTCCCGGCTCCCACACCGCCGTACATGCAGCGGCCGGTCGAGACGTTGCGGAACTGGCGGGTGCCGTCCTCCTGCCAGATGCGTACGTTCCAGTTCTGGAAGTCGCTGTTGTTGCAGCCGAACCCCCGGAAGCCGTACGGGAAGCTGTCGTCGAGGCAGCCGCCGGTAGCCATGTTGCCGAAGTGCTCGACCGCCGCCGGCGAGACGGCGCTCGTCGGGGCGACAGCGCTCGCCGGGGCGACCCGGCTGTTCTCGGACGATGGCTCGTCCGCGCTTGCGACGCCAACCACGGCCGTGCTCAGACAGGCGGCGGAGGCGAGGGCGACGGCCGCCCGGCGCAGCCGCCGTCCGGACATCAGGTGCTGGACGTTCACGATGTTCCCTTTCAGTGGTGCGGTTGCCGGTCCGTACTTCTCGGCTACGGGTATTCGCAGTACACGGGGCCGGAGTTGGTCTCGACCGGCACGCCGGGCACCGGGCCGTCGTTGGAGCCGCCGCTGACGTACACGGCGCTCACCCAGCCCAGCCACCCGCCCGGCGTGACGATCTCGACCCAGTAGTGGTTGTAGTAGGGGCCGTCGGCGACGCGCCCGTCCCACCGCTGGCAGAACGCCTGCACGTTCACGTTGGTGAGCCGCTCCTGCGAGGCCAGTCCGCAGGAGGTGTTCGAACACTCACGTACACGCACCTGACTGGCCCAGATGTGGACGGTTGACGTCTTGATGTCGGCCTGCGCGGGCGCCGCCATCAGACCCAGCGCGGCGGTCAGGCCAAGCCGGGTGGCGCACAGCGCCCGCAAGGAGAACATTCGGGTCATGGACTTCGAGGACACAGTGGGTGCCCTCTCGGTTTCGGTGGACGGGTGGTGACGCGTCATCCGACAACGAGCGCAAGGACTTCGACTGCTCCGGCCTCACCCGGTACGCCTACGCCCAGGCGACCGGCCGTGACCTGCTCAACGGTACAGCCGACGACCAGTTCCACACGTGGCACGCGACGGCCAGATTCTCCGCGGCCCAGGGCTCGGCGCCTCTCCTCCCCGGAGACCTGATGTTCTGGGGCAGCGGTCACATCCACCATGTCGCCGTCTACATCGGCGCAGGACAGATGGTGGAGGCGTACGAATCGGGCACCCACATCCGGGTGGCGGCGGTGCGCACCGGTGGCGATTACGCCGGCGCCGTCCGCATCGACGGCTCCGGCACGGTGCCGCCCCCGCCGGCCAACGGAGGCACCACCTTCGAGACCTGGGGCGCCCGAGTGCGCACCCACTTCTCGCCCGGCGTCAACGCGTCCGTCGTGGACACGTTCCCCGGCCCCGCCCAGGTGTCGGTGATGTGCCAACAACACGCCGAGGTGGTCACCGCCGACGGCTACACCAATGACATCTGGTCCAAGCTGTCCGACGGCTCCTGGCTGACGAACATCTACATCAAGGGCCCGGCGTCGCTGCCCGGCATCCCGGACTGCGGCGGCAGCTCCACCCCGCCGCCGAGCGGCGGCAGCACGGCGTTCCAGTCCTGGGGCACCGGGGTGCGCACCCATGCCGAAGCCAACGTGAACGCCGCCGTCGTGGACTACCTCCCGCAGCCCACCACCGTCAACGTGGCCTGCCAGGCACACGCCCAGACGGTGACCGCCGACGGCCACACCAACGATGCCTGGTCCCGGCTCACCGACGGTTCGTGGATGACCAACATCTACATCATGGGTCCGGCGTGGCTGCCCGGAGTGCCCACCTGCTGAGCCCGGACGGTTCATGGCTGTGGGCCCGCGCCGGTGTTCCGGCGGGGGCCCACAGTTCCTGAAGGGGCTGGTGGTTACCAGCGGTACCAGCGGCCACTGCCGCCCTTGGGACGGGCGACGAAGCCGACGAGCCAGACGACGAGCACGATGATCGCGATCCACCACAGCGCCTTGAGTGCGAAACCCGCGCCGAACAGGATCAGAGCCAGCAGAAGAACGAGAAGCAGGGGAACCATAGTTATCAACCTCCGAGCCACCGAATGCCCTGCCGTGGCACGGCTACACCGGACCCGTGCAACTGTTTACAAGTGCTTCGGCCGGGAACCCGTGCTCCTTTTCCGCACGCCACAGTCCCTGGACGACGAGCTCTGTCGGAAGGAGCGGACACTCGGCGCGGCTGTGTTCCGCCGTCAGGCCGCCGCCCTGAAGACGTACGCCGTCATCGGGGCAGTGACAGGGCCCGGGCCCAGACGGGCCGTCATTTCCTCGATGACGGTGGCGTGGACGGTTTGTTCGTCCCCGGACTGCTCGACGGCCACACGCACGGGCGTCCCGGTGAGGTACCCGGTGGCGAGATCGGCGATCGAGGGGGCCCGGCCCTGAAGCGTCAGCTCTTCTTCGTGCTCGACCGTGAACCCGGCGGCCGCGAGGTCCGCGGCCACAACAGCGGGGTCGGCGTAGCCGTGCGGAACCGTTGGGATGAAGCGCGGCGGCCCGGCCGGAAAGGCCCGCTCCAACCCGGCCTGGAGAGCGACTTCGAAGGCATGGGTATGGAACGGGCCCCACGTGTTGAACAGGAACCGGCCACCCGGGACCAGCACCCGGCGGACCTCGGCGAACGCTGCGACGCGGTCGGGAAAGAACATCACGCCGAACTGGCAGACGACCAGATCGAAGCTCCCGTCCGGGAACGGCAACCGCTGTGCGTCGGCCTGCCGCCACACCGCGCCCGGCGCCCGGGCCGACCCGAGTGCGACCATGGCGTCGTTGAGGTCGGTGGCCGTGACCTCGGCCGAGGGGGCCGCTGCGAGCAGGTCCAACGTCAACACCCCTGTCCCCGCAGCCAGTTCGAGGATCCGCTCGGGATGAAGTGCCGCCGCGCGAGCGGTCAGGTCCTCCGCGAAGGGCCGGAAGACCACCGGCACGAGGTACTGGTCATAGGCCGCCGACATGGAAGAGGTCCACCGCCGGCCGGCGTTGTTTCCCGTCACGCGCACGACGCTAACGCCGCTTCGACACCCCTCGTCTTCGCCGCGCCGGTCAAACGCGTCGCGACCACGCAGCCGAAACCCGCTCGGCCCGCGTCGACGTGGTCGGATCGAGGACTCACGGCTCAGCGGTCATTGAGCAGCGCGCAGGCGAAGTCCTCCTCGACCGTGCGGAGCCGGGCGAGCAGCGCGGGTTTGTTGCTCTTGCTCGTCTGGGTGTTGATGGAGAACGTGAGGGAACGGGTGCCGTCCGGGGTGGTGGCGGCGAGCTGGGTGTAACCGGGAAAATTGCCTGTGTGGCCGTACAGGACGCCGCAACGGGTGGTGTACTGGAAGATCGCCAGACCCGCCGCGTTGGTGCCGGGGCCCGCCGGTTCCGAGGAGTCGCCCGGGCGGAAGGTGAGTTGTTCCTTGCGGGTCTGCTCCGACAGCAGGGCGGGGCCCCCGTACGCGCGGATGAAGACGCCCAGTTCCTTCGGAGTGGTGACGATGCCGCCGGAGGCCCAGACACCGGAGGCGCTGATGGCCTCGCTGACGTCCTCCGCATGGGCGGGCGGAGTGATGTCGTAACCGTGCAGATACGGGCGGGGGAGCCGGTAGCCCAGGGGCAGACTGGTCTGCCGCAGGCCGAGGGGACGGTAGACGAGATCCTTGAGGAGGTCTTCGTAACGACGACCTGTGGCCGCCTCGGCCATGAGGGCGACCGCGATGTTGTCGGAGTTGGAGTACTCGTACAGGGAGCCCGGGCGGAACCGCAGTGGCTGGTCCGCGACGAAGTCGAGCAGGGCGCGCGGGTCGAAGAGGTGGTGGGGGTCGGACTGGAGGATGTTCCGGAACTCGGGGGCGGCCGAGAAGTCGGGCAGGCCGCTGGTGTGCTGGAGGAGCTGGCGCAGGGTCACCGCGTGCCAGTCGGCGGGCTGGTCGGGCAGCCGATCGCCGATGGTGTCGTCGAGGGAGAGAAGCTTCTCGTCGACGAGCCGCAGTGCGACGGCCCCGCTGTACGCCTTGGAGATGCTGGCGATGCGCATGTGGTCGTCCGGGCTCGGCGGCCGTCCCGTTGCGATGTCCCCGACGCCGGCGGTGTACACCTCGGTCCTGCCGTGCTTGGTGAGCACGGCGATGGCCCCGGGCGGGCCGTCGTCCTGCGCGACGAGCCGTTCGAGTCCCTGCTGGAGGCGGTTGCCGTGGCCCGGGTGCCCTCCTGGGGCGTCCGGACCCGCGTTCGCCGCCTGCGCGGGTGAGAGGAGCGTGCCGAGCGCGGCGGCGGTGACGGCGGCGGACAGGCCGGTACGGAAACGGCGTACGCGGATGGACACGGGTGTCTCCCGATGTGGGGCGGAGTAGGCCGGCGGCCGCTACGGGCCCGCCGGTACGGCCTGCATAGCAGCCGGGCGCCTGTCCCCGGCACGCGGCGCACGGGGCTGGTCCGGTCGGCGGATACGTAAATCCCCCGCTCACGGGCGTGTCGTGCGTGCCACACCCACCCTCGGGTGAGCGACCGAGACGCCCTTGACCTCAAGTCCGGTTGAGTTTCTATGGTCGGTCTCGTCGAACCGATTCAAGCAACGACAGGGATCCAAGCCATGGAGTACTCACACGGTGACACCGACCTGATCAAGCAGCCCATCGGCTACTGGAGTTGGGCGGCTTACAAGGCCGTCGTCAGCCGCACCAGGGCCGCCCTTTCCGGGATCGGTATCACCCAGCCCCAGTGGTGGGCCCTCGCCCAGGTGGCAAGGGCCGATACCGTCAAGACCCGTGATGAGGTGTGCCGTCTCCTTCGGGGCTACCTCGATACCGGGTCGGAAACCATGGAGTCGGAGATCGACACGATCATCGCCCGGGGCTGGATCACCGAGGATGCCGGGGGGCGACTGGGCATCACGGTTGAGGGCAGCGCCTTCTACAAGAAGGCCGCAGCCCTTCAGGACGAGCTCTGGGAGGAACGGCATGCGGGTGTCTCCGACGAGGAGTACCTGACCACCCTCAAGGTGTTGCAGCGGTTCATCCACAACACGGGTGGGGAAGCTTGGCACCATTAGTGGTGCGGCGCCGGTTCGCACAGTGAGTATGCGCGGGCGGTTCGGGCGCGGTGGGGGCCGGACCTATGGCTGGCGTTTTCTTGAAGCGGCGCTGTCTCAAATCGACTGCGAATGGGCGGCGTCTGTGCGGACGCGGCCCAGTCGGCGCCTCACCGGGCTTGCCGATAGCAGGTGAAGGCGGGGCAGGCGGCTCTCAGGAAATCCTGGAGCGGTCCGCCACCAGCCCGGCCCGCTCCGGCTCGCCGCTCTGTCTGCCTCCCTCACCACGGTGCGCGTCCGCCGCCCGGGGGCCGGCCGCCGAAGTCCTGGAACGCAGGCGTGCGTCGGTGGCCCAGGCGATCAGCGCGCAGGTCGCGAATCCGGCCCCGAGGAGGCTGGAGGCGGCCCAGCCGTGGGAGGTGAAGAGGGAGGTGGTGGCGGCCGCGCCGAGGGCGGAGCCGAGGGAGTAGAAGACCATGTAGCCACCGATGACGCTGCCGGTGTGCTCCGGATGGGCGGCGGTGAGTACGTGCTGGTTGCTCACGTGCACGACCTGGACGGCGAAGTCCAGCACCACGATGCCGATGACGAGCAGCCACAGCGACCAGGACAACTGCGCGGTCGCGGCCCAGGAGACGACGAGCAGGGCCAGCGCGAGTCCGCTGATCGGGATCGCCCGTCCTGCGTCCGCCCACCGCCCCGCGCGTGCCGCGCCCAGCGCGCCGGCGAGTCCGACGATGCCGAAGAGGCCGATCCGGCTTTCGCTCAGATGCCACGGCGCGTTCGCCAGCGGCAGGGAAAGGCCGCTCCACAACGTGCCGAACGACGCGAACAGGAAGAACGCGATGAGACCGCGCATCAGGAAGGGGCGTTGCTTGAACAGCGCACCGAACGACACCAGGGTCTGTCGGTAGTCCGCGGTTCGGCGCGAGCCGTCGTCGGACGGCAGCGCGCGCAGAAGAAGGGCGGCGAGGACGAGTGCGAGCACACCGAGGGCGGCGTACATGCTTCGCCAGCCCCACACTTGCGCGAGCACGCCAGTGACGAACCGCGCGCCCAGGATGCCCACCACAACGCCCGACGTCACGACACCGATGGTGCGTCCGCGCTCGGTAGGCACCGAGACCGAGGCGGCGTAGGCCACCGTGGTCTGCACCACCACGGCGAACATCCCGGCCAGCGCGAGCCCGGCGAAGGCCGCCCAGGCGACTGAAGCCGCAGCCGTCAGGAGCAGCCCTGCCGCAGTGATGATCATGTGCGTCGCGATGAGCCGACGCCTGTTGGCGACCACGTCGCCGAGCGGCACAAGCAGTATCAGACCGGCCAGGTAGCCGAACTGGCCGGTCGACACGATCCACCCGGCGCGGTGTGCCGAGATCCCGAGACTGCCCGCCATGGGCACCAGCACTGTCTGCGCCGCATAGACGCTCGCCACCGCGACACCGCACACGGTCGCGAGAAGTAACCGCCGCCAGGTGTCCATCGCACCCCCAGGGAATGAGTAGCAAAGTAAAACCAATTTGACCGTAGGGCATGATGGTCTCAATCTGCAACTCTTCGGAGGTGTCATGCCGAGCCCCGCAACGGACAGCCCGAGCCCTGCCTGGACCGATCCCGACTGCCCGGTGGCCCGCGCGCTGGATCTCGTCGGTGACCGGTGGAGCCTCCTGGTCGTACGGGACGCGATGGACGGGGCGCGGTCCTTCACCGAGTTCCAGCGCCGGACCGGTATCGCCCGCAACATCCTCACCGACCGTCTGCGCAAGCTCATCGACCACGGGGTGCTGACCCAGCGGACCGCGCCCTCGGGCCGCCGCCTCCAGTACGTCCTCACCGACGCGGGCCGCGACCTCTTCCCCGTGCTCCTCACCCTGCGCCAGTGGGGCGAACGCCACGCCTTCGAACCCGGCGAGCCCCACTCGACGCTCGTCGACCAGCACGGCGCTCGCGTACCGGGCATCGAGCCGGTCGGCGCGGACGGTGCCCGCATCGACGCCGACACCACGCATGTGCGGAAGACAGCACCTACACATTCGCTGCGCGGCCACCCGTCGAGCCCCGGCACCCTCGATGCCCGCTAATCTCGTTGAACCCGGACTCAGTCATCGTGTTGGCTGGGTGCAACCGAACTGTCCGTACCGCAGATGTCCACCGCGGACGTCCGGCCGGCCGTAGCAGGGGGTTCAACGTGCAGGACGTCATGGGCGACCCGGGTGCCCACAATCGGGCGGCCTGGGACAAGTATGTCCAAGAGGGCAATGAGTGGTCGAGACCCGTGACCGCTGAGGACGTCGAGCGTGCCCGCGCGGGCGACTGGTCCGTTGCTCTGATAGGGCATCAGCCGGTCGACCGCTCCTGGTTGCCGACGGACCTGAACGGCAAGGACGTGTTGTGCCTGGCCTCCGGCGGCGGCCAACAGGGCCCGATCCTCGCTGCCGCAGGGGCGCGGGTCACCGTATTCGACAACTCACCCGGCCAACTCGGCCAGGACCAGCTGGTGGCGGCACGCGACGGACTCGAACTACGCACCGTCCTGGGCGACATGCGCGACCTCAGCGCCTTCGGCAACGCGACATTCGACGTCGTATTCCATCCGGTCTCCAACCTCTTCGTGCCAGATTTGGCAGCGGTGTGGCGTGAGTGCTTCCGCGTCCTGCGACCGGGTGGAACTCTGCTCGCGGGGTTCCTCAACCCTGATGTGTACTTGTTCGACCACGAGGCAATCGATGAGCGCGGCGAGCTGATCGTGGTGCACAAGCTGCCCTACAGCGACGTCACGCAGTACTCCGCCGAGGAACGTGCCGCGAAGTTCGGCCCGGATGCCGCCCTCGAATACAGCCACACCCTCACCGACCAGATCGCCGGGCAAATGGCCGCCGGGTTCGTCCTCACCGGCTTCACGGAGGCGCCGCACCAATCCAATGCCTCCGCGCCATACATGTCGCACTATTTCGCGACGCTCGCGGTCAAGCCGGGCTGACTGAACGTCGATTCACCAGTCGGCATCCCTGCCTCCGGCTCAGGGCGCCAGGTCGCTTGTGATGACTCTTGCGGTGAGTGAAACCGGTGCGGGCGGTGGCGGGACCACCGGCAGGTCATCAACGGGATACTGCACCGAGTTCGAGCCGGTCATGGACAAGATCCGCGTTCCCCGCGCCGGGCTCGGACATCTCCGCCGTCGCCCGGACAGCGTCTCCGCCGACAGGGCCTACAGCAACCGCACCATCCGCGCCTACCTGCGCAGACGCGGCATCCGCCACGCCATCCCCGTGAAGAAGGACCACAAGGCCGCTCGCCTGCGCCGGGGTTCACGCGGCGGCAGGCCGCCCGGCTTCGACGAGGAACGCATCTGGCTCCGCGCATGACCGGCACCGGGCAGTGCTAGTCCAAGAGCTGGAACGGAGCCCGGCGCCACGAAGCGCCAGGTGTGTCCCGCTCGGCAGCCCAGCCGAGTGGGAGGTCGGGGAGCTCTCGCATGCTTGAGTTGTGCTCGATCGCGGCCCAGATGCACATGGCCGCGCATGCACCAGTGAGGTTGGGGTCGTTCACGCCGTCGCCGACGAGCCAGGAGTTCTCTTCGGTGTGACCAACGAACAACGCCGGAAAGTCTCCGTTCGCCACCGTCCACTGAACGACGGCTCCGAGGTTCGGCGGGAACTCGGCATTCTCGAATGGCCACGGAAGTGACCTGAATATCTCATGCACGGGAGCACGCTATAGCAGCTCCAGGCATGATCGACCGGACAGTTCCGAGCGAGCCGCCCGCCGACAACGGCACCGTGCACACGGTGGACCTGCGGGACGCCGTCACAGTGGAATCGGCCCTCGCGGGAGCCGACCGCGTGCTCCATCTGGGCGGCGTGCCCGACGAGGCGCCTCTCCCGGACCTGCTCGAAGCAAATGTGTTGGGCACGCACCATGTCTTGGAGGCGGCGCGGCGCACGGGCATCGAGCGGGTGCTGCTGGCGAGCAGCAATCGTGTGACCGGCTTCCACCCCGCCGCACATCTCACCGGCCCGACGGAGCCCGCACGCCCTGACGGCCTCTACGGGGTGAGCAAGGTGGCCGTTGAGGCCCTGGGGCAGTTGTACGCCGACAAATTCGGTCTGTCGGTGATCTGCCTGCGCATCGGCAGCTTCGAGGCCAGGCCCAGCGAGCCCAGGCACCTGGCGACCCGGCTGAGCCCGCGCGATGCCGTCGGCTACATCAAGGCCGCCCTGACCGCACCGTCCTCCACCCGCTTCCTCACGGCGTACGCAGTCTCCGTCAACAGCCGCCGCTTCTGGCAACTCCCCGACGCGACGGAGCTGGATTACGTCCCCGTCGACAACGCCGAAGCCCACGCCGCGGAGATTCCCGGGGATCTCGAAACCGACCCGACCGGAGCCCAGGCCGGCCTGTACGCCGAACCCGAGTTCACCCTCAAGCACCGTCGGCCCTGACGCACATGGGACACATAGGGGACACATGTGGCCGTCGCATGCGTGGCTCGACGGGTTCGGGACGCCTCGGGAACCGGGCCATGGGGAGGTCATTTGGGGAACAGGGCTCCCAGGAAGAGGCTCATGTACAGCGCCGTCTCGCCCTCGGACTCGGTGGCGCTGTAGAGGGACGTGTCCAGGCCGCAGAAGGTGAACCCCATCCGCTGGTAGGCACGGATGGCCGGAGCGTTGATGTTCGTCACTTCCAGCCACACGTGCCCGGCGCCACACTCCCGTGCCCAGCCAATGGCGTGGCTCATCAGCGTGCGCCCAATACCCCGGCCCTGGTACGGCCCGGCCACCTCGATATCGGCAATGATGAGCCGCCGATTCCAGGGCTCATACTCCGTGTCGACATAGCCGCAGACGCGTTCGCCGTCCAGCGCGACAAACCGGCGCTCGGCCTGCGATGTCTCACCGGCCACGGTCTCGTTGTCGGGGAAGACCTTGTGAACTGGCGGGTCCAGCCGGGCGGGCCGGATGGTGAACCCGTCATCGGAGCCGACCACTTCGAAGACGGTGTCCGAGCTGAACTCCCCTTTGATACAAGCGGACTTGTCCCTCTCGCTCTCTGCCACGCGATAGACGATCGTCTCCGTCGCCTCACGTTCGGTTGCCCTACGGTCAGATGGGATCATTTCCTCACCGTATCGGCCCGGTGCACCAAGGAGGCCGAATGCAACCCTGCCAGCCGGACCGCTGGCGACAGTCCTGGCTCCGCAGACAAAGACGCTCCGCCGAACGCAACCGGCGGAGAACACCCACCCGGCTTGCGACCTCACCCGCGAGATGGCGCGCCGATGGATCACGCATCCAGGCGTGCACGGATCAACGTGTCAAGTCGCCGCCATGCCGGGGACGAGGCGTTGACCGTGCCCTGGATGAGCGTGGGGACCTCAGAGTCCGCATCCAGGGTGGGTACTTCACCGGATCCGTAACGCTCGCGGGTCGCGGTGACGATCCTCTGGGCGAGGCCGTCGATGCGCGGATCGTCGCTCTCGAGGTCGTACGCGCCGTCGTAATCAAGGAAGAGCTGCCGCAGTGCCGGATTGGCCAGAATCGCGGCCTGGTCGTGGAACAGTGCGAGCGCTCGGTCCGGGCACGTGGCGAATACGAGTATCCACAGGTCACGTTGCAGGTCCACCCATCGAGAGGAGAATCCCCAGCCGCTCAGGTGCTCCAGATGGGCACCGACCTCGGCGGGCAACGGTGCAAGGCGCCCTGCGGCGAGCTCATGCAGGCGATGTTGTGTCGCCTGAAGAGCCCGGATCCTGGCGGTGAGGCCGTCGTTGATCTCGCACAGCGCCTGCTGGAACTCCGTGTCCTCCGCTGATCTCAGGTCCCGGATACGGGCCAGGGGGACGCCGGCTTCGGCGAGCGTCCGGATCTTGATCAGGTCGATGGCGTCGTTTGCGCCGTACCGCCGGTAGCCAGATGGATCGCGGTCGGGCTCAGGGAGCAGCCCCTTGTCGTGGTAGACGCGAACCGTCTTGATCGACACCCCGACGTACCGTGCCAACTGCCCGATGGTGATCACCGAGCCATCGTCCCACTTGCCACTTGACCTTTCCCCTGGGGCAGGGTTGCACCATGGCGACATGGCAAACACGAATATCGACCGGGAGACTCTGCGCGAGCTGGCCGACGAGGGCAACGAGACCGCCCTGGACCAGCTGGCCGACCTGGCTGAAGCAACCGAAGGCGTCGAGGAGTTGAGCGAGCTGTTGGACGAGGGGTCCACGCGCGCCGGGTTTCTGCTCACTCGACGCGCGGTCGCGGCCGGTGACCTGCGCGCGCTGCGACGGATCGCCGACGCCGGGTACGAGGAGGCGGGGGACGAGCTGGACCGACTGTTGAAGACGATACGGGCCGACTGACCGCGCGCGAGGAATCGCTGACACTATCCGGCCGCTCGAGCGCCACGGCATTCCCCACCACCCCCACCCACGCTATTCCCCAGGGGAACGCCGGTCGCAGACAGCCACTCGGACAGCATGGGCGCTGTCCGTCCCGTCCGGGGCTGGGACGTTGCTGTCATGCCGTGGGGTACTCCGGCACGGGGGTGGGCAGGGCCGGAATGCGCCGCCGACGCCAGTACGCGATGGCGAGGAGGCCGAGGAGCGGTCCCCACAACGGGAGCGGGGCGTAGGTGGCGAGGAACAGGCCGAGGCGCCAGCCATGCAGCGCAGTGGTGGGGAAGTCACTCGGGAGCGGGTTGCCCTGCAACGTGGCTCCGGAAGCGACCTGGACGGCGAGTGTCGTCCACAGAACCGTGAGGATGATGGCGCCGGCCGCAGCGGGGATCATGGCGGCCGAAAGCGAAACCCGGCGTCCGCGCAGTACCGGAGTCCAACGGGGGAAGACCTCGCCCCACGCGGCGATGAGTCCGAGCGCGGTGAACGCGAGGAGTTCGGAGAGGACCGACAGGAAAATCACGTACGCAGCGTTGGGAAGGCCCAGCGTAGTGTCCGAGCCGTGGCGGCGACCGTCGCCGGCCACGCCGAACGCGACGGTCGCGATCCTCCAGATGCCGGACGGCAGGACGAGGAACGGGATGGCATGGGCGACGACGCGGGCCCAGCGGGGAACTCCCGCGACTGGCGCGTGAGCGGCCCGCCATCCGCTACGCCATCTGCTCCGTGGTGCGTTGTCAGCGGTGGTCATCTGTGCTCCTCAGGTCACGCGGTGACGCCGGTCCTTTACGTACCAAAAATCGCAGCCGAGGCGGGCCGCAGGCGTCGCTCCCGAGCACGAGCCACCTCCCCCGCCAGGGGGAGCCGGTTCGTGCCCTCCTCGGGCGGAGCTCATGATGGGACGGAGCCGAGACTGCGCCCCGCGCTTCCGCGCCCACCAGATGTCCAGCACAGCCAGCACCTGGGGAATTGAGTGATCGCAGGGTTGCGCGAACCCGCCCCGGTGTCGCGGACCCGCCAATCTGGCACACATAGGTCGCGCCGCCGCGCTTGTAAGTGTCGTTCACCCCGCACCGCACCGCACCGCATCGCATCGGGTCCCAGTCCCGGCCGGGATTCGTATCGGAACCGGGTAACCCGGTGGCGTACAGCCGGTGTTCGGAACCCTGCCCGCCCCTGCCTGCCCCGCCGCCGGGCCGATCCGTCGACTCAGCTCCGCCAGACCGGCACCTCCGGCAACGACCCCGGCGGGTCGAGGGTGAGGCCGTGCCCGTCCGCGCGGCCGGTCAGCCAGCCGAGGAGAGCTGCCGCCGGCCCTGACACGCGCGGCCCACGCCCGTCGCCGACCGGACGGGGTACCGAGTCCTCGTCGGCGATCAGCACCATGCCTGGCACGTCGTCACGCTCACGCAGCCTGTCCGTCGTGGTCGCGAGTTCGCGGGCGACGAAGAAGGGGGGCCAGTCCGCAGGTTGGTGACCGCACCCCAGGTCGGTGTGGTGCACCTCAACCTCACGCAACAGGCTGCCCACGGCGCCTCGCACGGGCCGCATCCCCCCGCCCAGCCAGCGCACGGGCACATCCCACGCCGCTTCGGGATGCTCGGCGGCGGCTGTCAGGAACCCGCCCAGCGCACTGTGGAGGTCCGCCGCCAACTCGACGGCCGGCCGCCCCGCGCCCTCCTCGATTTCCCGCGTCCGCTGCGCCTCGTCGACGTACTGCGCGAGGTCCGCGCCCGTGCGGGCGGCAGTCAGCAGCCGGGTACGCGAGTCGGCGCTGCGGGCGATGTGTGTGAGTACGTGCGCGCGGGTCCAGCCGGGCAGCAACGAGGGGGCCCGCACGTCGTCATCAGCCAAGGCCGACGCCGAGGCGTGCAACCTTTGCACGGACGTGCGCAGCAGGGGCAGCAGAGCGGTGGGCGCCACACTTCCGTCGTACGTCATGGCATGTCTCCGTTCAATGTCCGCGCGTTCCTGTACGAGTTCCCCCGGAACCGTCCCGCACCCGCCCGCCCCAGCCCGCCCGCGCCCGTGCGGCCCGGCGGACATCCGCCCGAAGGGGCTCAGAGCGAAGTGCGGGCCGAAGGGGCAATGAGTTGATGGCGCGGACGCACGTACGCCGCACGCCGGGCCGCTGTAGTGGGCGCTGTAGTGGGGTGCCGGGTATCGCTCAGGCGAGGAACGACACCGCCGGAAAGGCAGGCGACGGCCCGTCGAGGAGGTGTCCCCGCCGATGGCGCAGATGTGCGTCGAAGAACGCGAGCGGGTACGCCTGTTGGATTCTTACGGCCTGGTCGGGATCGAGAGTGCCGATCACCTTCTGGAGCTGCTGCTCGCTCCATCCCCTCACCTTCGCCACCTGGGGGAACAGCGCCTCGTTGTCGCCGTAGGAGATGTGGACGGCGCCCTCGGCCTGGATGTTCAGCCGCCAGCCCCGCAGGTGCGACCAGAACGCGGCGGCCTCGGGGTCCGTGGCCCGGGTGAACTCGGCGGACATCATCATGAAGGGCCGGTCCAGGTCGCCGGCCAGCGGCGGGTTCATCTGCATCGGGCCGTCGAGGCTCAGCCCGGCCCGGATACGATCGTCCGCGACCATGGCGCACGCGGTGGCCGTTCCACCCTTCGACCAGCCGAACGCGCCTATACGCCGTGGGTCGAGGGAGCCGAGCAGCCCGGCCGGCAGGTCGCGCTGGGCCAGGTCCGGATTGCGGCCGGC
Source organism: Streptomyces sp. NPDC006711 (assembly GCF_042869775.1). Lineage (NCBI taxonomy): Bacteria > Bacillati > Actinomycetota > Actinomycetes > Kitasatosporales > Streptomycetaceae > Streptomyces > Streptomyces sp. NPDC006711. Next base: position 415,423 of record NZ_JBIAGO010000004.1, read on the forward strand.
GGCAAGCTGCTCGACGCAGTCCAGGACGAAGCGCAGGTCAGCGGCGAAATCCCCCGGCAGCGTCGGCGCCTTTTGGTCGCGGAGCGGGACGGCGACCCGGCCGTCGGGGAACGCGGTGTACGTGTCGTATTGATGAGCCACCGTCACGGCCGCGTATCCGTGGCTGGCGAGCTCCTGCACCATGACGGTGTGGTCGCCCTGGTGGCTGTGCGCGCCGTGCGAGAACACCACGACGGGCAGCCGTCGGCCCAACTGCCGCACGGGAGCGCCGACATGGCCGGAAGTGAGCGGAGCCAGGGGGAACAGGTCACTGAATCCCTGGTCGGTGAGGAACGCCTCAAGAGCGCCGTCCGGCATCCAGGGCGCCGGCGGATGGCACTCGATGCTCCGGGCCGGGTACCAAACGGTGGCCATCAGCTCGCGGAAACGCCCCGCACCTGCGATGTCGTCGGGGCGCGACCGGTCGATCAGGTGCAGTTGAACCGTGCCCACCGGGTACGGGCCGTTGGGCCGGGGCAGCGTGAACCGATTCGGGGCGGGCTCCGCACCCGGGTCCGCCCACGCGGGACCGGCGACGGCGGCAAGCGGCACGGCAGCCCCAGCGGCCAGCGCCGCTCCCAGCATGCGCCGACGCGTCATGCTTGTCCGGGCAGTGAAGGGCGTGGCGGTCATGGGTCCTCCGGCATCACGGGGATCGTGCCGCGACGGTGGGTCCGTGGGCACGGGGAACACTGCCACGGGCCCCTGCTGTGCGGCATCACCCCACGGATTTACGTCCTGAGACGTACGCCGTCGACGGTGTCCCCCTCCCAAGTACCGATCGGCAGCCGTCTCGCCGCGCCGGTACTCCTGAGGTGTGACATGAGACGGTCAGGGTCGCGGGGCGAGTTGGACGCCGGGTGCGCGGGCGGCGTCCGGGCGGCGTCGGGTGCGCTGAACTGCATGGACGTCGCACGGAGCGATGTCCATGCAGTCCGCTGGCGTCCGCACGGGCGGGGTGCGCTGACCTGGGGGGCGTGGCATGTCTGCATCATCATCGAGGGCCGATGAGTCCGGTGAAGTCGAGGGGGAGGATGAGGATTGGGTCAAGGGGTTCGAGACGTATGCCGGGTTCGACGCCGCCGGGGGGCCGTCCCGCCCGGCCGTCACGCCCGGGGCGCCTCGCTTCCGTTCGATGCGTGGGCTGGCAGCGGCCGTCACGGTATTGCTCGTGCTGGCGACTGCGGCGGCCGTGTACGGGCTCTTCGCCGACGTGAACGTCTTCCGCCTCTCGGGCCGGACGACGCCCTCCACGGGATTCGACGCGACACAGTGGGGTGAAGTCGATGCTGCCCGGGGTCCGGAATACGCGGCGTCTCAGCTGCAGCTGTGGGCCACGGTTGTCACGGCCGGCTTCTTCATCGCCTGGTTCCACCGCGCCCGGACGAACACCGAGGCCTTCGACCCGGGCGCGTGCGCCACGGGCCCGGGGTGGGCCATCGGGGCGTGGTTCGTGCCGCTCGTGAACTTCGTCATGCCCTGGCTGATCGCACGTGACATGACGCGCGCCGGCGTCAGGCCGGATCCCGCGTACGCGGGGCGCAAGGCGCCGCTCGCGCTGCTGAACGCGTGGTGGATCGTTTGGGTCTCATCGAAGGTCCTCACTCTGATCGGCTCACGCCTGCCCGCGGCAGATGATGAGACGGCCACGGCACACCAGACGGCCGGTGTGTTGATCGGCGTCGACGTGCTCACCCTCGCGGCCGCTGTCCTTGCGATCCTCTACGTGCGACAGCTGTCCGGGCTGCAACAGCGGGCGTACGCGGGGGTTACGGCCGCGAAGCCGGCGGAGCGACCTTTGGGGGAGCGCCCGGCCTGAGTGCCGAACGCGACCCTGCCGAACGTGACCCTGCCACACAGCGTAGGCGTAACGGCGGCCCTCAGCACCGCCGTGGCTGCCTCGAATGCCAGCCCCGCACCCCAACTCCGGCTCCCCGCTTCCCTTGTTGATGACGATGATCTCAGTGGCGGAGAGCGTGGGTAAGGAGTTCATGAGGTGCCATGTCCTGGCTCACGGGGCCGAGCCCGGACCGGGTGCGGGGTGGCTTCATGAAGCCACCCCGCACCCGGTCCGCAACCAGGCCGGAAACCGCCGACGGGCATCGGGGCCCTGGGCGACCGTCCGCGGTCGCTCACCGAAGGGCCGGCCGAGCCAGGGGCGAGAAACCTGGTGGGCGGATCACGACAAAACCGGGTACCGTCTTGGTCATGTTCTTCCAGACGCCGATTTACGAGTGAGCGCGTGACGGGCACCCGCTGACGTCCTTGGACGTCGCCGTGCCCGTCCCCCACCGATGAATCCGTAGATCACTCCACATCATTACCGGAGCACTCGTGACCGTGAGCAAGAACATCAACAACCCCGTGGGCATGGGCGGCGGCCAGCGAAAGAGGCTGTCCCGCGCCGAGCGGCAGAACAACGGGCCGCACCGCAACCTCGACCGTCAGGGCGCCGCCGACCAGAAGGCGGAGCTGGTGCGCAAGATGCGCGAGAAGACCGGCGCGGCCGACAACGCCGAGCAGACGAGCGACGGCGACGACACCGCACAGAGCTGACACACCCCCGCCGCGAGGCGGGCACCGTACAGGGGGCTGGGCCCGGGCCGCGACGCGCAGCCCGGGCCCAGCTGCCCTATCTGGCGCGGCCGGCACCGCTCAGTCCCGGTCGCCCCCGGGCTCGGCCGGCGGCCACCGGGCAAACCCGCGGCTCGGCAAGCCCGCCCCCTGCTGATCGCCGGTCTCCCCGGCCGTGAAGGGACCTCCGGCCTCCGGGCGGCGCAGGCCGCCAAGGGCCCTGGAGCACCCTGGACCGTACGGTGCTGCCGGTCTGCACCAGCCGGGGGAAGGCGGCTGGTTCGAGCTTCCCGCCGTGCTGCCACGGGCCCCACGGCCGTCTGCGACCACCCCGTTGCGAGCTACCCCTGACCGGATGACGCGTCCGGACGTCCCTCACCACCCGCATGACCCCCTCTCCGGGCCACTACGCCCGCTCGGCCCGCGATCACGCCGGGACGGCGTCGGGTCCGGGCTCCACGGGCTGCGCCCGAGTGGATCGGTCGTGCCGGTCGGCCGTGGTCGACTCCACCCCCGCCCGCTACGGGTCTGCCTACGCACGTTGCCGCAATGCGACCGCCCGGCGGTGGTGCCGCCGCTCCGTGTAACGCAGCCCCCAGGCACGTTTCTTGACGGACGATCAGGTGCCCCCGGTCGCTCGCGCCGCCGCAAGCACACGGTGACTTCCGTGACCACGTGCTTCGCACCTGCCGGCCGGGGTCCGCTACGGAGCGGGTCCGCCGAAGCGACCATTCCGCCCGTTTCATGATCCACTCATCCGGTATTGGGCCGTTTCCCCGCACCCCGACGTCGAAGGGACCCATGAACATGAACAACCGCATCAAGTACCAAGTGGTCCGAGCCCTCCTCATCTTCCACCCCCTGGTGGTAACAGTACGAGCGATGGTCCGGCTGCCACGTGCGATGGCTGTAGTCGTCGGTCTGACGCAGGCCGTCCGTGTGGTCGCCTTCCTGATGTACGTCACGGCCGCCTCGGCTGTCGTCTGGGCCATGGGGATGCACAGCCAGCCGGCCCCCCACACCGGGGTCCTCGTGCTGGTGTGGACGACGGTTGGCCTGGCCGTCGTACGAGCGGCTTTGCTGTGGAGCCGGCGGTGGTACGGCAAAAGCCGAGATTTCACCGCCGGCGGCCCCGGCGTCAGTCTGCGCAAGTCGCATGAGGCCGAACCGCTTGGCCCTGCTTCGCTGGACGACATGCCCTACGAGGTCCGTGGCTGGCTGGAGGACGTGCCCCGCCATGAGCCATGGTGGACCAAGGTGCGGCAACTCCTCGTCAGCGCAGGCCTCCTCGCGGCGTCGCTGACCGGCGTCCTCCTGGCGTCCCTGCCGAGCCAGACAAGCCAGCTCGCCCAGATTCAGCGCTCGGGTGCCGAAGTCGCGACCGGGAGCATAACCGGGCAACTGGACATCGTCAGAGAAGAGCACAACGAAGACGATCACGAGCGCATCGACGCCTACCACAGCAACGTGCGCGTCTCGGTCCCTGGCGCGGCCGAACCGCTCGCCGTCGGGCCGATCAGAAGCAGTGGCGGCCCGAGCCGGGCGATCCCCTCATGGTGCTCTGGTCCCCGAGCAACCCTTCCCTGGGCGGCCACACCGCCTCACCGGCAACATTGCGACGACTTGCGGAGGGCAAGTGGGAGATCGCCTTCCACGATGGTTCCGACATCGATCCGCAGCTGGCATTCGCCGGGGCGATGGTTCTCATACTGCTGCCCTTCATCTTCGCCTTTGCCTTCTGCTTCGACTGCGACATGCTGGCTGCCACCGCCTGGTCACCCCGCATTCAAACCTTCCACGCCCTGGTCTTCGCCGGCGCGGCCTACGGGTACACGGCCGCCCTGACCGGCCAACAGCCCAGCGCGCTACAGGACTTCTTGCAGGCAAGCAGCTGGTTGCTCCTCGCAGGACTCATCTTCAGCCCGGCTCTGCGACTGCTCGCAGGCGGGGGACGGCGCCTCCCGTGGCATGCACGCAGGTGAGCGGCCGGCGGCGCCGTCCTCGCCGAACTGCATGAGCGGGTCGTCGACCGTGCCGTGTCTGTGCGTGTGCGTCCGGGACACCGTGCTCCCTCCGGATGATCAATTCGGTGTTCCATTCCAAGAGGGGTCGCCGGGCGGTCGTGGGCCATTTCGCTCCGCTGGATCGGCCTGCGAGAGTGTGGCCATGAGTGACGTTGTTATCCGCCGGGCCGAGTTTGATGACGCTCCCGCGCTGGCGGCCATGCGCTGGCGGTTCAAGGTGGAGGACGGTGGAGATGAACTACCCCAGGGCGAAGAGGAGTTCACCGCCGAGTGCGAGCGGTGGCTGCGTTCCCGGATGATCGGGCCGTGGCGGGTCTGGGTCGCTGAAGTGGGCGGCCGGCCCTGCGGTCACGTGTTCGTGTGTCTGGTGGAGAAGGTTCCGAGTCCCTACCCGGACTCCGAAGCCCTCGGCTACGTGACGAACTTCTACGTCGTCCCCGAACAGCGCGATCGCGGTCTGGGCAAGGCTCTGCTCGACGAAGTGACCGGGTATGCGCGCGCTCACGGCCTGGATACGTTGATCGTGTGGCCGTCCGAGCGCAGTGCGCCGCTGTACCGGCGCTCCGGCTTCGACGGACCGGACGAACTCCTCGAACAACCCATCGCGCCCAGCTGAGCGAAGTTCTCGCAGTCACTGCGCGGACGCCTGCACCCTGCACGCCCTTCCGGCCGCGTTCGCCCTCACCCACACGCATGACATGCTGGGCCGGCTGGAGCGTCGCACCACCTCGGCCGGGGTAGGGGATCTGTCCGGACGCCCGGGGTCTCGCCCGCGCGCCCCGGCCACTGCTGCGTCCTGGCAGTCGTCCCGTCCAGTCAACAGAAGGCGTCGTCCCGATGGTTTCGCGCTTCAAACGCCCCCGCGTCCTTGTCCTCGGTGTCGCGCTCTGCCTCGGCGCGGCCGGTGCCGTCTGGTACGCGCTGCCCCCGCACGGGGACCAGCCAGGACCGGTCACGATCCGGGTCGACCAGGGAGGCTACGGCAGCGCCGAGCAGAAGGTCGCCTTCGCGATGGGGCCGGACGACAAGCTGGCCGGAGCGCGCTTCGAGGTGGTCGACGACGCCGGGCGGGCCGTCCTCACCGGCGGCCCCGGGGCCCGTACCGGGGCGTGGAACGAGGCCTACGACTCGGTACGTACCCTCGACCTGTCCGGGCTCACCTCGCCCGGCACCTACCGGCTGCGCCTGACCGGCACCGCCGACGCCACTTCCCCCCGCTTCACGGTGGCTCCCGCGAGCGAGCTGATGCGGAACCTGGCCGCCGACAACGTCCGCTTCTTCCAGGCGCAGCGCGACGGCGACCACATCGTCCCCGGCGCCCTCGGACGCAAACCCGCACACCTCACGGACGCTTCGGCGAGTGTTTACGCCGAGCCCCGGTACAACAAGGACGGCACCGAGCTGACGGCGCCGCTGCGGCGGGTCGGTGGTCCCGTCGATGTCGCGGGGGGCTGGTTCGACGCCGGGGACTATCTCAAGTTCACCCACACCGCCTCCTACGCGACGGACGAACTGCTCCTGGCGCAAAGGGCGTTGCCCGCCACCCCCGGGCTCGCGGCCGAAGCACAGCACGGACTGGCCTGGCTCGACAAGATGTGGGACGGCCACACCCGGACGCTGTACGCGCAGGTCGGCATAGGCGCCGGCACCAAGGACCTGCACAGCGACCACGACGTGTGGCGGCTGCCGGAAGCCGACGACGCGCTGCACGTGCGTCCCGGTGACCCGGACGACTTCGTCAAGTTCCGTCCGGTCTTCCGTGCCAACGAGCCCGGCGCGCCCATCAGTCCCAATCTCGCGGGGCGGGTCGCCGCGGCCTTCGCGTTGGCCGCGCAGACCGACGCGGCCCATGATCCCGCCGGGGCCCGACAGTGGCTGGCGAAGGCCGCCGCCGTCTATGGTCAGGCCGACACCCATGACCCCGGCCACCTCGTCACCACGTTCCCGCACGCCTTCTACTCCGAGGACTCCTGGCAGGACGACATGGAGTTCGGGGCAGTCGAACTGGCCCTGGCAGCAAAGGCGTTGGGCGATGACCGCGCCGGAGACTGGCAGACTCAGGCGGCGAAATGGGCGCGTGCCTACCTGGCATCGGACAACCTCGGCACACTCGGCATCTCCGACGTGAGTGCGCTGGCCCACGCGGACCTGCTGCGGCTGGGACCGTCGGAAGCCGTCGCCGCGGATCTGCGCCGCCAACTCGCCGACGGCGAGCGCCGCGCCGCGAAGGACCCCTTCCGCGCCGGCGCGGTCTACTCGGACTTCGACGCCGTACCGCACACCTTCGGCCTCATGGCCACAGCCGTCCTCTACGCGAAGGCGACCGGCGACCACCACTACGACGCCTTCGCCGGCCAGCAGCGCGGCTGGGCGCTGGGTGCCAACGCCTGGGGGACCAGCTTCATGATCGGTACGGGGGAACTGTTCCCGCACTGCCCTGCCCACCAGGTGGCGAACCTGGCGGGGAGCCTCACCGGCCGGGGCGCGGTGCTGCGTGGCGCGGTCGTCAACGGGCCCAACGGAGCCAAGAAACTCTCCGGCGACGACGACACCCTGGAGTCGACGCGTGCCTGCGAGGCGGGTGCCGACGACTGGAAGCGGTTCGACGGCAAGGGCGCCCGCTACGTCGACCAGGTGGGAGCCTGGCAGACGGTCGAGCCCGCCGACGACTTCACCTCGACGGCACTGCTCGCCTTCGCCCTGTCCGGGTCATAGAGGCACAGCAGGCGGGGTTTCGGCGGCCCGTTGCTGAGGCCCATCTCATCCGTCAGATCTGGGCCATGCCCGACAACACTCCTGCGGATCAGCGTCCACGTAGCCTTCCTCGTTCAGGTGCTGGGGATCGTCATGAGGGCCAGGGGTGTGGTGGTGGGTTGGTGGGAACCGCCCGCAGGCTCGATGGTGATGCCCATGCCGGACGCCTCGTCCACGTGACCGGAGAGCAGTACTGCCTCGGTGGCGTGGGCGGGGTCCAGGAGGCCGGCCGATCGCATGGACCCCGCGTCGGCGAACCAGAGTTGGTAGACCTTTCCCGCAGGCGGCCGGGGCAGGCGGGACGACAGGAACACGGCCTGGTTGCGGCTGCGGGCGACGACGAGGGTGCCTGCGGCATCGCCGCCGAGGCGCCCGTGCGTCGCCTTGGCGTCGGGCGCCGCCAGGACGTCGGCCAGTTGCTCGGCTCGGCTCTGGGCCGCTCGGGCCTGCTCCCGCGCCGTGTCGGCCTGCTGATGCTGCCAGGCGGCGACCGCGCCGAGCCCGACGGCCGCCGCGAGGCAGGCGGCGAGCGCGTACCGCGTCAGGGCGCGCCTGCGGCCGGTGCGCACCGCGGCGGGGAGCGAAGGCCCGGTGCGGGGGGCCTCCTGGCGTACGGCCCTGATCCTTCGCAGGACGTCGGCTTTGAGCGCCGCCGGGGGAGTGGTGGTCATGGCGAGTCCCAAGCGGCCCGCTGTGGCGGCCAGTTCGCGCACCTCCTGGGTGCAGGGCCCGCATGCGGCGAGGTGACGCTCGAACTCCTCGCGTTCGTCGGCAAGGAGCGCGTTCAGTGCGTAGGCACCGGTCAGCGTGTGCAGATCGGCGCTGGTCACGCGGTCACCCCCAGGCAGTCGCGCAGACGGATGAGGCCGTCGCGCAGGCGAGTTTTGATGGTGCCGAGCGGCACGGACAGCAGTTCGCCGACTTCGCGGTAGGTGAGGCCCCGGTAGTAGGCGAGGGTGACCGACTCGCGCTGCAACTCCGTCAGGGTGCGCAGACAACGGCGTACCGACTCGCGTTCCAGCCGGGTCTCCACCTCATCACTCACCTGGTCGAAGTCGGGGGTCCGGGCGAGCAGCGCGGCCTTGTTGTCCCGCTCGGCCGAGGCCTGCGCCGAGCGGACCCGGTCCACGGCTCGGCGGTGCGCGAGGGTGAGGACCCAGTTCATGACGCCTCCTCGCTCGGGCTCGTACCGGGCGGCCGTACGCCATACGTCCACGAGGACTTCTTGGGCCACTTCCTCGGACTGGGCCGGATCGCGCAGGACACCGCGCACCAGGCCGAAGACGGGCCCGATGACCGCGTCGTACAGCGAGGAGAACGCCTGCTCGTCACCACGCGCGGACCTGGCCAGGAGTTCGGCCAGATCGGGACCGACCTGATGTACCCCGCCGATGTGCACGGTTTCTTTCACCCGCTGATCCTCCCGGAGGTCGTGTCTGCACGGGTGATTCGGAGCCGGGGCGGCGCCGGATTGCCGCGAACGCTCCGTGGTTTCGGTTTTCGGCTTTCGGGTTCGGATTCGCCCGATCGCCTTCCGCCGAGGAACCGGCCGAGGGGGAGGAGAGGGGGCGAGGGGCCCGTGCGTTCGTGCCGACAGTGTCAGGCGCCGGACGGCCCGGGTGCCCGATCGTGACGACGGCCCCGGCACGGGATCGCGCCGCAGCGTGGCGCGAGCAGTCCTTGGGCCGCAATGCACCGCCGCTCACCTGGGGTTTCGTCCCACCGGGTCCCTGCCACGCTCCGTCAGCCGCGAGCATGGCGTGACTCGTTGGGACGAGTGGCCAATCCTGTGGCCCATCGGTTCCGAATAGGAGCCGTGATGAACATTCGCAGCAGAGGGATAGGGATCCGCCTTCCGCTCGCAGCCCTGTCTGGACTGCTGGCCGGTCTCCTCGCTCTCGCCGTCGCCGAGCTGGTATCCGCGGCGGTCCGCCCGGAGTCGGGACCGGTGATCGCGGTGGGCGGGGCGGCCATCGACCGCACGCCGCCCGCGCTGAAGGACTGGGCGATCCGCCACTTCGGGACCAACGACAAACTCGTCCTCCAGCTGGGCATTCTCGCGGTTCTCGCCCTGCTGGCCCTGGCGCTGGGTGCGCTGGCGCTGCGTGTTCGCCGTGCTGGGGCCGCCGGTGTGCTGCTGTTCGGCATCGTGGGCGCGCTGGCCGCGACCAGCCGTCCGGACTCGACAAGTGCCGCTGACGCACTGCCGTCCGTGGTCGGCGCCCTGGCCGGAGCGGTGCTGCTGTATGTGCTGGTGGGACGCTTGACCGCTCCGGTGCACAGCATGGCCGGACCTGGCGGTGGGGCGCCCGAGCCCGGCGGCGCGGTGGCCGGCCGGGCTCCAGCTCCGGGGCAGCCGGATGGCTGGGACCGGCGCGGGTTCGTGGTCGCGGCCAGTGTTGCTGCCGCCGCCTCGGTAGGGGCGGGCCTGCTGGGCCGGTCGCTGAACGGTTCCCGGGGCCAAGGAGCCGTGGCTTCCCGAGGCAGGGTGGTGATTCCGCCCCCTGCTTCGGCGGCTCGGCCGGTTCCCACCGGAGCTGTCCTGCACACCCCGGGCATCAGCCCCTTCGTCACGCCCACCACCGACTTCTACCGTGTCGACACCGCCCTGGTCATCCCGAAGGTCGATGCCACGCAGTGGCGGATGAGGATCCACGGGAAGGGCGTCAGCCGTCCTCTCACCCTCACGTTCCAGGATCTTTTGGGGCGCCCCTTGATCGAGCGGGACATCACGTTGGCCTGTGTCTCCAACGAGGTCGGCGGCCCGTACGTGGGGAACGCACGGTGGATCGGGGTGCCGCTGGCCGGCCTGCTCAAGGAGGCGGGGGTGAGGCCGCCGTCGCGGGGCGGGCCGGCCGACCAGCTGGTGGCGCGCTCGGTGGACGGCATGACGATCGGCACGCCCGTCGAGGACATCATGGACGGCCGCGACGCGATGCTCGCCGTGGGCATGAACGGCGAACCCCTCCCGTTCGTGCACGGCTTCCCGGTCCGCATGGTGGTTCCGGGTCTGTACGGCTACGTCTCGGCGTGCAAGTGGCTCCAGGACCTGGAGCTGACCACGTTCGATGCCTACGACTCGTACTGGGTCAAGCGGTCCTGGGCCAAGAAGGCGCCGATCAAGACCGAGTCCCGTATCGACACCCCGAAACCGTTCGCCCGCCCGAAAGCCGGGACGGTGATGATCGCCGGCGTGGCCTGGGCGCAGCACCGGGGGATCGACCGGGTCGAGGTACGGGTGGACGACGGCGCCTGGACACGGGCCGACCTCGCCGCGGCGGACACCTCCGACACCTGGCGTCAGTGGTCCTTGCCCTGGAAGGCCACCCCCGGCGGGCACACCCTGACGGTCCGGGCCACCGACCGCACCGGTCGGACACAGACCGAAGAGCGCACTCCGACCATCCCGGACGGCGCCAGCGGCTGGCACTCGGTGGTGATCACCGTGGACTGACCTCTGTGGTGAAGCCGCCCTGTCGTGAAAACCGACTCATGCGCTTACCAGCCCCCTGCTCCCACTTCCGCGCGGACGCAGCACTCCGCCGTACCCTCCCGCCCATTCCCAAGGAGAAGTCATGAACAACACCCCGCGTTTCCGTCGTGCCGCGATCGCCGTCACGGCGGCCGCCGTCCTGCCTCTGGTGCTGAGCGCGTGCGGAGGTGATGACAGCAAGAAGGACAGCTCCGCGTCGTCGTCCGAGGCGTCCGCGCCGACGGGGGCCCAGTCGTCGAGTGGCAGTGACACGTCGATGACCGACAAGCCGTTCGGTGCCGCGTGTGCGTCGGTGCCGAAGGACGGCGCGGGTTCGTTCGACGGCATGGCCAAGGACCCGGTCGCCACCGCCGCGTCGCACAACCCGGCCCTGTCCACGCTCGTCGCCGCGGTGAAGAAGGCCGGCCTCGTCGACACGCTCAACAACGCGCAGAACGTCACGGTGTTCGCGCCGACCAACGACGCCTTCGCGAAGATCCCCAAGGCCGACCTGGACAAGGTCCTCAACGACAAGGCCACCCTGACCAAGATCCTCACGTACCACGTGGTGGGTCAGAAGCTCACGCCGCAGCAACTGGAGAACGGCTCCTTCGACACACTGGAGAAGGGCAAGGTCACCACGTCCGGCTCCGGCACCGCGTACAAGGTCAACGATTCCGCCAACGTGGTCTGCGGCAACGTGCCGACCGCCAACGCCACCGTCTACATCATCGACACCGTGCTCATGCCCAAGTAGACACGAGCCCGTGGCGGAGGAGTCGAGCGGCCCCAAGTCCCGGCAAGTGCGCGCTGATTGGCGACGTTCACGCCGCCGAGAGGGGTCGCTCGGCCCTTGGCTCTTGACCGTTGTCCCCGGATGGATTTCAGCGGGGGCGGGGTTGCTGGCCGCGCGCCGCCATCCCCTGGTCACCCCACCGCTTGGCAGGGCGGACTGCCTTGACGCCGCGTCAGTGGCGCCCGGGCGTGCGATTTCGGGCGTAGTGGCGGGCGGCCCGCACGCGGTCGCCGCAGCGCGTCGAACACCACTGCCGGGCGGCGTGGGTGCGCAGGAAGTAGCGGATGCAGCCAGGTGCCCCGCAGGCGGCGACCGACGCCGCCTCGGGGCCGGTGAGCAGGTCGACGGCGTTACGGGCGAGGCGGGTGAGGGCGGCGTCGACGGGAGTGCCGCTGGATGGCAGCGACTCTCGGTGGGGGCCTTGGGCCGGGTCGTCCCAACGCAGTTCCTCGGTGAACTGTGCCGCGTTGAGCGCGGCGTTGAGCTCGGCGAGCGCGGCCGCGTCGGGGAGTACGCCGTCGAGGTGTGCGGCGAGCAGCGTGCGTACGGCCTCGCGCAGGGAGCGGAGGCGGTCGGCGCTGCCGGGGTCCAGCGAAGTGCGGGCCGGGAGCAGGCCGGCGCCGGCCAGCCAGTCGCCGGCGGCGGCGGTCTCCGCGAGGTCGTCGAATTCGCCGCTGGGCCGCATGGTCCGCGTGTTGACGAGGCCGAGCGCGGGGTGGCGCTCCGCGCCCGGGGCGGACGGCAGCGGCGGCGGGTCGGTGGGGGTGGTTCCGGCGTGCGAAGTACTCACATCATCACGATACCTGTTGCCGTTTGCCGTGAGAATCGCTACGGTCATTCTCACGGCAAATAACTCAGCAACCCGTTAGAGGTCACGCAATGTCTGCTTCTGCGCTGTCCATCCTTTCCCTCGGTGGTCCGACCGCTCTCCTCAACTACGGAGGCCTGCGCCTGCTCACCGACCCCACCTTCGACGGCCCCGGCGACTACCACAGCGAGACCGGCAACATCCTCACCAAGCTGGCTCCGGCCGCGCTCGGGGCCGATGAGATCGGCCCGGTCGACGCCGTGCTGCTCTCCCACGACCAGCACGCGGACAACCTCGACGACTCCGGCCGCCGTGTTTTGGCGAAGGCATCGCTCACCGCCACCACTCCGGCCGCCGCGGCCCGCCTCGGTGGCACGGCCCGCGGCCTCGCGCCCTGGGAGTCCCTGGAGCTGGCCCGGCCGACGGGTGACCCGGTGGTCGTCACCGCCGTCCCGGCCCGCCATGGGCCGGAGGGCTGCGAGTCGGTCACCGGCGACGTCACCGGCTTCATTCTGTCCGCCGCCGGCCTGCCCACCGTTTACGTCAGCGGCGACAACGCCTCGCTGGACCTCGTCCGGCAGATCGCCCGGAGGGTGGGCGCGGTGGATACCGCGCTGCTGTTCGCGGGCGCCGTCCGCACCCGGCTCTTCGACGGCGCGCTGCTCACGCTGGACAGCGCGCAGACCGCCGAGGCCGCCGCCGTCCTCGGTGTTCGTCGCGCCGTCCCTGTGCACTTCAACTCCTGGATGCACTTCACGGAGGGCGCCGCCTATCTGCGGACCGCGTTCGAACGCGCGGGCCTGGAGGACCGACTGGTGCTTCTCGGCCCCGGGGAGTCGGCGACAATCTGAGGGCGCGAACGCTCGGAAGGTGCTGGTACCTCCAACGCGCCATGGCCGGGGCGGGAGCCTGGCCTTGGCCGAGGAACATCCGGTCAGTCCCCCCGTTACGGGGCCGGAGGTCGCGCGGTCGCGGATGCTGCTGGGCCATTGGCGCGGGGTGTCGTCGCGGTTGCGAGGGCTGGGTGTGCCTGCCGTCCTGCCATTGTCGCCACGTCTTCAATTCGCTTACCAGGCAAGGTGGTTCGAGCTGATGAGTCACCCACCGTCATCATGCGCCGCCGCGCATCTGTGGCGTGGAAGCGGGGCGCAGGGACCACCCAGGCCGCGCGCATGAGGTGGGAGTTGTCCCGGTCATCGAGCTGCTGTCCGCGTGCGCCGAGAAGACCCCTGGGGTCGGCGCGGTGCGGCCGCACCCGTCGGTACGGGTCTTCAGCGGGTCGGCCGTCGTACTTCGGGCCGCTGCATGGCCTCGTCCTGGGCACCCCAACTGCCTGGCAGGTTGGGGTGCTTGGGGCCCCGCCGCGCGGGTGGGGCGGCGCAGGACCCGCTCGGGCCTCGGCGCTACCCAGGCACGGGGGCGGTGGCGTACTTGTCGGTCTGGTCGTACTGGTGGTCCTCACCGTCACCTCAGCGATCACTGCGGTGGTGACGCGGCGTCGGCGGCCGAATAGAGGACCGCCTAGCGCGGGCCCGGCCGCCCGCCCGCACGCACATCACGGTCCGCCTGGCGGACGTCACAGAGGCCGAGACCAGCCAGCTCCCCAGTGCGCAGCGCCCCGCCGTGGGACGGGCCGTCGCCGGCAACGGTCTCGGTGCGCCACTGGTGAAGCGTCGGTATTCGGGCCTTGCGCTATTCGGCGACCAACTTCATCGCGCAGGCCCGTTGGGCGTGCGGGCTGCGTGCGGGCTGCGGGCGCCTGCCCTATGCCAGGAGCCAGTGGCGGCCGTCGGGTGCCCAGCCGACGAGCCGGCGTGCGCCACCGTCCACCGGGCCGCCGCCGGGGCCGAGGTCGCCGCCGTCACGTACGAGACGCAACCCCGCCAGAACCGGCGCGAGGCGCCCACGGGCGTGGTCGGGATACTGGGCCACGTCGTCGTCGAACTGCCCCAGGACGGCGTCGCGCTCGTCGGCGGTTGCCATCGACAGGTAGAACAGGACCTGGCGCCAGGTGTAGGCCATGTCCTTGGTGGTCGTCAGCGGCCGCGGGTTGCCATGGATCCGCGCGGCCAGGCGGCAGGTGGTGGCAAACGCCCCGCGGGCCAGTGCCGACCAGCCGGACGGTGGTGTCACACCGACCTGGCCGGCGAGAAGGGCGAGGTTGTGCGTGGTGAGGATCTTGGCCTGCTCGATCACCGCGCCCCTGCGGATTCTCGCGCCCGGCTCCGTGCCCGTCCCCGCAGCCGCGCCGGACGACGACCCGCCGGAGCAGGCCACGCCCTCGGGTCCGGCGAAAACCCGGGGCGGCGCCGTCGGCCGACGCGGTGGTGCTGGCGGCCATCGGCCCGTGCAGGACCGTCCCACAGGGTGCCCCGTCTGACGCTGCCGCAGGCCTCGGTGTCATAGGGGTGACCAGGCGCAACGCGCCCGGCGGGCGGTCTTTTGGGTCCCGCCGCCTCACCTCGCCCTCCACGAGGTGGAAGTGCTGGACCCACCTCTGCCGCAAGGATTCCACTTCCGTCAGGGTGTCCGGGCCAGGCGGCGTGTCAGCGGCGATGACCGCTTTGAGCAGACGCATCCCGTCACGACCGACCCGCAAGCCGCCTCCTCACGCTTGGTGCGGGTCTTGGGAAACCGGGAGTCCTCGGCCCTGGCGGCGTAGTGCCGGAACCAGCCCGGCTCCGCGACGCCCACCAGCCACTCGGGGGCAGTCTTGGCAAGGGCGTTGAGCGCGGATCGCAGGGTCTCGGCCACCATCTCCAGCCAGGACAGCTCCCGCGCCGACGACAGCACATGCGTGGCGTCGGTGCGGGGCCGGCCCGCCGTCTTCAGCAGGCCCTTGTCCCGGGCCGCGGCCAGGAGGTCGTCCAGCACCCGCCGCCCGGCGTCCGCCTTTACGACGCCCAGCTTGGCGCGGCGAGACAGCTCGGAGGGAAGCGGGTCGTGCATGGTCACCGCGTGCTATCTGCTTCGACCCGCTCGCGGCAGGTGGGACACAGCGGGTTCTCCAGGGCAGATCGTGTGGCGCGAGGCAGTGAAGAAGGTATCTATGCGGCTCAGCGCCGGACGGTCTTACCGCAGCCGGTGCAACAGGTGTGGTGCCATCGCTGGTTCGAGTGAGCGTCGCGTGACGCGCTCTGCGTGCTTCCGCAAGCTTCGAGCACAGCATGCAGCTGATCGCAGAACGTGGAGGCGTCGGAGTGTCGAAGCTCGGAGCCCGGCTGAGGTCTTGTGCCGGACCGACCGCGACCACGTAGGCAGTCAGTCGATGGCCTGGTAGAGGGTGGTCCAGAAGTCCTGAATGGCCCGCGCCGAGTCCGGGGTGGACATCCCGGTCTGGGTGAGCAGGATGCCGACGAGCTGGTTGTGCGGGTCGGCGTAGGTCGTGGTGCCGGCTCCGCCGTCCCAGCCGAACTGGCCGACGGGCGCGTAGTCACCGCGGTAGGTGCGCACCGTCATGCCGAAGCCCCAGCCGCCGGTCTGTCCCTGACCGTGTGACAGGTGGACGATGCTGCGCGCCCAGGTCTGTAGGGCTGATGTCTGCTCGGGTGTGAGGCGGTTGGTGGTCATCAGCTCGACGGCGGGGCGGGACAGGATCCGTTCGGTGCCGTGCATGCCGTGGTTGAGCAGCATCCGGAAGTAGGCGTGGTAGTCGTCGACGGTGGAGTCGAGTCCGCCGCCGCCGGACTGGAACGCGGGGGGCTTGCTGTGGTGTCCCCCTTCGGCCGGGTCCTCCACGCTGAACTCTCCGGTCTGCGGATCGGGGGCGTACAGGGGAGGAAGCCGGTCGATCTTGTCGGCGGGCACGTGGAAGCCGGTGTCGTTCATGCCCAGCGGATCGAAGATGCGCTCGCGCAGGAACGCCTCGAACGGCTGGCCGGTGACCCTGGCCACCAGCACCCCGAGCACGTCGTCGCTGACGTTGTACAGCCACCGCTCTCCGGGCTGGTACATCAGCGGAAGCGTGCCCAGGCGGCGCATCCACTCGTCCGGTTCCACTGCCGGCAGCATCCATCCGTTCTCGCCGTAGACCTTCTGCTCGAAGTACGCGCTCATTATCGGGGCGTCCTTCGCCGTCATGTCCAGTCCGAGCCCGCAGGTGGAGGTGAGCAGGTCGCGCACGGTGATCGGACGCCGCGCCGGAACGGTGTCGTCCAGCGGGCTGTCGGGCCGCTGGAGGACCCGCCGGTCGGCCAGTTCCGGCAGCCACTGATCTATCGGGTCGTCAAGTCGCAGCCGGCACTCGTCCAGCAGGACCATGGTCGCGGCGACCGCGACCGGCTTGGTCGTGGAGGCCATCCGGAAGATGGTGTCCCGGCGCATCGGCGCGCCGCCGTCATGGCGCATCGTCCCGATCGCCTCGACATGGGTCTGCTCGCCCCGGCCGACCAGGGCGACGAGTCCGGGGATCTTCTTGGATTCAACATGCGCTTCCAGCACCTCGCGCAGTCGGCGCAGTCCGGTTTCGGACAAGCCGTTGTTGCCGTTTCCCATCGTGGATCTCCTTGCATGCGGTGGTCGGTCTCGACGGTGCCGCGGGTATGCGGCACGAGGCGGCCGGGCATGGCCCCGCGGCCACCTGGTGCAGACAGGCGATGAAAGTGGTGCTCGGCCCCTGAGGCGCGATCAGACCGTCTTGTCCTGTGTTCCGGTCTCGTTGCCGGAGGCGCGCACGATGTCGTCGGTCAGCTGCTTACGTGCGCGGGCCGGGACGTAGCCGCCCTCCGAGTAGTTCCGGGCGAACTCTTCGACGAACTCCACCGGGTCTTCGCCGACGACCTCACGGATCGGCGTTCCGTCCGCCGCGGCCTGCTCGAACAGGTCGGCGAGGTCTTCGAACATCGACGCGTTGCTGTCTTCGTCGCTCGGCACGAAGTGCATCAGATTCCGCTCGATCGCCTCGACCGCCGTGCGGTAGTTCCCGGGAAGCTCCTTGACGCGCGCCTTGTATGCCCTCCAGCGTTTCTTGGGCCCGATCAGCTTCGAGATGAAGCCGCTCTTTTCGGCATCGGACATGGTCACTCGCCCCCTTCGCGGAGCTGTTCCAGTCGTTCCGTGAGGAAGCTCCAGGTCCTCCAGAACTCTTCGAGGTACTGCCGTCCCTGAGCGTTGAGGGAGTGCACCTTGCGTGGCGGTCCCTTCTCGGAGGGGACCTTCTCCACGTCGACCAGTCCGCGCTTCTCCATCCTGAGGAGCAGCGCGTAGATGGTCCCTTCGGCGATGTCGGAGAAACCCTGCTCCCGCAGCCGTGCCGTGATCTCGTAGCCGTAGGCGGGCCGGTCGGCCAGGGACGCGAGGATGATGCCCTCCAGCGTGCCCTTGAGCATCTCCGTCTCCAGCTTGGTCATGGAACACCTCCCCCTGCGCTAGTCAGCTGTGTTGAGTACCGGTACACAGTAACGCTGACTACCAGTACTTAGCAAGACAGAATAGTGGGGGTGCTCGGTTCGGTACCTGTGCAGTTCACGGTTGGCTGCCCGAGCCGCGTCGAGTTCGCCCTGCCGTACCCCAGGGCCCGGGTGAGTTCGACGTTGGCCCGGAAGCTCCGGTGCCATGGACGACGGGCGCCAGGCCGGGACCGAACGCCGCCGCACCCCCGTCCAGGCCGCAATCGCTGCGGCTCGCGACAAGGAAACCCCGCTGACCGCCGCAGCGCGCTTCTGCGATGTACCGGTGACCAGCACGCAGCGCCCCGCGGGAGTCGACCTCTTCGGTGTCGAGCGGCTTGACCTGAGGGAGGCTGCGGCGTCGGCGCTGCCACCCCGCTGCGAGTCGGCCCGGGACCGGGCGTGGGATGCGGCGGTCCAGTCCGACCCGGCTCTCTTCGACGGGCCCGTGGTGAGCCGCCCCCGGGGCGCGGGAGCCGGCCGAGGAGTTGGGGATGGAGGCGGCTTCGCGGGAGTCGCGGCGCTGGGCCATGACCCGGGGGAGTACGGCAGCGTGGGGCTGACCCATGTCGCCCCGGCTCTGTCGGAGGCGGCGCTGCGAGAGGGGTTCGCCACCGCTGCGTCAGCCGAGCGGGCCCGGGGCCGAGCACCGGAACTCGATGGACCGGCACTGGGGTGCTCGCCAGCCGAATTGGACGGCTTGAGCGGTCCTCACGCGGGCTGTCCGGAGCCGGTGATCAGCCGGTATGCGAGCCACCGAGCGCGTTGACCCCGCCCAGCATCCGGCGCGGGACCCGCTCGACGAGGACGGCCTGGGCCGGGGTCCTGTCCTGGCTGCGCCTCGCGCTGGAACTCGGGCAGATCGGTACACCCGCAGGCTGAACGCCGCGCCCTCCCCGATTGCCGGGGGATGCCCGTTCCGGCCCTGCTCGGGGCCGCAGTTCGCGGGCGTGGATTGCGGGAAGGTGTACTGCTCCGCTCAACTCGCTTTCTAGAGCGTGTAGTTGTTCGAAGAATGACGGGACGGCCAGAGCTTTTCGTCCGTGCTCGCCGCCCCTCCTCGGCACGGGTCGTTCCGGACGGGCGAGGCCGGCAGATGGCGGATGCCGCGATTTCCCCTCTCCCGATGGCCGGGATCCGCACCGCACGGCTCGAAACGGGCGGTTGAGTACACGGTTCCGCACTCCCTGAAGTTCGAGGTCGGTACTGGACGGGGCCGTCGTTTGCTTGTACGTGAACAAGACTGCTGCCCAGAATTCGTCGGCGATAAATGGCCATGCGTCATAACTCTTCCGTCGCTGCGTTCTCAACGACCCCACGCGTGTCATGGGGGATCTTTGTCATGCTCGACACCGTTCGGCGGGCATGGCATAGTCGTTTCGGATTCATCTTCTTGAGCGGAAGAGGACGGCATGCGCGATTTTGTTTGCAGGAGCGTGCGCGTCCGGGAAGGTGAAGAGAACCCCCTGGCGCTAAGGAGTACGAGTTGCCCATTCCCAGGCGCTTGATCTCGGCAGAGGGGCATATCTGGAAGACTGAAGAAATCGCGGCCCGCATTTCGGGAGCCATCGAGTTCTTTGCGCGACGCGGCATAGTGGCCGGCTCACGGGTGATGATGAGCGGGGCCAATTCTCCCGAATGGGTCGTCAATTTGCTCGCGCTCATCCATCTTGATGCCTCGGTGGTCCTGGCCGATCACCGTGCCGCCCCGGCACAGCGCTCGCAGATCCGTGCGCAGGCGCGCGTCATGCTGGAAGTCGGCGACGGTCCGGGCGATGCCTCCCCGTCACAGCCCGCTGGGGACCACGAAGCCCCACCGTCACAGCCCGCTTCAGGCACGGCGGCCGGCTCCGATATGGCGGCCTGGGCGAGGCGCCGGGACGCCGCGGTCTCATGGTCGTCGGGTACGACGGGCAGCCCAAAGGGAATTGTCCGCTCCGGACGCTCGATCCTCGACAATCTCGCACTCAGCGCGGAACGGATGGAGTACCGGCCCGACGACGTCTTCCTGCCCGTCCTGCCGTACTCCCATCAATACGGTCTGTCACTGGTCCTCTGCTGGTGGCTGGGCGGCGGCACGCTCGTGGTCTACGGGCCGACCACGCGCCTGGACCGCGTACTTGAGGTGGGCATTGACCACGGCCTCTCCATCGTCGACGGAGCCCCGTCGACCTATCACACCCTGCTCAACCTGCTGGACCGCCGGCCCCCGCTCGTAACCGCGCTGAAGGGCGTACGAGCCTGGTGCGTGGGCGGTGCCCCGCTGGGGCGCGGTCTGGCGGCCCGGTTTCATGCCCGTACGGGAGAACGCCTGCTCGACGGCTACGGCGCGACCGAGGTGGGAAACATCGCGCTGGCCTCCCGCGCCGACCCGGTGGGGTGCGGCACACCGCTGCCCGGCGTGATCGTCGAAGTCCATGACGACCACGGCAGGCCCCTCCCTCCTGGCCGGCTCGGCGAACTCGTCGTACGCAGTGGCGGCCTGATGACCGGTCACCTGGACGATCACGGTGAGATCATTCCGATTCCGGGTCCCGTCCACCGCACCGGCGACATCGGTCTGCTCGACGATGCCGGGCGGGTCTTCCCGGTCGGGCGCAAGCACGCCGTGCACCGCGACGGCCACACCCTCTATCCCGACCACCTCGCCGCGCGGGCCGAGTCCGCCGGCGCCCAGACGGAGGTCATCGCCGTCCCCGACGCGCGTCTGGGCTCCCGCCTGGTGTTCGTGATCGCGGACCCGGACGCACACGAGCCCGCGCACTGGAAACGGGTACTGCGCGCCGTGCTCGCCCGCTACGAGCAGCCCGACCACATCGTGGTGCTTCCCGAGCTGCCGCTCACGAGCTCGGGAAAGCCCAACCTGGCCGTTCTGGAGAAGATCGCCATGACTTCGCTGTCCACGTCCGGTTCCACCGACACGTCCACGGACTCGGTCCCGTCCGGGGCGACCGACGCACCCCCCGGCTTATCCGTGCCCGAATCAGTCGCGGGCTTATCCGCGTCCACCGCGCCCCGCGCCACCACCGGGCCGTCCACGGTCGGCTCGACCATCCGTGCGAACGATTACCGCATTCCCTTCGCCGACCGCGTCGGCGCGCTGCGTGCGGTGCGCCGCCATGTGGCCGAGAACGAGGACGCGGTGATGGCGATCCTCACCGAAATCTCGCCGCACCGTACCGCCCGTGCGGAGCTCCGTGCATTTCTCGCCACCCTCGACGGAGCCGAGGAGGAGATCCGCAGGGGCCGTCCCGGCAGTCTGCCTCTGGCCGCCGTCTTCATGCCCTCCAACATCCCGCTGTATTCCTACGCGCTCTATTTGCTCGTGGCCTCCCTTTACAGCGACCGCATCGTCTTCCGGCCGTCTTCCGAGATGAAAAGCCAGATGCTGCGCCTGCACGCCCTGCTGGCGCCGGTTCACGGATTGCCCATCGAGTTGTACGAACTCAGCCAGCGCAAGTTCGTGACGGGACCGGTCCGCGAGGCGGACCTCATCGTCTTCACCGGAAAGTACTCCAATGCCGAGGTCATCCGTGAAGGACTGGCGGAAGACCAACTCTTCCTCTTCTTCGGACACGGCATCAACCCCTTCGTGATCGCACCCGACGCCGATCTCGCCCACGCCGCACAGGACGTCACGACGATCCGGCTCTACAACTCGGGCCAGGACTGCTTCGGCCCTGACGTCGTGTTCGCGCCGAAAGGCCGCACCGAAGAATTCCTCCACCTGCTGTCCGCCGAACTCGCTTCGCTGCGCTTCGGGCCGAACGACGACCCCGGCGTCGACTACGGTGCGATCTGCTACGACTCGGCGCTGGTGAACTGCTCGGACTACCTGGTGCGGCACGCGCGTCACATCCGGCACGGCGGGCGCATCGACCTGCCGTCCCGCAGGATCGAGCCGACCGTGCTCCTGTGGGGCTTCGACGACAAGATCCCTCTCGACGAGATGTTCGCCCCCGTGTTCAACGTCGTCTCCTATCCCGGCGCGCGGTTGTTGCGCGAGCGCCTGGCGAGCCCCTACTTCAGCGAACGCGCGCTGGGAGCGATGGTCTACGGGAACGACCCGGAGACCGTGCGGGTCCTGTCCCAGCGCCACCACACCTGTGTCAACCACACCCTGCTCGACGCCGAGGACGGCAACCGCCCGTTCGGCGGATTCGGGATGAGGGCCAACTACATCTCCTACGGCGGCGAGCGGCACGCCGAGCCGCTGCTCATGTCGCAGGCCGTGGCGCGGAACCTCCCGGCGGCTCCCGCTGCCACGGTGGGTGAGAAGTGACCCGAGCGAGCAAGCGGTATGCCGACGCCTGGTCCGCGATCGTCGACGTGCTGGCGGCGAACGAGGTCGACACCTGTTTCGGACTGCCCGGCGACGACCTGGACTTGCTGTGCGCCTTCGACGCCGCCGGCCTGGACCTCGTACCGTGCCGGGACCAGCGCAACGCGATGCACATGGCGACCGGCTATGCGTTGCAGTCGGGCCGGCTCGCCGTCTGCGTGCTGGGCAAGGGGCCGGCCGTCACGCACGCGGCCACCGGCCTGCTGGAGGCGCGGGAGACGGGTGCGCCGATCCTCGTACTCGCCGCCGGTACGCCCGAACAGCGCCGGGGGAGCGGCGGGTTCCAGGAACTCGACCAAGTCGCCGTGGCAGCGCCCCTGGTGCGCTGGGCACACCGGGTGGGCCACCCCGACCGGGTCGTCCCCTCGACGGTCACGGCGCTGACCCGAGCGATGGGGCCACCGCCCGGACCGGTGTACCTGGAGTTGCCGGACGACGTCCGCACGGCTGAGATCACTGTCAGCGGGAATACCCCAACTCCTCCTGAAACACTGCTCCTTGACTCGAACTCCGTGACGCCGGGTCCGGCGCTGGCGGCGCTGCGCGCGAGCAGTCGCCCGGTGGTGCTGGTGGGCGGCGGAATGCGGCACCGCAACGACGACAGTGCGGTCGAGCGCTTCGCCGAACGCCTGGGCGCGGCGCTGTTCACCACCGCGTCCGGCCGGGGAGCCGTCGATGAGAATCATCCGCTGTTCTGCGGCGTGGCAGGCCTTTATGCCGCTGCCCCGGCACGCGAGTTGTGGTCGTCCTGCGACCTGGTGGTGTCGCTCGCCGGGCGGCTGGAGGAGACGGTCGTCGAAGGCGGCACGCCCTGGCCGCCGGTCACCGTGGTGCAGGTCAACATCGACCCGGGCGGACTGTCGTCCGAGTTCTTCGGCCCGCGTGTCATCGGCGACGCCCGGCACGCCGTGCTCGGCTGGACCCGGGCGCTCGGCGATGACGTGGCCGAGCACACGGACACGACCCAGCGTCGGAAGAACAAGGTCGCGGACGCGAGAGGGCAGTGGCGGAACGAGATCGCGGACGCCCGCAAGGCCATGTCGCTCGCAGTCGAGGGGGAGTTGGCCCGCGCCGCGACGCTGCCGGGAATCCGCATCGCCGAGCTGCTTGCCGCGCTCGATGCCACTGCCGCCGAGCGGCACGTCCTCGTCCAGGAGAACGGGCTCCAGGACATGTGGTCCTACTGCTTCCCCTTCCACATCGGCGGCGGATCCATCGTGCCGTCCGAGCAGACCCCGTTGGGCTTCGGGGCCGCCGCGGCCATCGGGGTCAAGCGAGCCGCCCCGGACCACGAAGTCACCGCGTTCGTCGGGGACGGCGCCTTCCTCGCGGTCCGCGCCGACATCGCCGTCACCGCGCCGGCCCACGGCGGCGTCCTCTACGTCGTGCTGTGCAATGGAGGCTACGGCTGGCTCGACGCCCAGCGCGCCCGCCTCGGCCTCGACGCCGAGCGCTATCCCTTCACCCGGCCGGGCGCGCCGCCGCCCGCGGTGGACGGGCCGGACATTCACTACCGAGTGCTGCGCGACAAAGCCACGCTGACCGACGAGGTCGTCGCCGCACGCCGGTTCTGTTCCCGGGGAGGCACGGCCGTGCTCATGGTGCCGGTCGCCCCCGACGACATCCCTCCGTGCGTCAGCGAAGCCGAGGTGGTTCCCCAGTGACAGCGGCAAGGGAGCGAGGTGACAAAGGGCGCCGGGTCATGGTCACCGGGTATGGCGCGGTGACGCCGCTGGGCCACAGCGTCGACGAGACATGGACGGCGATGCTCGCCGGCCGCAGCGGCATCGACACCGTGGACGCCATCGACGTGACCGACCTCGGCGTCCGTATCGGCGGCCAGGTCCGGGGATTCACGCCCAGCCGTTACATGCCCCAGACGGTCAGTCGCCGCGCCGACCCGTACGCGCAGTACGCCCTCGCCGCGGCGCTGGAAGCCTGCGAACACGCCGGACTCGTCGTCGACGAACAACTGGCACCACGGGTCGCCGTGATCATCGGGAGCGGGTACGGCCCCGTGGGGTCCATCTACCGCGCCGCGAACATCCTGCGCGACAAGGGGCCACGCGCCATCAGTCCCTTCACCCAGGTCACGACCGCCATGGACAGCGCGGCCGGCGAGATCAGCATGCGTCTGGGCACCCAGGGTCCCAGCCGGGCCCAGAGCACGGCGTGCGCCAGCGGGGCGGACGCGGTGGGCGCGGGGATGCGCATGATCAGCCATGGCGAGGCCGACGTCGTTCTCGTCGGAGGCGCCGATGCCTGCGTCACCACCGTCGACCTCGCGGGCAGCGGCAACGCCCGCGCGCTGTCCAGACGCAACGACGACCCAACCGCGGCGTGCCGCCCCTTCGACGTGCACCGCGACGGGTTCGTGATGAGTGAGGGAGCCGCCGTGGTGGTCCTTGAGTCCGCCGAAGTGGCCCAGCGGCGGGGAGCGAGGGCCCTGGCCGAACTCATCGGGTACGGGGCGAGTTCCGACGCCCATCACTGGACGGCTCCGCACCCGGAGGGACGGGGCGCCTGCCTCGCCGTCGAGGCGGCGCTGCGCGACGCGCGGATATCGGGACCGGACGTGGACTACGTCAACGCCCATGGAACCGGCACGCAGTTGAACGACGCCACCGAAGCGGCCGTTCTGCGCAAGGTACTGGGGGATCGCGTCGACCGGATCCCGGTCAGCTCGACCAAATCGATGACCGGGCACATGATCGGAGCCGCGGGCGCGGTCGAGCTGGTGGCCTCGATCCAAGTCCTGCGCACCGGCGACGTCCCGCCGACCATCAACTGCGACGAACCGATCGACCCGGACATCAACTTCGTACCACACCAGGCGCAGCACCACGACGACGTACGGATCGCGCTCAGCAATTCGTTCGGCTTCGGTGGTCACAACGCCGTTCTCGTGGTCCGGTCCGTATGAGGTCACGGTCGTGAACCACCTTCCCCGACCGGCCCCGAGCTCCGTCACCGTCACGCGCAGCGGACCACTGACCTGGATTCAGCAGTGGCACTGGTTCGAGCACACCATCCCCGCGCAACGCCGGGTGAATCCGACGCCGCTCGCGGACCACTGCCACGTTCCGCCCGCGGCCACGGTCGCCGACGTGCTCGCGGCGCTCGGGTTCCTCACCGCCCGCCACGAGGCGCTGCGCACCACCGTCGACCCGCTCCGCCCGGTCCAGTACGTCCACCGCCCGGACTGGGCTCCCCTGCCTGTCGACTACGCCGACGTGCCCGACGCCGACGCCGACACCCTGGAGGCGGCCACAGCGGCGCTGGCCGCCCGCCCGATCGACCCCGAGCGGAACCCGCCCTGGCTCGCGAGGGTGCTGCTCAGGGCCGGGAAGCCGTGTGCGGTCGTGATCGCGGCCCACCACGTACTGATCGACGGCTGGGGTCTCGCGGTGCTGATCGACCAGCTGCACGCTCAACTACGCGGCGGAGAGGCGTTGTTGGAGGCATCCCCGCACCCCCTCGACATGGTGGCCACCCAGCCCCTGGAACGCGCCCGCGCGGCCGAGCTCGAGTGGTTGACGCGTCTCGCGAGCAACCCGACCGGCGTGCTGGCCCCTTTCGGCGGGAGCGACGACGGCGCTGGGCGCCATCGTCTCCAGCACCGCTCGGTGGAGGCGTACGACGACCTCGACCGCCTGGCCCGTCGTCATCGGGTCAGCCCGGAGGCCGTCGTGCTCGCGGCGCTGGCTCACGACATCGCCACCCGCACCGGCGAACACCGGTTCCTCGCGTCCGTGGTCGTGTCCAACCGAGCCCGCGCCGCGCTGCGCGACAGCATCGGCGTCCGGGCACTGACGGTCCCGGTACAGATCGACCTCCGCCCGGGCGCGGCGTTCGGCGAGGTGGTCGCCTCCGTCGCCGCGGCCTGTGCCGCGGCCTACCGGCACGCCCAGTGGCGCCCCGCCGAACTGGTCGCGTCCCAGGCGCGCATGGACCGGCGCCGCGGCGTCGTGACCGTACCCACCATCGAGTACAACTGCTACTCGTGGCCACGCGACTACCTGGTCCCCGCACGGTACGGACCGCCGGGCGGGGCCGCCACCTGGATCACGAGTGCCCCCGACGAACCCTGCGAGACGCTTTACGTGGACCTCGGCCGGGACGAGGGGGTCGTCACTCTCGATGTCACCGTCGGGGACCATCTGCTCGACGCCGAGCAGGCCCTGGAGCTGCCGGTCCGGTTGTGCGGTCTTCTGCGCGCGCTCGCCGACGGAGCCGAGTGCCCGGTGCCGGAACGCCCCCTCACCCCCGCCACCCCCGGATGGTGGCGCGCCCCACAGGGATGGGTGCGCCTGGCCGACGTCGAGGAGGTGTTGCGCGGTCACGCGGGCGTGCACGCGGTGACGGTGGCGCCCGGCGGGGAGGCCGCAGGGGAGCGTGAGGCGCCCAAGGGGGAGCGCGAGGAGACGAGGGGGGAGGGCGGCGGACCGCACCTCGCGGCGTACGTCCGCGTCGCCCCTGGCGTCACCCCCGGCGACCTGCACCGCCACGTCCTGGACCACCTCGGCGAAGTGCCCGCTCTGGTGGCCCCGAGGCGTTACGTCCTGACCCCGGCGGCCGGCCCCGACCCGGGCCGGTCCTGCGTCCGGCCGGGCACCGCCACCGGCGATACGGAAGCGCTGTGGGTCGCGTCGCGCCCGGCCGCGACGTGCGCCGAACGGGCGTTGGCAGCCGCCGTGGCCTCCGTCGTGCCCGGCGGTCTGCCGGCCGGCACCCTCGACAGCCCCGACGCCGTGGACATGCACCGCAGCCTCGCCGACCACGGCGTGACGCTGGTCGCAGTCCCACAACTGCTCGCGCTGTTGCGCCAGTTCGGCTTCACCGGGATCGCGTCGGACGAGCTGGCCGGAACGGCCTCGCTCGGCCATCTCGCCGCAGCCCTGGAGCCCCTACCGCCCCGCGACCCCCGTGGAGGAGATACCTCACCATGACCGCGTCCCACATCGCCGCACCGTCCGTGGACCGCCTGGCCCCGTGGGGCTTCGGCGCCTTCGTCGAGGCGAACACGCACGACACGGCCTACCGCCCGCCCGTGGTGGACGGTCCGGTCGGGCCGACCATCGTCCGCAACGGCCGCGAGCTGGTGAACTTCGCCAGCATCAGCTTCCTCGATCTGGAGCGCCACATCCCCGTACAACGCCATTTCGCAGAGGGGGCACTCGCCCACGGCCTGAGCACCAGCGGATCCAGGATGACGCAGGGGATCTGCCGCCCTCACCAAGTACTCGAAGACACGATCGCCCGCCACACCGGCAAGGAACGGGCCATCAGTTTCGCCACGGGGCTTCTCGCCAACATCGGGTTCGTCCACGCCATGAGCAGTTCCGCGCACTTCGACGCCGGGATCGAAGTGCGCAACCACGACACCGTTTTCGTCGCCGACCGTGACGTCCACTGGAGCATTTGGAAGGGCCTGGAAGGACTGGACTACGGGCGCAACGTCCACGCGTTCCGGCACAACGACGTCTCCGATCTGGCGCGCATCCTGAAACGGGTCCGCGCCCGCAAGACCGTCGTGATCGCCGAGAGCATCTACTCGGCCGACGGCACCATGGGGCCCATCGTCGACATCCTCGACGAGTGCGACCGGCACGGCGCCATCAGCATGATCGACGACGCGAACGGGTTCATGGTGTACGGGCCCGAGAACCGTCCGTACGCGCGGGAAGCGGCCGCGGTGCGGGAGCGGGCCGACTTCGTCATGGTGTCCCTTTCGAAGGCCATCGGTCTGGAAGGCGGTGCGATCGCCGGGCCGGCCACGGCCATCGACGCCTTCGAACTGCTCTCCGGCACCTCGATGTTCACGGCCGCCATCCAACCGCCCACCGCCCACACGGCGACGCGCACGATCGACGCCCTCGCCGACGATCCGGCGATCGTCGACGACTACTTGGCGCATGCCGCACGCTTCCGCCGACAGATGCACGAGGCGGACACGCCGACCACGCCGACCGAGTCGTACATGCTCTCGGTGCCGATCGGCAACGACGCCGCCGCCCTTCAGATGCGGGAGTGGTTCGTCGAGGACGGCTACCTCGTGCCGGTCTTCTCCTACCCCGCGGTCTCGCGCAACCGGGCGCTCCTGCGCCTGTTCCCGCACGCGGGCCACACCGAGGAGCAGATGGACGGCTTCCTGCGCACCCTTCTCACCTACCGGCGGCGCCTCGCGCTCTGACCTCCCCGCCGAGATTCGCGCCCGCCGCCCGGTCACCGTCTCATGTCGCCCCCCTCAAGCCTCACGAAGGAGAAGCCCCGTGGTGAACAGCACCAGCAACACCGGCAACACCGGCAGTGCCAGCGGCCGTACGGGCAACACTGACATCCTGACCGCCCTTGCCCAGATCGTCGAAGAGGTCGCCGGGGTCGACTCCGCCGCGGTGACCGGCGAGAAGTCCTTCACCGACGATCTCGACATCGACTCCCTGTCGATGGTGGAGATCGCCGTGGCGCTTGAGGACAGCTTTCGAGTGAAGATCCCCGATGACCTGATCACGGAGCTGAAGACCGTCGGCGACACCGTGAGCTACATTGCCGACCACCGATGACCGCCGCCGGACGGCCGGGCCGTCGGACCATACGGACCACTCGCCTCGCCCGGGTCAACACCGCATCCATGCGCGGGAGTTGGGCATGAGCATCCTGGAACGCTTCCGGCTCGACGGTCGCGTCGCCGTGGTCACCGGTGCCTCCTCCGGGCTCGGGGTCGCCTTCGCCACCGCGCTGGCCGAGGCCGGCGCCGATGTCGTACTCGGGGCGCGGCGCACCGAGAGGCTGGAGGCCGTGCGCACGGCCGTCGAAAAACTCGGCCGCCGGGCCATCGCGGTACACACCGACGTCGGCGAACCGCAGGACTGCCGCGCGCTGGTCGACGCGGCTGTGCGAGCCTTCGGACGGGTGGACATCCTCGTCAACAACGCCGGGATCAGCGGTGAAGTGCCCGCGACGGAGGAGACCCCGGAGCGGTTCCGCGAGGTCATCGACATCAACCTCAACGGGGCGTACTGGATGGCCCAGGCGGCGGGCGCGGTGATGCTGCCCGGCAGTGCCATCGTCAACATCTCCAGCATTCTCGCGCTGGTCACCGGCGGACTGCCGCAGGCCGCGTACTCGGCCTCGAAAGCCGGCCTGCTCGGGCTCACCCGAGACCTCGCCCAACAGTGGACACCCGGCAAGGGCATCCGCGTAAACGCCCTGGCGCCGGGCCTCTTCACCTCCGAGATGACCGACGGATACGGCGAGGGTTATCTGGAGGCGATGATGCCGCGGGTGCTCTCAGGCCGCATCGGGCAGCCGCAGGAGCTCGCCGCGGCACTGGTCTTCCTGGTCTCCGACGCGTCGTCCTACATCACCGGCACCACCCTCACGGTCGATGGAGGTACACACATCGCCTAGTGACTAGTGACGAGCGCGGTGAGCCACAAGGGTGGGCCGGCACTCGGCAGCGGCCGCCGACGGGCAGCGGATCGCGGACCGCGGATGCGAACTGGCTTTGCGGCGGCGATCTCACCCGGCCACTCAGTGTGTTTCGTCGGAGGCGAGTGGATGTGGTCAAGGTGTTGATCAGAGACAGGAGCCCGCTTTCCCGTCCGGGCCCACCCGGATGCGATCACGGGGGGATGACATGAGCTGCGTCGAGTCGGCGGGTCAACCAGCTTGTGCAGCAAGCAAGTTGCGTGTATTCGGTCGCATGGCCGACGACTGTCTGCCGTCTGGCGGGACCGATGCGCGCGGCGCCCCGGGGATCCGGCGATGACGGCGGATCCGACCGCCCGTTCCCTCCCGCGCGAGCCGCTTGGCGACGCGCACCTGCGCCGTCTGATCGTGGGCCAGGGCCTGGCGGCCGTGGTCGATGCGCTGTTCCTCATATGGCTCACGCTCTTCGTACTGAAGCTGTCGCAACCCGGGATGGCCACAGGATTCGTCCTGGTGGCCGTGGCACTGCCACGAGCGGCGCTGCTGCTCCCCGCGGGAGTGCTGGTCGACCGCCTCGGCCCCGCCCGTATCGCGGCCGGTGCCGCCTGGCTCCGCGTCGCGGTCCTGCTCGCCCTCGGCGCCCTGGTCACCTTGACCTCGCCATCGGTGACGGCGGTCGCGCTGCTCGCGGCACTGCTCGGTGTCGCCGACGCCGCGTACTTCCCCGCGGCTCTTGCTCTGCTGCCCGGTGTCGTACCGAACGACAGGCTCGCCCGGGTCAACGCGCTGGTGCAGGGCGCGGAGTCAGGGGGCGACCTGATCGGCCCGGCGGTGGCCGCCGGAGTCATCGCCGTAGTCGGCTTCGACGCGACGCTCGGGGGGATCGCGGCGCTGGCCGCGCTGGCCGCAGTCGCCCTCAGCATGGCCGTCCGCGCGCTACGGCGCGGCGAATCCGCCGGGGACGTGGTCGATCCGCAGCCCGCCGAGGGTGAGCAGCTCAGTACCGCGCGTGCCCTCGGCGCGGGCTTGAGTTACGCCTGGCGTGAGCCGGTGGTACGAGGGATGCTGGCGGCCATCGCCCTGATCAATATCGCGGTGGTGGGCCCCGTGCTGGTCGGGGGCGCCGTACTCGCCGATCAACGGCTGGGCGGCGCCGGCTCTTTGGGCATCGTGCTCTCGGGCTTCGGTGGCGGATCACTGGCCGGCTCGCTCGTGGCGGGGTGGCGGCCACCCGCCCGGCGCGGCTGGACGGTGGTGGGCGGGGTCGCCGCGATCGGCGCGGGCATGGCCGGACTGGCGGCCGTGGACGATGTCGTCGCCGCCACGGCGGTGGTCTCCCTCATCGGCCTTGGCTCCGCGTTCCTCGGAGTGGTCGTCGTGGCCACTCTCCAGGAGCGAGTTCCGCAGCGATTGCTGGGGCGTGTGCTCAGCCTCGTCGTCCTTGCCACGGTGGCGTTCGACCCGTTCTCCTACATGCTTGCCGGCGTCCTGGTTCCCCTCGGCACGACGCTGCTGTTCCTAGTGTGCGGCAGCGCCGTCCTGGCGTGTGCCGCCCTGGTCGCCCTGAGCCCGGCGATGCGCTCCCTGCGTTGACCGTGTCGCTCAACGAAGGCTGTCGATCAACGAGGCTACTGGGGCAACTGGCTCAAGCGATGCTCAGTTCACCCCCAATCCCAATCCCAATCCCAATCCCAATCCCAATGCCGATGCGGCCTGGCCCCTCTGGTTTGGTTGGTCCGGCAGGCGAAACAGGACAGTTGCCCTGCGGAAGTTGGGATTCATCGCTCTGCCGCCGGAACCGCACTGGATGGGAGCGGACCCGCCCCTGAAAAGGGGCGGGCCGGCCATTTTCAGCTAGACGAGTAGTTCCGAATGCGGGGTTCACAGACGTGGGGAGGGTGTAGGGGGGTGTCCGACATCGGGTTGTGACGGCCGATTTGGACACCCTCTTGACGGCACTGTACGTGCATGTCGATGGCCGTTTGAAGACCCCGCGACGGCGTGGGCGTCCGCCCCGGCTGACCGATGCCGAGCTGGTGACCCTGGCAGTGGCCCAAGCCGTGCTGGGCTTCCACGCCGTGGCTCGTTGGCCGCGCTTCGCCCACGCTCACCTGCACGGGATGTTCCCGTATCTGCCGCAGCGCCCGGCCTACGACAAACGACAGCGACCCGCTCTGCCCCTGGTCAAGCGGGCCATCCGGTCACTGGCCGCCGATACCGACCTGTGGCCGGACGACATGTGGATCGTGGACTCCACGCCCGTCGAGTGCGCCCGCTCCCACGAGACCGTCAAACGCTTCGACCTGGCTGGCTGGGCCAACTACGGTTACTGCCGCTCCCACTCCCGCTTCTACCGGGGCCTGAAACTGCACCTGGTGTGCACCCCGGCCGGCCTGCCCGTGACCTGGGCGCTGGCGGACCCGAAGATCGACGAATGGCAGGTCCTGGCCGCCTTGATCGACGACGAACCACAGCTGGCCGCCGCCCGGCCGGGCCTGCTGATCCTGGCGGACAAGGGCCCCATCGCCGCCGACCTCGACCGCATCCTCACCACCCACGGCATCAGCCTGCTAAGACCCTCCTACCGCGACCGCGACCGCGACCGCGGCACCCCACAGCCCGCAGAAGCCCTGCTCACAACCGTGTGATGGCTGATCGAGTCGGTCAACGACACCCTCAAAGGCCAACTCGAGCTCGAACAGCACGGCGGCCGAACCATCGAAGGCGTCGGCGTCCGTGTGGCACAGCGAATCCTGGTCATGACCTGCGCCATCTGGCACAACCGCACCGTCGGTGCACCCATTACGCGGTCACTGACGGCCTACGACCACTGAGCCACATCGGAACTACTCATCTAGCGCAGCTCCACGAGCGGGCCTTCCCCCAGGAGCCAGGCCAACACGCCTCACGACCAACGCGGGAGAGCCCGCTACTGGTGATCTTCGCATGATGCCGCGCGGTGACCCCTTGTCTTCTGGGCGGGCTACCGCGCCCTCCCCTCGGTCAGGTCTTCACGAGCCTTTTAGTGCGTAAGTTCCATTTCTAGCGATTTGGCGCGTTTCGCCCTTACGGGATTCCGTGTTTATCGGTGACTCTGCGAGTGCACGCACCTGGACCCGGGCCGGTCGGTCCGGAGTCAAGACGGATCGAGTGGCCGCGCACAGCGTGCCGTAGCCATGTCAGCAGCAGGGAGGACCCATGTCCCGTCGGATCAGCGGCTTGTTCATCCTGCCCGTCGCCGCCCTCCTGGCCGTTACGGCAAGCGTGCCGACAGCCTCGGCCGCAGGGGTGGCCCACGGTGACTTTTACTACACGAGCGGTGCGGACACGACCATCGGACTGCGCAACGCGCCGACAGACAAGTGCATCCCGTTTCTGATGGTGGGTGCGAAGTACGGAACCAACGGCACGGACAAGACGGCACGCATCTACGCCACCAGGGACTGTCATCAGCAGTTGGTTGTCGTTGCTGCCGGGAAGCCCGGGCGAGGCACCCCGTGGAACACGCCGGACTTCCAGCCCACCGCGCACTCGGTCTGGTTCGAATGTGACAGCCCGGTTGTGTGCTGAGGCCAAACGCGTACCGCTGGACGAAACCGGTTCGCTGCACCTGGCTTTGTTCACGAGAACGGGTTCTGGCTCGAGTCTGTGG
This sequence comes from Streptomyces sp. NPDC006711, assembly GCF_042869775.1. Taxonomy (NCBI): domain Bacteria; kingdom Bacillati; phylum Actinomycetota; class Actinomycetes; order Kitasatosporales; family Streptomycetaceae; genus Streptomyces; species Streptomyces sp. NPDC006711. The sequence continues at coordinate 448,702 of NZ_JBIAGO010000004.1, forward strand.
CCCTGGCTGAGGCCGAGTTTGGCGAGCGCGTTGAGCCAGTCGGTGGCGATCGTGTCCTGCGCTGCCGTCAGCTGCGTCTTGCCCGTACAGATCGCGGTATGCAGCTTCGACTCGACGGAGTCCTTGGGGTTGTTGGGCGGGCTCCGGGCGTGTGGCCGGGGGAGGGCGGTTCGATCCACGGGTTGCGCGGATCGTTGGGGTCGCCGCCGAGTTCTAGGGAGACGAGGTGGTTGTGCTCGGCGTCGTGGAGACTGCCGGTGAAGCTGCAGGACTTGGCGTTCGCGGTTTTCTCCGGGCCGGTGACCGCTTCCAGGAACGGGGCGCGCAGACTGCGCTTCGTATTTCGCCGAGTTGGCGGACGTAGCGCTGTCCGGGCCGCGCTGGAAGGCGGAGGGCCCGCTATAGCCGCGTCTGCCTGTGGCGCGTCAACATCACGTCGTCGTGGGATGGCGCAGGACACCCCCACCGGTTTCCGATCGGCCGCAGAACGACATGGAGCCGGTCGGCCGGCGAGCAGAGCCGAAGAAGGCCGCACATACCGTGGTCCACGAAATGCTCGCCGAGGGGCGCTCACGTCGGGCGGTCGCCCGGCACCTGGGCTGCGGCCACAAGACCGTGCTCCGACACGCGAACGCTCCAGTTGGCAGGACACCATCCGCGATAACCGGCCCCGGCCCAGCAGACTGGCCCCCTACAAGCGCTACCTAGAGCGACGTTTCGCCGAAGGACGCACCAGCGTCACCCAACTCCACAATGAGCTGGACGCCGAGCAAGCTCCTGTCACCTACAGCATGGTCCGCGCACACATCGCTACCTTGCGCCGGGTTCCGGCCGAGGCGCCGCCCCGGCCGCCGACGGTGCGACAGGTGACCGGCCGGCCCACCCGGCACCCCACCGCCTTGACCGAGGAAGACTGGGCCGGCCTGAAGGACGTCTTGCCCCGCTGTCCCGAACTGGACACGGCCGCCGGACACGTCGGCGACTTCGGCGAGATACTTACCGACCGCCTCGGCCGCACACTCCCCAGCCGGATCGACGCGGTCGAGCCAACCAGCTGCCCGGCCTCACCGGCTTTGCACTCCACCGGTTTCGAGACCTCGACGCCGTGACCGCCGGCCCTCACTCTCGACTGGAGCTCCGGCAGCATCGAGGGCGCCGTCAGTGAGCAACGCGCGGGCTGCGACTTGCAGTTGCGCTTCCCATGCCGCCTCGTCGATCCCCAGCGTGTACTCGATGCAGCACGCGCATGGCGGGAGTAGCGCCACGAATGCTTGCTCCTCAGCGGTCTCGGCTTCCGTCTCCGACCAGTCGTCCGATGCCAACTCGGCAAGATCCACCTCCCCGGCGGTGAATCGCGCGGCCAGCCAGCGCAGCGCGTATCGTCGGGCCAGGTGGTGATCGGGCAGCTTGATACCCAATTCTTGAAGAGCCTGTTCGAATGTGTCACGGATGTCCCGGGGGTCCGCATGGCGCGGCAGACCAGCGAGCTCGCACAGGGTCGGCGTGTCCATTCCGATTGCGAGTGCCTGGGCAGCCGTCATCGGTAGGTCTTCCGGACACACTTGACCCGCCTGATACAGCCACGCTGCCTCCAGCAGGGGCGGACAAGCGCTGCGGAGAGGGCTGTCAGGCTCGGATGTGTCGTCTGTCGCTGCCATGATTCATACGATGCCAGCACGGGCTCGCGAGAGTGCCCGGAAATGTCGACTGTCCCGGCAAACCGTCCTGCGGGCTGACCCAACTCGTGCTGCCCCAGTGACACTCCGCGACCGCTCCCCAAGATCAGTGCCAGAACCGACATGCGACAGCAGTTGTCGACGACCTCGGGAGACACCCACCGGGCCCGGATCTCGATGTCGACGAGAACTCCTTCGGCACCCGTCGGCACTCGGCAACGGCAACGGCAAGGCCGCCACCTGCGCCCGTAGCCAGCACTTTCCACCGGCTACAAGCGCTGGGATCACGACCTCAACCTGTTCGCCGCGCACTGGTTTATCCACCTGATCTTGACCGCCCGTCTAACGGGCCAGCCCGGGGTGCGTCATGATCGGGCCATGCCGATTCGCCGTCTTCGCCTGCCGCGATACTTGCACCGCCGCCGACGTCTGCGGACCGAGTACGTGAGTCCTGTGCCGTTTCCTTGCCTGCTCGTCGACGACGACGGCTGGGTGATGCCGTGTCTGGACGACGACGAACTCCAGGGGCTGACCGAACCGGACTTCATCGACGACATCGTGGCCGCCTTCGACGCGTCGGCGCGCCCGCTTGAGCTCCATCTCGTGGGCGACGGGCAGGTCATCGCCTTGCGCCCGACGGGGGAGCCCCGGCCTGACGAGCTCACCAAGCACGTGCGCGTCTACTTCCACCGCTGGACCGATCAGGAAGCCCCAGCCGCCGCGCAACCGGCACTGGCCTGCGTCACGACGATTGCGGCTGCCATCGGCAGCACACCCGTCCGCCGCCGTCGACGTTCCTGATGCGGTCGTCGGCCGCCTCGACTCGCCTACGGCTCAAGACCACCTCGGAATCGGTCAAGGTCACTGCTCATAGGACATCGAGAACGGATGGTCACTCCGGCCAGGTGTAGGCCGTCGCGGCGTGTCCGCAGGAAGTCTCCCAGGTGGTTGTCGTCCATGTGTTCAGGCTGGGCGGTGGCCCGGTGCGCTGCCCGGGGGTGCCACACCCAGGCAGCGCGCGTCCTGGTTGATGGCCGCTGACCTGCCCAGACTCGGTGGAGCGGGAAGGACCACACCATTCGAGGAGAGGAGTCCGCGCCATGGCCGGGACCGTTGAGGGCGACCACGTTGACGTGGTGGGGATGTGGGTGACCGCGGATGGTCACATCCGTCAGGAGCTGCTGCCCGACGGCCGCTACGACGAAGCCCGCTGCGAGCGGCACAGCGCGTACACCGGCCGGTACACGGTGACCGGCAGCCACCTGGACTACGTCGACGACACCGGCTTCACCGCCACGGGCGACATCCGGGGCGGGGTGCTCTATCACGAGCACCTCGTGCTCTACCGGCAGCGGAAGTCGTCGTAGAGGAGGCCGGGCCACGGCTGCCCGGTGCTCCGGGGGCGAATCCGCAGTCGGCGGACCAAGTAGTCCCGGCACGGCAGTCAGTCAGCCAGTCAGCCAGCAGCAACGAGAATCAAGGACCATACCCATGACAGGACAACGACTTGACGGCAAGGTCGCGCTGATCACGGGCGCGACCGGCGGCCTCGGCACAGCGACCGCCGAACTCTTCGCCCGCGAAGGCGCCCGCCTAGTGATCACCGATATCGCCGAAGGCCCCCTGCGGGACCTGTCCGACCGGATCGGGGCACAAGGCGCGGAGGTCGTCGCTGCCCGCCTCGATGTCTCCTCCGCGCGGGAGTGGGACGAAGTGATCACCGTCGTACGCGACCGGTTCGAAACGTTGGACGTGCTCGTGAACCTCGCCGGCATCCTGGACTGGCCAGGTATCGAGGGCACGCGGGAAGAGGCATGGGACCGTGTCATCGACGTGAACCAGAAAGGCACATGGCTGGGCATGAAGGCGGCGATGCCGCTCCTGCGTGCGAACGGCAACGCGTCGGTGATCAATACGTCGTCAGTGCTCGGCCTGGTAGGAAGCGGTGCCGCTGCGGCCTACCAGGCGTCCAAGGGGGCCGTGCGCCTGTTGAGCAAGACCGCCGCGGTCGAGTACGCCCGGCAGGGAGTACGGATCAACTCGGTGCATCCCGGGGTGATCGCCACGCCGATGATCCAGGACCTCCTGGACGACCAGGGCGACCAGCAGCCGGACATCCAACGCACCCCCATGCGCCGAGCCGGCCGCGCCGACGAGGTCGCCGCCGCGATCCTCTTCCTGGCCTGCGACGACTCCTCTTTCGTCACTGGCGCGGAACTGGTGGTGGACGGCGGCCTCACCGCGCACTGAACAACTGGGCCACCAAAATCGCCCTCCGATGCGGACATTCGCGCCTGGTGCGCGGCCTGCGGCGCGGACGCCCAGGCCGACGACCTCATCACCACCGCCCGCGCCGTCGACTCGATGTATCTGGAGTGGCGTCGCCTGCACAAGGGCGGGATGCGCGAGGTCCAGCAGGACTGGAACACCCCGCACGAGCGGACCGGCGTCTACCGAGTCTACGTTTCCAACGTCCCGCCAGGGTTCTTCCAGACGCCGGTGTTCGCGACGGCCCTCATGGAGCACATTGCCCGCTTCCAGGGCACGGCCGACGACGCCGCCGAAGCGGTCGGCGCCCGGGTCGCCCGCTCCCTGTTCTTCTACGGAGGGGGCCACCGCTACGCCGTCCTCCTTGAGGAGTCTGTCCCTGCGCTACCGCACCGCCGAACCCGAGGCGATGCGCGGACAGCTCCGTCGCCTCCTGGCCATGATGCCGCGATGCCGCTCGCCTCCGTCTCGCTCGGGATCATCCGTTTGCGGCGCAGCGCACCGTATGGCTGCTGGAGGCGTTCTACCTCCACGACGACACCACGGCTGTGGCGGAGACGCTGACGGCGGAGATCAAGGTGAAGCAACCGCGCGAGTTCACCGACCACGCGCGGGCGTTTGCCGGCCTCGTGGAGATGGCCTTGTATGGCGACACCGCCCGCGAACTAATAGCGATTGACGCCTTGGTGTGACGACGCAGCACAGTTGGCGAATCAGCAAGCTGGTCGGCAAACGCCCCGGACCGCGCGCACGGGGCGGCCCTTTCCTGCTTGTCCGGTCACATCCCAGCTGGCGGATTCTCGGCCGTGCTGGCGGATTCTCCCGTCATCGCGCTCAGGGCGGCGCCGCACCGGTGTCCTGCCGCAGGGCAGATGGCGGATTCTCACTCGGTCTCATCCGTGCTGTCGGGTTCTCCCCGTTTCGCGTGCCGGGCGGGGTCTGGTGTCTCGCTCAGGTGGTTTGGTCTCACTGCGTGGGCCGCGTTCTCATCGTTCCTGCCGCGGCCGCTTGCGGCTGTACGCGAGGGCCGGAGGTACCGGCTTTGGGCACAAGCGGTACTGACGCCGCCGACCACTCGCACCTGGTCCCGCCGCGGCCACACCTCCATGATCCGCGTGCGGGCCGCTCCCGCCGCCACATATCGGTCGCAGCCCTGGCCTGCTACAAGGCCGGCGAACCCTCGAGACTGATCTACCGGCCCTGCCCCGATGCCCGGCCCGACGGACGCAAAAGCTTCTCCTGGAAGGACTACCGCGACCTGGTCCAGAGTGCCCACCAGCAACTCGGCGGACCGATCGTGCTGGTCTGGGACAACTTGAACACCTACCTGACGGCCGGAATGCGCCGCTACATCGCCGACCGCGACTGGCTCACCGTCATCCAGCTGCCGCCCTATGCGCCCGACCTCAACCCGGTCGAGGGCATCTGGTCCCTCCTGCGTCGCACCACCACAGCCAACCGCGCCTTCGCCGACCCCGACGACCTGACCACCGCCGTCCGGCGCGGCCTACGCCGGCTCCAGTACCGCCCCCCGACGTCCTCGACGGCTGCCTCACCGGCACCGGCCTCCGGCACCAGCCACCATGACGACAGCACACATTCAAGGTCACCGACGACAGGGGCCGCCTGGTCTGGGTGAGCGCGGTCCGGCCCGGACGAACCTCGGAGATCACCGCCTGCCGCCACAACAAGCTCACCGCCCATCTGCGCGCGGTCGACCTCGGCGCGATCCCCGAACTGGGCTTCGTCGCGCTCGACGACAGCCGCCCGAGCGCCGACCCGGCGGTGATCACCGGCTACAAGGCGGCCCGCAACCGGCCCTTACCAGGGGCCAGAAGCTGTCCCACAAGGCGCTGGCCGTGGTCCGGGCCCCGGTCGAGCACGGATTCGCCCACCTGAAGAACTGGCGCGTGCTCGGCAAGATCCGCACCGACCCGAAGTGGGCGACCGGGCTGGTACGAGCCCTACTGGTCCTGACGCACCGCGAAGTCACCCGGTGATCCACGATCAACACCGATCGTTCTGGCTCTCGCCTGGGCCTACCACCGGCAGCGTCGCCCTTGCCTGACGCAGGGCGGGTGCCGGGTTCAGACGTAGGTCCTGCGCCCCTGGTCGGCCGCGCCGAGAAGGGGCATGCCGACGAAGGTGTAGGCCTGCATGGCGCCGGTGTTGTGGGTGTCCACATCGACGCCGACCGTGCGGTGGCCGCAGGCGCGGAGGAGGCTGAATGCGGTCGTGAGGAGTTGGGCGCCGAGGCCGTGGCGGCGGTGGGCGGGGTGAACGCCGAACCAGGCGATCCAGGCGCGGTCGACGGGGTCGCGGGCGATGAGGGCGCCGGCGGGGACGCTGTCGAGTTCGGCGAGGAGCCACAAGTCGGGGTGGTAGCCCTCGCATCGGCGCTGGGCGTGGTGAAAGGCGTCGAAGTCCGGGTGGGGGTGCTCCGGGTCGTCGGTGAAGGCCTCGTTCAGCACGGAGTGGACGGTGCGGAGGTCGGTCTCGTTCCGGGCCGCGCGCACTGCGGGCGCGGGATGATCGGGGAGGCGGATGGCGTCCAGGTCGACGGTGAGGCGGCTGCTGCTTCCCCCACGGTCCAGCCACGGCTGAGGAGTTGGTCGTGGGGGAAGCAACCAGGAAGCCGATACAGCGTCACCGGCGTGTCAGGGGTCGGCAGGTCGTGGGCGGCCCAGACGTCGAGGCGGTTCAGGAGCGTCGCGGTGACGGCAGGTGCATCCGGGGACGGGGCGACGACCAACTGGGCACGCAGCTCGCCCGGCTGAGGCGCGGGATGGAGGGCGGCGAAGCCGAGCAGGCCGCCGTCGGGCCCCGACGCGGTCCACGTGCGGGAGGGCAGGTCCAGACTTGGGGGCGGCCAGCATGCTGCGCGCCTCGGCGGGGCCGGACTCGCGGCGACCGACCGTCGCCTCCTCGTCCCGGCCGAGCAGTTCGGCGAGGGCGTCGACGTCCGCCATGGAGACGGCTCTCCACTCCATTCCCGCACTGTCGCAGGGCGAGGCGTTGGCCGCCAGCGGATTTAGGCGGCGCCCGCGGCAGTGAGCGACGATAAGGGAGGGCGCCCACGCCTGCTCGTCCTCACAAACGGGGAAGTCGCCCGCTGACCGACGATCTCCACCGAAGTCACCCTCCCCTCACCAGCATGAGTACCCCGGAGCCGACGCACACCAGGCCGGTGACCTGCTACTTCACGATGCACACCACTCAGTGGCGCGTCGTTCTGGCATGGGGAGTGGGCGGTGGGCTTGGATCGTTCCGGACGGCCTGTGGGCGCTTGCCAAGCCGGTCCTCACCGCATAACGCGCCTTTGACGATCCGTTCGGGGGTTCAGCCCGCCGACGGCTACGGGGTGAACCCGTTACGCTCAGATCCGGTCATCTCGGCACTGAGCACGGCGGGCTGCCCATCCGGGCGGGGCACTGCGGCATTATGCTGCCCCTCTTCGCGAGACGTGAAGGGTACGGGTAGCCGGTCCAGGCAGATGTGGCGTCCGTCTCCAAGTAGTGGGCCGGCTGTTCGGTGAGGGTGAGTTCGGGGGTGCCGGACAGCGCGGCGGCGGCACCCCCCCGTTGAGGTCTTCACAACTCCGCCATCGCATAGGGCAGTTAGACTGATGGGAGCAGGATCTGGGGTACGCAGGGTGGCCTGGGGGCGTACCCCCAGGCGCTCGACGGGGGGGCGGCGACGATGCTGGTGACACTGCCTTGTGACGGGTCGCAGGAGTCGACGGCGGCCTTGGCTGCGGCGGTCGGCGCCGCGCTGGAGGGTGGCGGTCCCGCGGTCCTGCCTGTGGCGGCCGCTGCTGCGCGGCCGTCGTTCGACGTCACCGCCGGTGTGCCCGACGGTACGGCGGCCGTCGTCGGGACGTCCGGCTCGACGAGCCACCCCAAAGGCGTGCTGCTGTCGGCCGACGCCTTGCGCGCGTCCGCGGAGGCGACGCACGCCAGGCTGGGCGGCCCGGGCCGTTGGCTGTTGGCGTTGCCGTCCCACCATGTCGCGGGATTGCAAGTGGTGGTGAGGTCGTTGCTGGCGGGGAGCGCACCTGTCATCCACGACTCGTGCCACGGGTTCCGCGCCGAGCATTTCCGTTCGGCCGACTGCCGGTACACCGCGCTCGTCCCCACCCAGCTCGTACGTCTGTTACGAGCGGGCGGCGCGGCCGTCGAAGCCCTGTGCGCCTTCGACGCGGTTCTGCTGGGCGGCGCGGGCGTGCCGCCCGAGCTCATTCACCGCGCCCGGGAGGCGGGGGTGCGGGTGGTGACCACGTACGGCATGAGCGAGACCGCCGGCGGGTGTGTCTACGACGGGGTGCCGCTCGACGGTGTGCGCGTGCGGGTCGTGGACGACTCGCGGCACCTCGACGCCGAAGGCCCCGCAGAGTGGGACACCCCAGGGCCGATACTCCTTGGCGGGCCGACCTTGGCCTCCGGGTACCTGGGCGAGCCGGAGCTGACGGCACGGGCCTTCTCGGGCGGCTGGTTCCGTACGGACGACCTCGGCCGGTGGCGTGCAGGCGGCCGTCTGGACGTGCTCGGCAGGGCTGATGACGTGGTCATCACGGGAGGGGTGAAGGTTTCACCGTCAGTGGTGGAAGCAATCCTGCGCGAGCAGCCCGGGGTGGGCGACGCCTGCGTCGTCGGCGTGGCCGACGGCCACTGGGGGCAGATCGTGGTTGCGGCCGTCGTGCCCGACGAGCCGGGTGCCCTCGGGGCGGGTGCGGAGGGTGAACTGGCAGGTGCGGTACGGGTCCGGCTCGGGGCTGCGGCCACGCCGAAGGCTGTACGAGTGCTGGCCGAGCTGCCCGTGCGGGGCGTGGGCAAGCCGGACCGGGGGGCCGTCCGGGGGCTCTTCGAAGGCGGCGCCGGCCGTCTCTGACCGCGCTCAGCCCTCACTCCTTTTGGTGGTCAGCCGTCAGTCCCCGCCGTGATCATCGTCAAACCCCTCCGCGCTCATCCGTCTGCCGTCAGCCGCGCATGCCTTCGCGTGTGCGCGGCCAAGAAACCCATGTCGACCTCGTACGCGACAGGCTGATTGGGGACGTCGATCAAACCGTCCTTGGCCCGGGTCTCGGGGGTGACGATGTCCCGGTCGAAGTACTTGTCCGAGCCGGAGTTGTCGCCGGGCAGCGTGAAGCCGGGCAGGGAGGACAGCGCGACGTTGGCCGCGCGGCTGATCCCGAAGTCGTGCATGCCACCGCACCAGACCGGTGTCCCGGCTGCCAGACAGGCGTCGTGTGTCAGTTTGGCCTCCAACAGGCCGCCCAACCGGGCCGGTTTGACGTTGACAACCCGGCAGCTGCCGAGCTCGAGGGCGCGGCGGGTCCGCTTGGCGGAGGTGAGGCTCTCGTCGAGACAGATCGGTGTGCGCAGGTTCTGTTGCAGTACGGCGTGTTCCGTCAAGTCGTCCCAGGCGAGGGGTTGTTCGATCATCATCAGGTCGAAGGCGTCGAGCGCCCGCAGGTGGGGGACGTCCTGGAGGGTATAGGCGCAGTTCGCGTCGACCATGAGCGGCAGGGTGGGGAACCGGTCACGTACCCTCTCCAGCACGCTCACGTCCGCGTCGAGGCCGATCTTGAGCTTCACCCGGCGGTAGCCCTGGTCCACGTGGCGCTGGACGGTGTCGCACAGCCGCCCGAGGTCGTGGTCCATGCCGAGGCTGACGCCCGATTCGACGGTAGTGCGGGCGGCGCCGCCGAGAAGGTCGGGCAGTGGGCGGCCGGTCGCGGCAGCCAGCAGGTTCCAGGCGGCCATCTCGATGCCGCTGCGCGCGAAGTTGTTGGCCTTGACCCGGGAGTACAGCGCTGTGAACTCCTCGATGGTGTTCCATGCGCGTCCCAGGACGGCCGGCGCGAGGAAGTCGTGCACGACGGACCACACCGTGTCTGTGGTCTCGCCCGTGTAGTACGGGTCCACGGGCGCCGGTGTTTCGCCCCAGCCCACCAGCCCCTCGGCGCTTGCCCGCACCACTACGTGCCGCAGTGTGCCGGCGCCGTGGGTGCTGGCTTGGAAGGCATGGTTGAGGCGCAGCTCGATGACGTACAGATCGATCCGGTCGACGCGCATGCGGATACTCCCCTTGTTGGGGTGACAGGTGGCGGGGTGGGCAGGTGCCGGGGTGGCCGGCTGACTCATGGCCTCAGGGACGAACCCCCGTCCACCGTCACGGTGGTGACCGTGAGGTGTGCCGCCTGGTCCGAGGCGAGGAACCCCACCACGGAGGCGATCTCCTGCGGATCCGCGAAGCGCCCGCGCGGGATGCCGACGCGATAGCGGTCCGGCTCCCCGTGCAGGAGTGCCTCGCGGCGGCCGGTGAGATGCCAGTTGGCGCGGGACATCGCGGTCTCGGTGGTGCCCGGCGCCACGACGACGCAGCGCACTCCGAGCCCGGCGAGTTCCAGGCCGAGGCAGTTGGTGAGGTAGTGGGCCGCCGCCTTGGAGGCGCCGTACAGCCCCTGGCCGGTCTTGACGATGGTGGCGCTGTTCGACCCGATGGTGATGATGCGGCCCGCGCGGCGGTCAGCCATGCGCCGCCCCACCGCACGCATGCAGTTGAACGGGCCGTGGGCGTTGACGGCGAAGACCCGCTGCCACTCCGCGTCGTCGTACGCGGTGAGTGCGGCGACCCGGCCCAGCACTCCCGCCGCGTTGACCAGAACGCCGATCGGGCCGACTCTGCGCTCGACCGTCTCCACGACCCGTTCCACTGCGGCGGAGTCGGTGACGTCCAGACGTATCCCGAGCGCCGATGCACCCTGGTCGCACAGCGACCGCGCCAGTGCGGTGGCACCCGCGTCGTCGATATCGGCCGCCACCACGGATGCCCCCGCCGTGGCCAGGCAGGAGGCGACGGCTGAGCCGATGCCGCCGACCGCGCCGGTGATGAGGGCGGTGGTCCCCGCGATGCCGGTCAGTCGCATGTCTCGTCTTCCCCCTCTCCGGGACCGAAATGGGCGTCCAGCGTGCGACGTTCGATTTCCATACGCTCCACGTCGCCGCCGTGCGTCTGTAGTTGGCGCTTGAGATGAGAGGACGTGGCCGGGTCCGCGCGAGCGGTCTGCGCAGCCACCTCGACAGCGGCGGCCCGTGCCTCACCCCGTGGGACCAGGCGTTGCAGCAGCCCGATTCGGAACGCCTCGTCGGCCAGTACCCAACGGGACGTCAGGAGAATGTCCCTGGCAGCCCCCGGCCCGACAACACCGACCAGCCGGGCGGCCCCGATGGGGATGCCCATCTCGGCGCCCGGGAAGCGGAAGGCGCTGCCGTCGGCGCCGACCCGGATGTCACAGGCCGCTGCCAGCTCCGCCGCCACAGCGACACACCGCCCCTCGACGGCCGCGACGACCGGCTTCGGCGCGGTGGTCACCGCTTGGTGCAGCCGGGAGAAGGCCCGCATCCTGCGCGCCCGTCCAGCCGCGTCCAGTTGCTCGTGCCGGTCCGCACCCACGCCGAAGTCCTCTCCTGTGGTGGCGATGACCACAGCGCGTACGCCCAAGTCCGCTGCCGCGTCCGCCACGGCCTCGGTGACGAGCTCGGCCATCGACGTCGTCAGCGCGTTGCGGGACTCCGGGCGGTCGAGCAGGAGGGCCCGTACACCCAGCACCAAGCCGTCCACCACCTGGATCATGCCGTCACCCGGGCCGTTCGGGTTCCAGGACGGCGTCGACCGCCATGGCCACGGCCGAGTGCGCACGTTCGTGCACGGTGACGTTCGCCTCCCGGTCGGTGCGGACATGGATGACCGACACCCCTTGCTTTCCGACGAGTTCGGCCAGGACCGCATCCAGCTGACGATGGTCGCCGGCGGAGCGGACCGTGACGCCGTACGCGGCCGCGATGGCCGGTATGTCGGCGGACTGCGGTGTGCCGAAGAGCGCTTCGAAGGTGGCGGGGGGCAGCCGCCGGGCGGGTGGGAGGAAGGAGAAGATGCCGCCGCCGTTGTTGTCGACCACGACGAACGTGCAGCTGAGCCCGGCGTCCGCCGCGCCGAGCAGGGCACCGGCGTCATGCAGGAAGGTGAGGTCCCCGATCAGTGCGACCACGGGTTCGTCGGTTGCCGCCGCCGCGCCGAGCGCGGTGGAGACGACGCCGTCGATGCCGTTGACACCTCGGTTGGACAGGACGGTCGGCGGCCGGTGCCGGGGCGCGGTGAACCACTCCAGATGACGGATCGGCATCGACGATCCGACGACCAGGGCGGTGTGCGGCGGCAGGGCCGACCACAGTTGGCGCGCCACACGTGGCTCGGTCCAGTCGCTGTAGCTGTTGAGTACGGCGTCCAGGGCTTGCTGTGCGGCGGCCTCGGCGTCGGCCCAGGCATCGTGCCAGCCGGACGGGACGGGGTGCGGCACGGCCTTGGCGCCGGCGCGGCAGAGCGCGGTCGGGTCGGCGCACAGCACGGTGTCGGCCCTGCGCTGCGGGTCGCGCCACCGCCAGTCGGGGTCGACGACCAGGTGCTCGATGGCCGGCTGGGCAAGCCACTCGGTCATGACGCGCGAGGCCCAGCGCTCGCCCAGGTGGAGCACGACCGCCGGCCGCAGCCGGTCGCGGGCGGCGGGAGCGCGCAGGATCGCGTCGGCTGCGGCCACGGTGGTGGAGTGGGGCGTACGGGCACCCGAACGCGGGTCGGCGAGCACCGGCCAACCGAGCGCGTCCGCCAGCGCCCGGACCGCTTCCGGGTCGCCCGCGCCGCTGCCCGCGACGATGACGCCACGCTGCCCGGCCCGCCCCGCCAGATCGCGGACGGCCTCGGGAGACGGGGCACGCGCCCCGCGTACGACACGGTGCCACGGCCCGTCGGCCCGGGCAGGCGGGAGCGGCCCCGGCTCCGCGACGAGGGGATCGCGGAACGCGAGGTTGAGGTGGACCGGACCGGGCCCCACGGGACCGCACGCGGCTTCGGCGACCGCCCTGGCGGCCAGCGATCGCCAGAACAGACCCTGGTCCGGCTCGGGCACCCCGACTTCGGCCGCCCAGCGTACGGCGGATCCGTACAGGCCCGGCTGCCGCATCGTCTGCGGAGCCGCCACCTGCTGGAGCTCCGGCGGACGGTCGGCCGTGCACACCAGCAACGCCACGCCGCCGAGGTCGGCTTCGGCGACGGCGGGGTGCAGCTCGGCGGCGGCCGTACCGCTGGTCGTCAGGACCAGCGTCACCCGCCCGGTGCGGCGGGCGATGCCCAGGGCGAAGAACCCCGCCGAGCGCTCGTCGAGCCGAATGTGCAGCCGCAGCCTGCCGTCGGCGGCGAGGGCCAGCGCGAGCGGTGTCGAACGGGAACCGGGCGAGATCACCGCGTCGGTGACCCCGAACCGTGCCCATTCGTCGACCAGGGTGGCGGCGAAGGTGGCCTGGACGCGTCCGGCGTCCGCCGCAACGCGGGACGCGCCAGCACTGCCGGCCGACTGCTCGGTGGCGTTCCGCCGGAGCCCCGCACGGCCTTCGGAAGCGGTCTGGGGAGTCTTCATGGCCGGGTCCAGTCCTTTACGGTGCCGAGCCGCACCAGTGCGGCGCCGAGCTGCCCCATCAGGCCGTTGCCGACCCCGGAGAGCATGCGGTAGCCGCTGCGCTGCAACTCCTCGCCGCCCTTGTTCGACGGCGAACCGCCCGACAGCCAGCCGTCCTCGGTGAGATAATTCCCGGCCAGCACCTCCCACGCCCGCAGCGCCGCCGCGCCCTCGCGGCGCGCCTCGAACTGACGCTGCTCGGTGCCCAGGGCCAGGGCCGCGGCGATGCCCGCGGATCCGCAGGTCTCGGTGCCGGTCTCCGGCTCGGCGAGATAGCTGTCCCAGATGCCCGCGGCATTGCGGCGGGCAAGGGCCAGCGCCGCGACCCGCCGGGCCTCGTCCCACAGCCCGCCGGTGTCCGCCTCTTCGCCGAGCTCCGTCAGCGTCCGTACCAGGCCCAGCAGGTACCAGGCGTAGGCGCGGGCCCAGTTGCGGTAGAGGTGCGTGCCGTCCGGGAGCAGGCGCAGATGGATGTCGTCTCCCGTGCACAACCTGGCGCGCCGCAACCGCAATTGCCGCAGGGCGAGTTCGCGCAGGGAGGGGTCGGCCGTCCCCGCGATCGCCGCCATGGGATAGGCGACGGTGTACGAACCTTCGGCGGTCGTCGGTACGTCCTTGACGCAGCCCTCGTCGTCCGCCCGGGCCCGCCAGGCCTCAACGGCCCGGGCCTGAGCCGGATTGAGGAGATCGAGCTTGGCGAGGATCGCGTACGGGAGTGTGGCCTCGATGCCGTAGAGGCGGTTGTCCGCCGGACGCCCGCGCGGATCCTCGTACCGCAGGGTGCCGTCGGGGAAGTAGACGGCCAGATGGTCCGCGAGTGCGGTGCGCGCGCGGCCGTCACCTGGAAACGTGACGGTCAGGTCATACAACGCGTCGAGTACGCAGCCCTCCATCCAGCCGAACGGCTGCAGGCTGCCGACCCCGGTGAGGGTGCGGTGCAGCGCGGTCACGCGGTCTGTCGCGTCCGCGGCCGGGGTCGACGTGGCGCCGTCAGGGGCGTCGAGGAGCAGTACGGGACGGCGCTCCGGGGGCGCTTTGGGGCCCGCGAATATCCACAGTGCCGGAGGTCCGCCGGGGAAGTCGCTGTCGTGAGGCGGCGGTGCGGACAGGCTGAGGGACACACCCTCGGCGAAGGCGAGCCGCGTCGCGTCCCGGCCCAGGGGCGCGTCGTAGGGCTGGTGGCAGTCGGGGTAGCGGATGTCGTACGTCGTGAGCCGACGGTGCGTCTTCGCGGAGTGTGCGTGCAGGCGCACGGCTCCTCGCAGATCACAGGCGACGAACAGCCGCAGACGCCCCGTTGCGGCAGCCGCCCGCATGGGCGGCTCCAGCAGGGTGGGGCCGCCCTGGGAATGCGTCGCGACGGGGGCGACGGACCAGTCCAGGGGAGTGCGCTTATCTGCCGGGAATGGGATCTTCGGCGCGCGTACGCCGGAGAATTGGGCAGCGGTCGATGCCATGGTGCACTCCTCCGGTCAGGGCGCGATGAGCGCGGGCAGAAGGGCGTCGAGTTTCGCACGGGTCTCCGCCAGCTCTTCGGCGGGATCCGAGTCGGCCACAATTCCGCTGCCGACGAAGACCGTCGCGTTCGCCCCGTCCAGTTCGGCGCATCGAATCGTCACGCACAAACAGCCGTTGTCCTGTACATCGACCCACCCCAGAGCCCCGCCGTAGAGGCCGCGGTCCCAGTCCTCGACCCGGTCGATCACTGCGTACGCGGCCTCGCGCGGCCACCCGCAGACGGCCGGTGTCGGATGCAGGGCGTCCGCCAATTCCAGGAAAGGCGGGTGATCCGGTTTGAGTTCGACCTTCAGATGGGTCATGAGGTGCTGCACATTGGCGAGTTTGAGGATCTGTGGTTCCTTCGCCACGCGCACGCTGACCGCGTGGGGTGCCAGCGTTTCGAGCACCATGTCGCGCAGGATGCGGTGTGCCTGCTGATTCTTGGGGGACTCCACGAGCCAGCGGGCGAGCTCGCGGTCCGAGGCGTCGTCACCGCCGCGGCGGACGGTGCCGGCCAGAGCCTTCGACTCGACGGTGCGCCCCTGCTTGGAGAGCAGCAGCTCGGGGCTGGCTCCGACCAGGCCGAACGCGGAGAAGAGATAGGCGCCGGGGAAGGCCTGCGCCAGCCGGTTGAGGACCTGCGTCCGTGGGATGACGGTGTCACTCACGACCACCACCCGCCGGGCGAGCACCGCCTTGCGCAGCTCACCCCGCCGTACGGCTCCAGCCACATCGGCGACGTTCCCGCACCACTGCTCGGGCTGCTCGACCGGCCATAACGAATAGGACCGCGCCGGCCGGTTGATCTGTGGCGGAGGCCCCAGGGAACCGAGGAGCGCACGGTGGTCGCAGTCTCGTGCCAGGCGCAGAGTGCGTTCCGGGACCGCGAGCCGGACGGGTTCGTCGCGCCGGAAGGGGAATGCGATAAAACCGACCCCGCCCCCGTCCCGTAAGAGGTCGGAAACGTCCTGGCTCGGGCGGACGGCATGGTTTGCCACCTGCTCGACGCCGAGTAGGGAAAGCTCTGGCGAAGAGAAGAAGATGCGTTGGTCGGTGGTGAACTGAATCGCTGCGCGGGCAGCATCGGATAAGATCGGCACAACAACCCCCGTAGGTGAGCCGAAAATACGGTGTGGCCGCTTTTACCAGTCGATGAGATTCATCGGCCACTGTGAACACCCCGGGTCGAGCGTGACCGCGCTGTCGCGACGAAGTCAAGGGCGGATTCGCGCCACGCGAGATGCCTGTCGTCCGCCGCGCCGAGGGTTCATGGGGGTGTGACCAGCTAGAGGCTGGTTCTAGAAAGGTATTCCACGCGGAACTCTCGCGGCGCAGATTGGGCGGATATGCGTAGCCTCCGCGAGCTGCGCCGTTGAGGCAGTCGCCGCCGCGTCGAGCATATTGATGGGCGATTGCCAGGGCCCGCACGCACTCGCGCAAGGCGCGTCCCGATGTCACCTCAACACAGTGCCGTCATCGGCTTGGCCCACCCCGTGAGGCAGTCGTCCCGCACCCCGCGAACCTCCGTCCAGCCGCGCGCCTCGTCAGCGACGCCCGGGAGCCTCTATGGGTTTGGTGAAGTGGTGGGGAGGGCTGAAGGTTGGTAGAAGGTTCCTTCTCGGAGCATCGCGAAGAGGACGTCGGTTTGAGCTGCTTGTTTCCGCGTCGGGACGGTTGCTCGCCCTGGATCGAGGAGCCTGAGCTGCGGGCCTTTTGGGCGAGGCCGGAGTAGGCGGCGAGGTCGTCGGCCGAGGGGATTCTGGATCCGTCACCGACGTCGATGACGATGCGGGCTTCCGGTCCTCACGCCGCTCCCCGGCATGGACGTGTGAGTGGGCGCGTTGGTGGCGTTGGGTGGGTGTCAGCGGGACAAGGTGCTGGATGCCTGGTCATCGGGATTGTTGGGGCATGGCCTGCTGTCATGAGGTGACCAAGCGGCTGCTGTTTTCCGGCTGGTGTTGCGTGGGCCGGCTGTCATGGGGGTGGCTGTTCCTATGGTTTGAAGGACAACGGTAGGGATGCCCG
This sequence comes from Streptomyces sp. NPDC006711, assembly GCF_042869775.1. Classification (NCBI taxonomy): domain Bacteria; kingdom Bacillati; phylum Actinomycetota; class Actinomycetes; order Kitasatosporales; family Streptomycetaceae; genus Streptomyces; species Streptomyces sp. NPDC006711. The sequence continues at coordinate 465,682 of NZ_JBIAGO010000004.1, forward strand.
CGAGACTCGGAGTCGGCAGTGGACTGGCGAGGGGGCCTCCGGTGAGGACACCTGACGGGCTGGATGAGTTTCGTTGGCGGTGGATGCTTCTTCGCCGTCCGAGGACGGAGTGGTTCTTCCTGCTGCATGCCGCGACGGGGCCTGCTGGTTTTCAGGATGTTCGCGTCTATGGCCGTGACGGGATTTCCGATGCGCGGCTGGTGTGGAAGGTCTGTCATCAGTGCGAGCGGGGCGTCATTTCGAAAATCTCGCTTTCCCCGGAAGTGCAGCGGCAAGGACTCGGCACACGTCTCGTCGACAGGGCGCTTCTGGACGGTCCCGGGTATCGCTGGACGACCAGCAGTCAGTCGCCGGATGGTCGGGCGTTCTTCCGGGCGATGACGGCGCGTACGGGCGCCGAGTTCGCGGCGGGAGCCCGGACATGCGAGCACATCTTGGAGAGTCGGCCCGGACGTCATAGGCCAGTACTGGACCGGCGCCTGCACCGGGCGCGTCGCTGACTGCCGGCGCCTCACCTCTGACTGGGGAAGAGTCGCTGGCGCGCCTTCTTGCCGAGGGGCCGTTTGACCGGTCGGGCGTGAAGGTTGCTGAGCCGGGATGGCAGTCGCCGCCACTGCCGGCACGCAGGTGCCTTCGTAGGTGGGGCCAGGGTCAATACAGGGCGATGTCGGCGGAGCGGGGTGCTGACGGTAGTCCACGGGGCCGGGGCGTGGAACTGGTCGCTGTCGTGGGGTGACCGGGTGGCTGTCACGGTGTGGCTAGCAGATCGCGGTCCGGCGGTGTTGGGTTTGCCGGTCTTCGTATGAAGGGGGTGGCTGGGGCGGTGGGGTTGGCCTTGTGACGGTTTCTCAGGCCCCGGTGGGGCAGGCGGCGTTGCCGGGTTCGGCCGTTCTGGCGGTGGCCGGGCGGGTGGAGCGGGCGGTGGTGGTGCGGCGGCTGTTGGCGGTGGACCGGGGTGAGGATGGTCTGTCGTCGTTGTATGTGCGGATCGCGGCCGGTTTGGCGGGGGTGACGGAGCGGACGGTGTGGCGGTGGCTGGCCGAGGGACGCGAGGGGCGGGTGGAGGCGTGGCCGCGGCAGGGCGGGTTCACGGTGGGCGACGCCTTGTGGGAGGTGCTCACCCAGGTGGGCGGGAACGTCGCCGAGTTGCGCCGCAGGATGCTCCGGGCGCAGGACGAGGGCGGGCTTGAGCGGTGGGGGGCGGAGTTGGTGCCGTCCTTGGCGACGCTGCACCGTGCGGTGAAGGACGAGCTGAGGGCGGGCCGGGTGCTTCAGGTCGCCCGCGTGGCGTCGGGCCGGGTGGAGCCGAGCCGGTACGACCGGGCACTGGCCGAACTCGGCTTCGCAGATGGTGCGAACGGCCCGCCGGTCGTGGACGGCCCGGATACCGAGCTGTCCGGCACGGGCGGTGAACAGCGGCCCGGCGCGGTGACGCGTCCCCGGGTGTCGGGTGGGGTGCGCCTGTACGCGCCGGGGGCGCGGCTGGTGTCGACGCGGCAGGTGGCCGGGGTGGTGGAGGCGGTGGGACACACGGTCGCCGCGCGGGGGATCGGCTGCGTGTACGGGGACACGGGGATGGGGAAGACGGTCGCGGTCGAGCAGGCTCTGCACCTGCTGCCTGCCCGGGTGCCGGTGTGGCGGGCGGTGGTGGGGGTCAGGCCCGGGCTGCCGCAGGTGCGGGCCGCGTTGTGCGAGGCGCTGGGGCTGCCGTCGGGGTCGCTGACGCACCGTGCCGGACCGGCCGACCAGGCGCTGGCGGAGGCGCTGGCCGAGCCGGGTGTGCTGTTCCTCGACGACGCGCAGCGTCTGTCGCCGCCGGTGCTGGACTATCTGCGGCAGCTGTGGGACTCGCCGGGCTGTGCGGCTGCCCTGGTTTTGTGCGGGGCGGGCAGCGAGCGGGCGCTGGCCCGGGCAGCGGCGATGCGATCGAGGGTCCTGACCTGGCATCAGGTCAGCCGCCTCGACGCGGAGGACGTGCCGCGGACGCTGGGTCTGTTCCACCCGGTGTGGGAGGACGCTCATCCGGCCGGCCTGGTGTGGGCAGATGAGCAGACCGCCCGCGGCAACTTCCGTACCTGGGCGAAGATCACCTCGCATGTCTGTGCAGCCCGGGGCCGCGACCCCGGTGCGGGTGTGGATCGGGACGCGATCGACCAGGCCTGCGCCCGGCTCGGCCCGTACTCATGACGGGCCCCTCTCACGTGCCAGGAGCACACCGGTTCCGACGGCAGAGAACCGCACCCCGTTCGGCGAGGAGGAGGAACGGCGCGATGACGGACAGCGGACCACAGGACACCAATGGCGGCCACGGCGTTGAGGCGGGAGGGCAGTGGCCGCAGCCGGGGGATCCGGCGGGTGTGCTCGGAAAGCAGTCGCTGGTTGCGCTGCGGGCGCCTGCGGTACGCCGCCTGCTGGCGCTGCGGGCCCGGGGCGGTCTTTCGCGCCAGCACGTGCGGCTGGCGGGGGAGTGCCTGGGGGCATCGGAGCGCACGGTGTGGCGGTGGCTGGCTGAGGCGTCCCGGAGCCCGGAGACGGCTGTGCACCCTGGAGCCCGCCATACGAGCAGGTTCGAGATCACCGCGGAGATCCGGGTGCTGCTGGCGTACTGGCACGGCAACGCCTCCGCAGTCCACCGCCAGCTCGTGGAGCGCGCCGCAGCCGAGGCCGGGGGCGTACCAGCACATGCGTCCGGCGCTGCTGGGCCCGTCCCGCCCGGCCTGGTGGCTGTGCCGGGCGGGGCAGCCCTGTCGCAGGTGCCGCTGCTGGATCCGGTCCCGTCCCTGTCAACATTCCTGCGCGCGCTGCGCCGCGATCTGACGGCGGGGGAGCGCGCCGGTCTCGCCAGCGGACCGGAGGCAGCACGCGCCCATGACGTGTTCGGCAAGCGGCCGGCGTCATGGCGCAACCACGCCTGGGAGACCGATCACGTTCAGGCCCCGCTGCTGGTCGACGCCGACGGCGACCTGGTGCGCCCGTGGATCACCTGGTTCATCGACACCGCCACCAAGGTCATCACCGGTACCGCTGTCACCCCGGGCCATCCCTCCCGTGCGTCGGTACTGGCCGCCTTGCGCGCCGCAGTGGTGCGGGACGATCCCTACGGCCCGGCCGGGGGAGTGCCGGAGCTGGTGAGGATGGACCGGGGCAAGGACTTCCTGTCGGCCGCCGTCACCACCGCGCTCGGTGCGATGGGCGTGACGGTCAAGGACCTGCCCGCCTACAGCCCGCATCTGAAGGGCACGGTGGAGAGCCTCAACCGGGCTGCGGACCGGATGCTGTTCGCCGCTCTGCCCGGCTACACCGCCGGGCCCACCGGGCCGCGCTCGGAGCGGCGCGGACGTAGCACGGGGGCGGTGTCCGCCCTGTCGTTCCAGGACTTCACCGCGGAGGTCCTGGCGTGGACGAACTGGTGGAACACCATGCACCGCCCGAAAGCCCTGTCGGGCCGTACGCCGCTGGAGGCGTGGCAGGCCGATCCGACCCCTGTCACCGACATCCCCGCCGCCGACCTGTGGGCCTTCACCCTTGAGGACGACGGCCGGCCCCGGAAGCTGACCAGCCACGGCGTGAGCTGGCGAGGCCGCACCTACACCGCCGCGTGGATGACCGGCCAGGCCGGCCGCCAGGTCCGCGTGCGCTACATGCCGCACCACGACCACGAGATCGAGGTCTGCGACGCCCGTGGCCGCCACCTCGGCCCGGCGCACCTCGCGGACGCGGCCACCCCCGAGCAGCTGCAGGCGTTGCGCGAGGCACGCGCGGAGCGCGCCCGGCGCCTGCGCGCCGACGCGAAGGCCGCCGAACGCCTGCGTCGCCAGCGATTCGCCCCCACCACCAGTGCGGAGCCCGCCCAGCGGCTGGGAGCCGTCACGGCCGCCCAGGCCGAGCGTGAACTCGCCGCCGCCGACTACACCGACGTCGCACGGCTGGCGCTGCCCGACCTGATCCCGCCCGCCCCGCCTCCGGCGCACTGGCGCACCCCGCCCGCCCTTGCGGCCGGCACAGCGCCTCCGCTCCCGCCGACCCGTCGGCGGACGTTGTGCCGGAGCCCGGCTCCCGACCCGCAGGAGACGCCTGATGACCGAGGACGCCTACCAGTACGTCGACCTGCCCGACGCGGCCGTCGTCACCACCCGGGCCCTGCTCACCGCGCGGGAGAACATCACCGACACCGTCGCCGCCCGCGCCATGATGTGCATCCACGGCGGCGCCGGCCACGGCAAGACGCTCGCGGTCAACACCTGCCTGCGCGAACTCGAACCGGGCGAGGACGTCCGACGGGTCACCTTCCGCGCCCGCCCCACCGCCCGGGCCGTGCGCTACGAGCTGTTCACCGCCCTCGACCTGCCCGGCGAGCCGCCCCGCCACCCCAGCGAGTTCGACCGCCTGCTGAAAAACGCCCTGGCCGAACACCCCCGCACCTTCCTCGTCGACGAGGCCCAGTGGCTCAACGGCGAGGCGTTCGAGTACTTCCGCTACCTGTGGGACGAACCCTCAACCCAGCTCGCGATCATCTTCGTCGGCGGCGAGGGCTGCCACACCGTGCTGCGCCGCGAACCGATGCTCTCCTCCCGCATCTTCATCTGGCAGCACTTCACCCGCCTCACCCCCGACGAAGTCCAGCAGGTCATCCCCCTGTTCCATCCAGTGTGGGCCGACGCCGACCCCGACGACATCGCATTCGCCGACAGCCACGCCGCCCATGGAAACTTTCGCGCATGGGCCCAGCTGACCGCCCACACCCGTACCGGGCTCGCCCGCACCGGCCGGCCCCGGGCCGACCGGGAACTGCTGCGCTGGGCCTTCAGCCGCCTCGCATGACCGCCACGCCACCGCCCGTCGCCGTGGTCACCGACCGTCATGACGACGTGCTCCACACGCACACCGCCCTGGCCGCCCACCACGTGCCGTCCGGCCGGATCACCCTCCACCCGGGCCCGGGCACCACCAGCGAGACCGGCCTCGCCCACGACCTTCTCGCCGTGTCGACGGTCAGAGAATTCCCCACGATCTGCATGATCAGCGTCACGTAATTCCCCTTCCCTGCGATCACGACTCCCCATGGGGACGGCGAATCCGTCGGTGTGCACTCGGCAGGCCATGACCGGCCTCTACGATGATCCGATGCGCCAGCCCGCCGAAGAGCCGTACTGGAACACCAACGTTGCCCGGCACCCAGGCATCCTCCGGTCTGTTCCCGAGGGGTGCGGCGATGCCCTGGACGTCGGCTGCGGGGACGGGCTGCTGGCGCGGAAGCTCGCCGGGCGGGCGAAACACGTCACTGGGATCGACAAGTCGCCGGACATGATCGCTTGTGCACGCGAGTCTGCTGCGGGCGACCCGCAACTCACCTTCATCGAAGGAGACTTCCTCACCGCGGAACTTCCTGCTGCGGAGTACGACTTCGTCTGCTCGGTGACCACGATCCATCACATGGACTTCGAGGCGGCCCTCGTCCGCATGCGTGAGCTGCTGCGGCCTGGCGGCACGCTGGTGGTGGTCGGTCTGGCCCGCGAGGCGAGCGTGACGGAGTGGGCGGCGTTGATCGCGGCAGCCCCGATCGTGCGGATCACGAAGGTGCTGCGTCGCGCGCGTGGCCCGCAGGGCATGCCGGTCGCCGACCCGCAGATGAGCTATGGGCAGGTGCGGGCTGCTGCCCGGCTGCTGCTGCCCGGCGTGCGCTACCGCCGCCACGTGCTGCGCCGGTACTCGCTGACCTGGGAGAAACCCTCCCGCTGATCCCGGCATCGACGGCGATTTTCCCCATCCTGAGCGGTTTGAACGTCATGTAATTCTCTATGGAGGTTCCTCCGGATTCTCCATGGGTAGCGCGGAGTCCGGGATCGAGGGACCTGGTCGTCGCGGAGCTGCTCATGTTCCTCGCCCCGTGGTTCTGATGGCCGATGGGCAGCCGGGATGGCGAGGAGAACGTTCGTCGTGGTCGACATCACCGAGATCTACGTCCACTGGTACGCAGGCCGCTCGAAGAGCGCGCTGGCAGCGTCGCTGGGGGTGGACCGCAAGACGGTCAGGAAGTACCTGGCCCCGGCGGAGGCGTCCGGGATCACCCCGGGCGGCCCGCCGATGAGCGAGGCCGACTGGGCCGGGCTGATCGAGGGCTGGTTCCCCGGCCTCGTCGACAGGAGACTGCGGCAGGTCACCTGGTCCGACATCGACGAACACCGCGACTACATCAAGGACTTGCTGGGGACCGTGACGGTCTCCACGATCCACCAGCGGCTGCGGGACGAGCACAAACTGAAGGTGTCGATCTCCTCGTTCCGCCGCTGGGTCCACGCCACGCTGCCCGACGAGGTGAGCCGCTCGCAGGTCACCGTCCTGCGCGACGAGGTCGAGCCGGGCGAGGAAGCCCAGATCGACTACGGGTTCCTCGGCCAGTGGACCAACCCCCGCACCGGCAAACGGCACCGCGTCTGGGCGTTCGTGATGGTGCTGCCCTGCTCACGGCACATGTTCGTCCGCCCGGTCCTGCACCTTGACCAGCACGCGTGGACCGAGGCACACGTCGCGGCCTTCCGCTACTTCGACGGCGTCCCGCGCCGGCTGGTACCGGACAACCTGAAGACCGGCGTCGACAAGCCCGATCTCTACGACCCGAAAATCAACAAGGCGTATGCCGAACTCGCCACCCACTACGGGGCGTTGGTGGACCCGGCGAGAGCCTTGAAGCCCAAGGACAAGCCCAGGGTGGAGCGGCCCATGCCCTATGTCCGCGACTCGTTCTGGCGCGGGCGGGAGTTCACCTCGATCGAGCACATGCAGACCGAGGCCGTCACCTGGGCCCAGCAGGTCGCCGGGCGGCGGCAGTGCCGGCCGCTGGGCGGGGCGGCCCCGATGGCCGTGTTCGGCGCGGTCGAGGCCGCCGCCCTGCTGCCGCTGCCGCCCACTCCGTTCACCCTGGCCCGCTGGTCGACGGCCACCGTCGGCCCGGACATCCACATCAAGGTCGCCCGCACCCTCTACTCGGTGCCCTGGAAGCTGATCGGCCGCAAGGTCGACGTCCGCTCCACCGCCACTATGGTGCAGGTCTTCCTCAACGGCGACCTGGTCAAGACCCACGCCGCCCTCGACCACGGAAAACGCACGGACAAGAGCGACTACCCGCCGGAGAAGATCGCCTTCCAGATGAAGACGCCCATCTGGTGCCGCACCCAGGCGTCCGAGGTTGGCGACGCCTGCCGCGAGGTCGTCGACCAGCTCCTGGAGGTCAACGCGCTCTACCGGCTCCGCGCAGCCCAGGGGGTTCTCGAACTGCGCAAGAAGTACGGCGACACGCGACTGGAAGCGGCCTGCGCGAGAGCGATCACGGTCGGCGACCCGTCCTACCGCACCATCAAGGGCATCCTCATCGCCGGCACCGAGACCGATCCCGAGCCCGAGACCAGCGGAGACGCGGGCGCCGCGGCCTTCCTCCACGGCCCGCAGGGACTGTTCGGCTCCGTCGTGCCCCTGGACATCCCGGAGGACACCCTCGACGACCAGGTCCACGGCGAAGACGAGGTGACGGCACGATGAGCGTGATGGACACCGCCCTGCGCGAGTCACTCAAGTCCCTGCGGCTGTCGGGGATGCTGGAGACCCTCGACGCCCGCCTCGCCCAAGCCCACGGCGGTGAACTGGGCCACCTCGACTTCCTTCAGGTCCTCTGCCAGGACGAGATCACCCGCCGCGAGACCGTTGCCTTCCAACGACGCCTGCAGCGGGCGAAGTTCGAGCAGCAGGTCACTCTGGAGGAGTTCGACTTCACCGCCTCCTCGAAACTGCCCGCCGCCCAGATCCGGGACCTGGGCGCCCTGCGCTGGCTGCATGCGGGCGAGTCCGTAATTTTGTTCGGTCCGGTCGGGGTGGGCAAGACGCATATCGCCCAGGCCCTGGGCCACCTCGCCGTCCGGCAGGGTGCCCACGTCCGCTTCGCCAAGACCAGCCGGATCCTCGCCGAACTCGCCGGCGGCCACGCGGACCGCACCTGGGAGAAACGGATCCGAGAACTCGTACGGCCCGACGTGCTCATCCTCGACGACTTCGCCATGCGCCAGCTCTCCGCGGCCCACGCCGACGACCTCTACGAACTCGTCTCTGAGCGGCAGGGCCGGTCCCTGATCATCACCAGCAACCGGGCACCCAGCGACTGGTATCCCCTCTTCCCCAACCCCGTCGTCGCCGAGTCCCTCCTCGACCGGCTCATCAACACCAGCCATCAGGTCATCATGAACGGCCCCAGCGACCGTCCGAACAAGCGCCCCAAGAACCCCACCGACAAGCCCACCAAGCCGTCAGTCAAGTAGCCGCCATCGGCGCCCGGGGCTGGGGAATTACGTGAACTCAGCCCCGGGGAAATACGTGAACGTCCGCACCCCTCGGCCGCGAACGGCAGCGCGCTGTCCAGGAATTCAGCAGCACTGCCCGGCGCGGCCTCGATCAGGACATCACCGCGCCGCTCGCGTACATGGCGCTCCGCGCGGGTGAACCAGGCCCGGTAGTCGGCCCGGATCGCAGCCCCGGCACTGCGGGGATCGTCCCGCAGGAGCTGGTAGTAGTCGGGGTGCGCGGCCTTGAAGTCGTCGCCCTCCAGGCGAGTGGTCCCCGGCCGCATGGCCCGCTTGACCATGCGTGATGTGGCGAGCTTGCCCGCGCCCGGCTGCCCGATGACGTAGACCACCCGCGGGTCCTCGCGCCCGACCACGCCGCTCAGATAGGTCGGCGCGAGCATTTCATCGAAGATGAAGTCGTGCTCGTCCGGAGACAGCCGGTGATAGTCGACGCCCGGAGCACGGGTGCGCGCCTGAGCGCGGCGCTGCACGGGCTCGGCCAGCGCCGCCGCCCGCTCCGCATCCCGGCGCACCGCCAGGCGCTGGTCGTCCTCGAGCGGGGCAAGCTCCACCTGGCGGCCCGCCAGGGCCAGGCCACTCCGGAACACCGCCGTCTCCCGCGCCGACCAGGGCCGGCCACTCTCGTGCACCCAGGCCCGCGATGCCGCCGGCCGCCGACGCCACCCACCACTGGAGTCCAACTCGTTGTCATAGATCAGCTCACAGCCCCGGCGCAGCAGCACGACCCGGTCGGCGAGCTGCTCCGCCTCAATGGCCTCCAGAACGGCAGGGATCTGCCGGGTGCAGTGGGCCTGGTTCTCCCAGGACACATACCGCACGCTCCCGGCCAAATAGCGGTCCAGCACCCCGAGCTGGTTCAGCGCGGGGGCGGTGACGACGGCCGCGACTTCGATCCGGTGCCCCGAACGCCGGTAAGCAGCCGCATCCGCACGGAACTGCTCCAGATCAGCCAGCGCAGTCTCCACCACCGCGTCGAACCCATGCTCACGCACGTGCTCTTCTACCCCGGCCTGCCATACACGCGTGTCCGCACGGACCAGAACCCCGGCCGTACGGACGTCCTCGGCCAAGGCCTCGGCATAGGCCGGATGCTCAACCTTGTACATGTCGCTGCCCACCCGCACCGCACCACCCCGGCCCTCCAGCACCGCGTGCAGAAGGTCGGCGACGACTGTCTTGCCGCTGCCCGGCGGCCCCGCCACGAACAGTACGACGGGCCGCTCCTGGCGGACCGCGTCACGCGTGGCGACCGGCAGAATCCGCCGCATCAGGACGCGTTGACGCGCACGGTCGGACAGCTCCACCGAACCCATGGCCGTCTTCCCCGCCGCGCCGGTCAGACCCTCCCAGCCGCCGCTCATATTCAGCGCAGGCGTCCCAGGTGAATGACGCTGACCCGGATCTGCTGATCGCTGATCTCGTACAGCACCCGGTAGACCCCGACATGGATGCGCAGCACGTCGGCGCTGCCGAAGGCACCCTCGGGGCGCGGTTCGACGGCGAGGTGGTCGACGGCGGTGAAGACCTGCCGCACCCCCGCCGGGTCGTCCTTGGCGAACTTTTCCGCCTGGGCGAGGGCTTCGGGTTCCCAGATGACCTCGTAGCTCACGCCTCATCCCCGAACACACGCCGGTAGGCCTCATCGTGCGGGACGCCGGCGTTCTCACCCCGTGCCTGGCGGGCGCGGTGGGCCGCCAGTGCGCGCATCTCCTGGAGTTCCAGGGCGTCTGCGGGGCTCATCAGGATGGCGATGGTGTGACCGTGGTCGGTGATGGCGACCGGTTCACGCGTTGCACTGACCTCGCGGGCGATGGCCCCGAGGCGGGCCCGAGCTTCCACAATCGAGTACGCCGTCTCCGTCATGCACACCACATTACATAAGTGTGCACATATTAGTCGTCCGGAGCAGACGGGTTGACCGGTGGAGCGTCAGGCGCTGGGCTCTGCCTTCGCAGCGTCCTCGCCCAGTTCGACGCCATCGTCGCCGCGGCCGTGCCCGAGCTCGCAGGTCACGTCCAGGCCGTGGGCTTCGACGCGAACACTGGCCGCCTGGACGTCGCCCCCGACGCGCGCGCCCGCGTACGGCACGGAGCCGCGCCGGTGCGCAGAGCAGCTGATCGCGGCGGCCAACGAGCGGGTGCCGGATGGACACGTCCGTACCGTGCACGTCCTGGCGCCAGCGCCCGTGACGGCTGGCCCCGCCAGGGCGGCCGCTGCCCCGGCCCCGACGCCGGCCACACCCGTCGCGCCGGTGGAACGCCCGACGCCGCCGGACGGCTACCGCCGTGCGATCGAGGCCCACCGCCAGGCCGCGCCGCCGCCCCGGACCGACCCGGACATCACGGCAGCGGTGGAGCGGCAGACCGCCGCGATGCGGGAGCTGTCCCGCCGCGCGTTCCCGGAGCCCGACGTCGTTCATGGCACGTGACTGACCACTCCAGACATCGCGTGACGAACGTCCTTCTACCCCGTTTACCGGTCGATACGGCACAACTTCGACACAGGCGGGAACGATGGGGAAGAGAGCGCAGCAGAAGCGGGCGGCCAAGCACGCAAAGCAGGCCCAGCAGCGCAAGAGCGCGGCGTCGCGCAACGCCGCCACGTTCGCGGCGATGGCGGCCGTCCTGCCGCAGCTGATGGCGAAGGACGACTACACCTTCGGGCCCATGTCCACACCCTGGGGCGACTTCACCGAGATCTACGCGACGGTCGACGACGCGGTCGCCGCGGCGAAAGAGGCCGGTGGCGTCCTGTCGTGCTTCGCCTTCGACGACTCCGGTGAATACGAGCGCAGCCTCCGCCACGGCGCGGACGGCTGGCTGTACGAGGTGGCCCTCTACCCGCGCGGAACTCTGCGGGATCTGGTGAAGACGAGCTGGCTGGACGCCGACGACCGGGACCAGGCCGTGTGACAAATCCATTAGTGATCACTAGATGAGTGATGTGCTGGCCTGGGTATCTAGTGATCGTTTCAGGATGTTTTGCTGTGGTGCGGTGCGTCTCTGAGCTGGGGTTTCCGTGGAGGTGCGGAAGCCGGAGGGGCTCTGGAGTGCAGATTCAGTGATCGTCTTGGAATGTAGTGATTGGCGTGGGATTTCTTTATCGCTGTGTGGTTCAGGCGGATTGGTCTGTGCTGGTCAGGGGGCTGACGGGCCGTGTCTGAGTGGTGGCGGCAGAGTCAGCAGCGCCTGGCTTTCCGGAGCGCTGGCCAGGGCTGACCGAGCTGTGTCGGCCCGCGACGAGGAAGCCGTTCTTCGACGTACTGATGACGCGGGCTGATCCCGGTCAATGGGGTGGGGCTGCAAAGAGGGGGAACGCGGTGGGCATTGGGGTGGCGAGGCGCGGGCGAGTTAGATGCGCAAATGCTCGCCTATCCGATGCCCTCAAATGCTGTAGGACAGTTGGAGGCTTGGCGGGCCGCAGCGGGTGCCTGCTACGCGGATGGGACCGGCGCGCACGCCGTGCACTACGTCCCCGCCTCGTGGGCCAGCATCAGGCCCTGGCCGACTAGACCCAGCAGGATGAGGCGGCCCTGAGTCGACAGCAAGTGCGGGAGGTCGCTCACGCCTGTACCCGCACTCCGACTGGGCCGGCGCCCTCTGACAAATCCATGAAGGATCACTGTATGAGTGATGCGTTGAGCTGCTGATCTAGTGATCGTCGCAGGATCCCGAGCCGTCGTGGCGGATTGAT